>NZ_JBEZVN010000003.1:0-451454 GCF_040636995.1 Streptomyces sp. NPDC032161 | reverse complement strand
CGCGTGGTCACTATGGCGAAGAAGAAGTCAAGCACGAGCCCGTACCAGCCATTACCAACGCAGAGGACATCACGGAGTGTCGTTGCAGTACTAAGGGGTCCCGTAATCGCTGGCGGGCGCGCGACGACAGCTACGGCACCTCGCCGCATTGTCGGAACGTCCGCATCCGTCCAGTTTGCGGGCGCCCCTCCGCCTCGCGATGCACCGCCGCCGGGAAGCCGCACGCACCGGTCTGTGGCTCGTCTACCGCGAACTGGGCACCCGGCGCCGGGAGACGGCGGAGGTCGTCCTGGAACACATCGAGGACGACAAGCCGAGGCTCACGGCCTGTCTGGCCGCGATACGAGGCAAGTAGCGTTCTCCGATCAGGACCGCGACCGTGCCGGACGAGCGTCGTCGTAGCGGCGCCGGTTCTCCCCGATCTCCGTTCGGTGGGCGGTGGCCCAGTCGCCCAGGGTCGTGGCGGCGTCCAGCAGCGTCGAGCCGAGTCCGGTCAGGGTGTACTCCACGCGGGGAGGAACACTGGCGTAGACGGTGCGGGTCAGCAGACCGTCGCGTTCGAGCTGCCGCAGCGTCAGCGTGAGCATCCGTTGCGAGATGCCGGTGACGGCACGATGAAGCTCGCCGAAGCGCAGGGTGCGGTCGCGCAGCTGTCCGACGACCAGGATGCTCCACTTGTCGCCGATCACTCCGAGGATCTGCAGCACCTGCCGGCACACGTCCTCTTCGGACTCACCACGCCCGTGTTCGTCCGTCTCGGCTGGTGGCGAGCTGTCCGGGGTGCGGGGCAACGGTTACCTCCCTGTGCGTCACCGACAGCAATGTGCCGTCTTGTCCCTCTCATCGTAGTGAAGAAACATGGGGTTACGAACAAAACATAAGTATCGGTAATCGGGCGGAAGTCGGGTCCGGTTCCCTGATCGGGGAGGAATGTCGGTGGCGAAGACACTGGTAGTTGTCGGTGCGGGTCCGGGGCTGGGAATGGGGGTGGCCCGCGCGTTCGGCCGGCACGGATTCAGGGTCGGGCTGATCGCACGGAACGGGGCGAAGCTGGAGGTCCTGGTCGACGAGCTGGCCGCGCTGGGCATCACCGCGGCCGCCTTCCCCGCCGACATCCGCGACCGCGACGGCCTCGACGCCGCTCTCACCGCGGCGAAGAACGCGCTGGGGCCGATCGACGTCCTGGAGTTCAGCCCCGGCCCGACCGAGCCGATCACGCACGCCGCGCAGACCACGGTCGCCGCGGTCACAGCACAGTTCGAACTGCACGTACTGGGGGCCGTGGCAGCCGTACAGCATGTGCTGCCGGAGATGCGCGCCCGAGGAGACGGCACACTGCTGCTGACCACGGGCATCTCCTCGACGGTCCCGACCCCCTTTCTGGCCAATGTCGGCATGGCCATGGCCGGCCTGCGGAACTGGGCACACGCTCTGCACACCGAACTGGGGCCGGAGGGGGTGCACGTCGGCACGGTGACCATCGCGTCCGGCATCGTCCCCGGTGATGCCGAGACCGACCCCGACGTCATCGGGGCCCGGTACTACGCCGTGTATCAGCAGCGGGGACGACGGCGAGGCCATGCCGAGGAGATCATCGGCGACGTGGACGCCTTCCGGGCCCTTGTCGACGGGCGAGCCCGCGCGGCGGCGGACACCGCGGGCTCCATCGGCACGGCCCCGTAGCGGAATCGGCACGGGTCCGTAGCGGAATCGGCACGGGTCCGGAGAGCGATGTCCAGGGCTCTCGGACGCACGCGCGCCCCCGCCTTGCGATGTACCGCATCCGCCGCCGTGCACTGATCCGCCACGGATTGCGGGACAGCCCTTAGGGGCGCCTAGGGGTGGGCCACCCCCGGCCACGCTGCCTAGCGTGCGGGGGACGGCCGACCGCGCCGCACCGGCGCCGAGCCCGGAGCCCTTCCCGCGGTGTCGGCGCGCCCCGCTCCCTCCCGCGTGAAGAGGACATCATGACTGCACCTGCCGAAGCGGCCGACGAGGACGCCATCCCGGAGTTTCCGATGCGGCGGGGCTGCCCCTTCAGCCCTCCCCCCGCCTACGCCGAGCTGCGCGAGACCGAGCCGGTCTCCCGGGCGCGGCTGAAGGTCGACGGCAAGCGGACCTGGCTGGTCACCCGGCACGACCTGTACAAGAGCCTGCTCGGCGACTCGCGGGTGAGCGCCAACCTGAAACTGCCGGGCTATCCGCTCCAGGTGCCGGTGCCGGAGGAGACGCTCCAGTCGGTCCCGCTCACCTTCCTCTCCATGGACCCTCCGGATCACACGGTCCAACGCCGCATGCTGGCACCGGAGTTCAGCGTCCGTCGAATGCGCGAGCTGCGCGCCCGGGTGCAGCAGATCGTGGACCAGCAGATCGACGAGATGCTCGCCAAGGGCACCGGCGGTCCGGTGGACCTCGTCACCGCCCTCGCGCTGCCGGTTCCGTCCCTGGTGATCTGCGAACTGCTCGGCGTGCCGTACGAGGACCACGCCCGGTTCGAGAAGTGGGCCTGGGCCATCATGAACCACGAGGTCAGCGACGAGGACCGGGGCCTCGCCCACTACGAGCTGGACCATTACGTCGACGGTCTGGTCACCGCGAAGGAGAGCGAGCCCGGCGACGACATGATCAGCCGGCTGATCGCGTTCAACCGGCAGACCCCGGCGGTGGAGCACTCCGACATCGTCAGCATGTCCAAGCTGATGCTGGTGACCGGTCACGAGACCACCGCCAACATGATCGCGCTGGGCGTCCTGGCCCTCCTGGAGCACCCGGAACAGCTGGCCGCCGTGCGCGGGGATCCGGAGCTGATGCCACGCGCCGTGGAGGAGCTGCTGCGCTTCTTCTCCATCTCCGACGCGGGCACGGCACGCGTGGCCATGGAGGACATCGAGCTGGGCGGAGTCACCATCCGCACAGGCGACGGCATCCTGCCGCTGAACAACGCCGCCAACCACGACGAGCGGGTCTTCCCCGACCCGGACCGGCTGGACGTCCGCCGCGAGGCGCGCAGCCACGTGGCCTTCGGCTACGGCGTCCACCAGTGCGTCGGCCAGAACCTGGCCCGGATGGAACTCGACGTCGTCTACTCCACGCTGCTGCGACGGATACCGACACTGCGGCTGGCCGCGCCGGCCGAGGAGCTGCGGTTCAAGGACGACGCCATGGTCTACGGACTGTACGAGCTGCCCGTCACCTGGTGACGGCGGCGGACCGCACCGCCACACACACCTCTCCCCCATCAACCGAACCGTCGTCCGTCAGCCCCTCGGCCCGTCGACCCGTCGGCCCCTGCGCCCGTAAGCCCGGCCGCCCGGCCACCCGGCCACCCGGCCACCCAACCGTCCCTCAGCCCAGCAGTCCGTCAGCCCGCCCGTCCGAGAGGCAGCCATGACCCAGTCCGCCGACCCGGCGCCCGAGACCGCGTCGCCGTATCCCCGTTTCCCGATGCGGCGCACCTGTCCGTTCAGCGAGCCGCCCGAGTACGCCGGACTGCGCGCGGACGAGCCGGTGTCGCGCGCCGAGCTGAAGGTGAACGGCAAGCCGACCTGGCTGGTCACCCGACATGAACACGTCCGTCAGGTACTCGGTGACCCGCGGGTGAGTTCCAACTTGAAACGGCCCGGCTACCCGCACCAGTTCCACATCTCCGAGGAGATGCTGGCGCACGTCCGGCTGATGCTGTTGTCCATGGACCCGCCGGACCACACCGCGCAACGACGCATGCTGATACCGGAGTTCACCGCGCGCCGGGTGAAGGAGATGCGTCCGCGCATCCAGGAGATCGTCGATGAACGCATCGACGCCATGCTGGCCTCCGACGGCCCGGTGGACCTGGTCACGGCCCTGGCCCTGCCGGTTCCCTCCCTGACCATCTGCGAACTGCTGGGCGTCCCCTACGAGGACCATGCCCAGTTCGAGGCGTGGTCCGCGGCGATGATGAACCACGATCTCAGCCCGGAGGAGTACGGGGCCTCCGTGCAGGCCCTGGACGCGTACCTCGACAAGCTCGTCACCCTCAAGGAGACCGAGCCCGGCGACGACCTGATCAGCCGGTTCCTGGACAAGAACCGCACCGAGCAGGTCGCCGATCACGTCGATGTGGTGACCATGGCGCGCATGATGCTGGTGGGCGGTCACGAGACGACGGCCAACATGATCGCCCTCGGTGTGCTGGCGCTGCTGGAGCACCCGGACCGCCTGGCCGAACTGCGGTCGGACCCCGCGCTGCTGCCCAACGCGGTCGAGGAGCTGCTGCGGGTGTTCTCCATCTCCGACTCCGGCACCGCGCGGGTCGCAGTCGAGGACATCGAGGTGGGCGGGGTCACCATCCGCGCCGGTGAAGGCATCCTCGCGCTGAACAACGCCGCCGACCACGACGAGGCCGTCTTCCCCGACCCCGGCACCCTCGACCTCCGCCGCCAGGAGGCGCGCAGCCACCTCGCCTTCGGATACGGGATCCACCAGTGCATGGGCGCGAACCTGGCCCGCGCGGAGCTGGAGATCGTGTACGGCACCCTGCTGCGCCGTGTCCCCGGTCTCCGGCTGGCCGTGGCTCCGGAGGAACTGCGTTTCAAGGACGACGCCATGGTCTACGGCGTCTACGAGCTGCCCGTCACCTGGTGACGGCCGATCCGATCGGATTCCCTGCCATGCGTGTGACCACCGACTACGACCGGTGCGTCGGCTCCGGCCAGTGCGCGTTGCTCAGCCCCGAGGTCTTCGACCAGGACGACGACGGCCTCGTCCTCGTCCTCCAGGAGAAGCCGGTGGCAGCGCTGCACGGCAGCGTCCGGCGCGCGGCGGACCTGTGCCCGTCGCGCTCCATCCAGATCCACGACTGACCGAGCCGCGGCCGGGGCCGGCGCCTTTCTCCGCGTCGCCGACACACGAGCGGGGTCTACGGCTCTCCGACGATGGTCCCGGCTCTCCGACGATGGTTCCGGAAGCACGGACGCGGGGCGTACCGTTCGTCACGGCCGCGGACGGGCACCGGCTTCCGTTCCGGACGGGCGGTTCGACGGCGCATGGGCCGACCACGTCCTCCAGCGCGTCGCCCAACGCGCCGGGCTGTCGGCCGCCCGCGGCCTCGCCGACATCACCGTGGAGGCCAGGACGCCGGTCGCAAGGGACTCCTCGACCGTGGACGACGTCATGGGTCTGCGAACCCGGTCGCGCGCCGCGACGGACCAGGGCTTCCTCGATCCCTCGGATGCGGATGTTTCGTGGCCCGGTACGACGAGGCCGTACGTACCGGGCGCTTCACCTGCGCCGTGTCCTTCTTCCCGATCGCCCGGCACGCTTCCGCGAGAGGACAGCGGGCCCGGACGGATCCCGCCGTCATCCGCCCGGCCGAAGCCGACGGCCGGTCACCCGCCTGGCTGGTCCCGCTCGACAGGGCGCGGTCCGGCGAGGGACTCGGCCTGTTCGAGGAAGAGCGGCAGCCACTGTTCGTACGTGGTGTTCGCCAGGTACCGCAGGGCCGTCTCCGCGTCCTTGCCGACAGGGGTGTGCAGCGGTGTGTCGTGATCGTCGACGGCCGCGAGGATCGCCTCGGCCACCTCGCCGCAGTCCCCGGCGCCCTCCTGAACACGGGTGAGGAACCGCGCGATCCATGCCTGGTCCGCGGTGTACGGGCCGGCCTCGGACGGCTCCGGCAGGGCGGCCCGGCCCACGGTGTCGCGATGGATGCGGGAGGCGAAGCCGCCGGGTTCGAGGCACACCACGCGGATGCCGAAGGGGCGTACCTCCGCCGACAGGGCCTCGCTGAGGGCGCCGAGGGCGGCCTTGCCGGCGGCGTAGAACCCGCCGTGCGGCACGGCGAACGTCCGACCCGCGAGGGAGGAGACGTTGACGATGACGCCGCCGCGGCGGGCACGCATGGCGGGCAGCACCGCGCGCACGGTGCGCAGCGGGCCCCAGAGGTTGGTCTCCATCAGCGTGCGTGCCTCGTCGAGCGGCATGGTCTCGACGGGGCCGGTGCGGTCGACGCCCGCGTTGTTGACGAGCACGTCGACAGGACCGTGCCGTTCCTGCACCGCGGTGACGGCGGCGATGACGGAGGCGTCGTCGGTGACGTCCAGCCGGGGCACGTCGAGGACGAGGTCCTCGGCCCGGGCGCGCCGGAACAGTTCGTCGGCGGTGGCCGGATCGCGTACGCAGGCGTGGACGCGGTCTCCCCTGCGGGCGAACGCCAGCGCGGTCTCCAGGCCGATGCCGCTGCTGCAACCAGTGATGAGGACGGATGTCATGGCCGTACCGACCGCTTTCCGGGGTGTAGGAGATCCGGTTGTCCCCGTGCGAGTGAGGGGAGGAAGGCGGTGGGAAGCCTACGGACGCGCCCCGGCACCTTCAGCCCCTACGGCCCCCTACCCCTCCCCGTTCCCCCGCTCGTTCCCCTACCCCTCCCCGTCTCCCGCCCACGGTCCCGCACGGTGCCCGGCCGGGCTCGCGCTCAGCCGAAGGCGGCGCGGAAGCGGTCGCGCAGGTCGGTGAGACGTTCGACGGGTTCGTTGGCGAAGACCAGCCGCAGGTGGTTCGCGCCCTGTGGGCCCCACCCCGTCATCGGGGTCGTCGCGACCTTCGCGAGCCGGAAGAGGCGGTCGGACGCCTGCGCCGGGGATAGGCCGAGGGCGGCGGTGTCGACGAGGAGGGACCAGCCGCCGTCGGGGCGGACGCAGGGGTAATCGGCCAGTTGCTGGAGGACGAGATCGCTGCGCTGCTGCCAGATCCGGGTGGCCGCGGCGACATCGGCGTCCGCGTCCGGGGAGTTCAGGGCCGCGGCGACCGCCTGCTGGGCGATGCCGACCTGGCAGACGACGTTCGTCATTCCGACCAGCTTGACGTCCGCCATGATGCGTGGCGGACCGACCACCCAGCCGACCCGCCAGCCGATGAGGCGCAGTTCCTTGGACGCCGAGCCCACGGTGATGGTGCGATCGGTCAGACCGGGGTGGCTCGCCGGGTGCTCGGGAGCCCGCCCGTCGAACCGGATGCGTTCCATCGCGGCGTCGTGGACGATCCAGCAGTCGTGCTCGGCGGTCGCGGTGGCGAGCGAGTCCCAGTGGGCGCGGTCGAGCACGGCACCGGTGGGCATGGCCGGGGACATGACGAGGACCGCGGCGGTGTTCGGCCCGACGGCCGCGGCGAGTTCGTCGGGGTCGGTGCCCCATCCGTTCGGGCCGGGCGTGCAGCGCACGTGCCGGGGGACTCCCCCGACGAGGCGGATCCGGTTGATCAGACCGGCGTAGATGGGGTCGCAGACGACGACCTCCTGTCCGGGCTCGACAACGGCCAGCAGCACGTTGAGCACCCCGTTGAGGCCCCCGGCGACACTCACGCAGTCCGTCGCCGGATCGTAGGTGCGACCGGCGCTCCGGCCGACGTGCGCGACGGCCGCGTCCCGCAGCGCGGTGTGGCCCTGGAACGGCAGATAGCTGTTCGCCGCGTCGTCGTCGATCGCGGAGCGCGTGACGTCGAGGGCGACCCGGGGCGGCCGGATGTCCGTGTCGAGGTTCTCCAGGCGCAGCAGCTCGGGATCGTGCGCGGCGTCGGCGGCGTCGCCGATCTCGTCGACTCCGATACCGGGGATGTGCCGCAGGCGCGACACGCTCATAGGGACCACCTCACAGAACTCTTCGCGCGGGAAACGAAGGGGGAAAGAAGGGACGAAGAACGAAGAACGAAGAACGAAGAACGAAGGACGAGGAAAGACGAAGGATGACGGAAGAGGACAAGAAAGGAAGGCGAGGAGGACAGGGCGCGACGCCGAAAGGCGCGGCCGACCGCAGCCGGCCGAATCGCCGCGCTCCGCAAACAGCCCGCGTTCCATAAACAGAACGTTCCGTTCATGGAACAATAACTCCTGCGGGGAGGCACGGGCAACGGGGCCTCGATCGGAAAGCGTGAACGGGGAGGCGCCATGGATCTGGCCGGACAGGTGGGCCGCCGGTTGAAGGAACTGCGCGCCGAGCGGCGGGTGTCGCTCTCCGAACTGGCGCGACGGTCGCAGGTCGGCAAGGGGACGCTCTCGGAGCTGGAGAACGGGCGGCGCAATCCCACGCTGGAGACCTTGTACGCGCTGACGACCGCGCTGGACGCCCCCCTCAGCGCGGTCCTGCCCTCCTCCGCCGCCCCACCCTCCTCCGCGGACCGGGCCGAGATCTCGGGCAGCGCCGTGAGCGCCGTGCTCATCGAACGGTTCGAGGACACCGCCGCGGTCACGGAGGTGTACCGGGCGAGGATCCGCGCCGGAGCGGTTCAGACTTCGGCCGCCCACGCACCCGGCACCAGGGAACACCTCACCGTCCTGCACGGCACCGCGCGCGTCGGCGAGGTCTCCGGTCCGCTCGTCGCGGGCCCAGGGGATCACGTCGAGTGGGCCGCCGACGTACCCCATCTGTACTGCGCCCCGTCCGGAGACGTCGAGGCGATCCTGATAGTTCGCCACCCGGCACACGACGCCGATGGGAAGCGCGGATCCGTGGCGTGACACCGTCGTTCGGCGACCGGTCCACCGGCCGTCCGACGGCGGGCCCGCTCCCACGCCCTCAGCCGAATGGGTGCCAGATCTCGTGCGACGCGTCATCGGTCCGTGATCACGCGGACCCGCCCGCCCGAGCCCGTCCGCCCACGGGCAGACTGACAGGGGCAGGAGGAGAACGGAATGTCGCGAAACCCGAGAAACGAATTCTTCGACAGTCCCGGGGGGATGTGCTTGTACATCGTGTTCTTCGGGTGGACGGCAGCCGACAGCAGCACCGCGCCCTGGCTGAGAGTTGTCACCGCCGTCCTGCTGATGGCCTCGGTGGTATTGCTGGTGAAACAGCTCTTGGGACGTGCCCGCAGCCGCGCTGCTTCAAGGCGTCCGGACGACTCGGCACCCTGACCACCACCGCACGCCCCCCGACCGCACCGCCCGGTCGTTACGCCGGAGTCCCACGCCCCGGCGGTGGTCCGTCCCTCCAGCGTTTGATCGCGTCCGGTTCGCACCGTTTGAAACCGATCCGCCAGAACTGGTGCGCCCCGCTCATGGCCGGGCCATGCCATTCATCCATGGGTCACCCTTTTCCAGGGTTTTTCAAGTCCGGGTCGTTCACGCTGCGCATAATTCACCCGCAGCGCAAAACGACAGAACGTTCCCCCATCACGGATTAGCGTGATGCCATGGAACTCATCCAGATCACTCCCTCTATTTGGCAATTGCCGCTTCCCGTTGGGCATGTTCACATTGTGCGCCTGCCGGACGGATACGCTCTGGTCGATACCAGCGTCCCGGGATCCGCCCCGACGGTCCTCGCCGCCCTCGATCAGCTCGGCGGACGTCCCCAGGACGTCCAGCAGATCGTTCTGACGCACTACCACCTGGATCACATGGGCTCGGCCGCGGATCTCGTCGCCGCCACGAGTGCCCGCGTGCTGGCCGGTGCGCTGGACGTCCCGGTCATCAGTGGCACCGTCCCCGAGCCCATGCCCGTGCACACGGCCTCGGAACGCGCGCTCCACGAGCAGCTCATGGCGGGATTCTCCGACGCGGAAGTGCCGCCCCTGAAGCATGTGGCGGTGGATGTCGACCTGCGCGAGGGCGACATCCTCGACGACTGGCCCGAGCCCGTACGCGTACTGCACATCCCGGGCCACACTCCGGGAAGCATCGCGCTCCATTTCGAGGAAAGCAGCGTGCTGTTGTCGAGCGACACCATCGCAACCGAGGACGGACGGGCGATTCTCGGACCGTTCAATCTGGACCGGCAGCAGGCCATCGCCTCGTTCCGGCGGATGGCCGCACTGGACGTGGAGAAGGTGTGCGTCCCCCATGGCCTGCCGTTGCTGGAGAACGGCGGTGCGGTGCTTCGGGCGGCCACTCCGGAGAACGACTGGGTGTGAGACGCGCGCTCACCGGTGATCGCGGAACCTCCGGGGTACCGGCCCCGGAGGTTCCGCGATCCGCTCCAGGAATCCGGCTCGCCCCCCAGCCTCCACTTCCGGGAGAGTTCCCTCCTCCGTCAACCCGGCGCGCCGGAAAAGCACGCAACAACCATGATTGACCTTTTGTCATCAGGTGACCACTTCAAGGCCTTGCGGCGAAATGCGAAGCGCCTCAATTCTGGTGCGGCATCCATCTCACTACCGAAAGGACCCCCGCCATGGCGCACCGTAAGGTCTATCTGGCGGTTGGCAGGACGAACACACGGATCCACCGCTTCGACCCGATCGACGGGGACACCCGCGTCGTCGGGGAGGTGCCGGCGTACGAGGCCGGTTACAGCGCCATGGGCGCGCAGTACCGGGGCGACGGCAAGGAACCCCTGCTCTTCGCCGTCAGCGACAACCGACTGGTCGTCATCGACGTGGAGACCGGAAAGGTCTCGGACACGGTCGTCGAGGGCTTACCCAGCGGACTGACCTGGTACGACGGGGACATGGACGGCGACGGGAAGAAGCTGCTCGTCGCGAGCGGCGCCGACATGCCCAGCTACACGATCGACGTGGCGGCCCGGACGGCGGTCCCCGGCCCCCGCCCGGGTCCGGGGCGCTGGGACGACTTCGCCCACCACCCGAAGGACGGCCGACTCATCTCGGTCGAGGGTGACAACGGCGACCTCCTGCACGTGGATCCTCGGAACGACCCCATGAAGACCGTGCTCAGGCGGAAGGTCTTCCCGCCCGCCGAGGCCAGCGGCTCCAGCGGTTCCCGGAAGTCGTACTCGGCCACGTTCTTCGACTCGGCGGGTCACTTCTACGCCGTCGACTCGGCGGGCAACGTCAACCATCTCGACCTGACCGGTGACTCCATACCCGGCCGTGCCGAGCGGATCGGGAACGGGAGGATCCCCGTCGACGGCCTGGAGGTAGTGAACGGAGCCGGGCGCATCACACCGATGCCGGTCGCTCCCAGCTACGACGAGATCGTCGTGACGAAGAAGTCCAACGGCGGTTGGCCGAGCTACGACCCGCAGGGACGTGTGTACAGCTTCGAGCTGACCATCACGGCCGTCGACAAGAACGACGGCAAGGGCAAGGAGACGTCCAGGTTCCGGATCTCGTTCGACCTGCGGTCGGCGCGCGGAGCGAAGGTCGAGGCGTCCGGCGTCGACGTCACGCATGAGGACGGCAAGGCCTACCTCAGCTCCCAGGCCGACCAGTTGCTGTCAGCGGGGAATTCCCGGCCGATCGCCGTACAGATCACCGTGCCGGGCGACCCCGCCAAGCTGCCGTCCGAGTACCCGCTCGACGGGCTGAGGGCCACGCGGCTGGCCTGACACCTGTCCGGGCCACCGCGGCCGCGCACTGTCGTGCGGTCGAGGTCGCGGTGGCCCGCCGACATCACCCGGCCCGCCTCGTCCCCACTCCCCTGCCTCCCGGCCCCGACCGGCCACCGGCTGCGGGCTGCTGAGGGCGGGGCGGGCTGCCGACCGCCGTCTGACCGGTCACGTTGTTCGAGGCGTCTGGTGCGCTGAATCCGGACGTGGCATCGGCCCATCTGCGGGACAGTGTCGCGGCCATCGGCTACCCGCAGGGCGGCGCGGCCGACGCCTGATCGCCCTCGGGAAGGACAGCGCCGAACAGCATCGGACGGTGTTGGGCGGCATTGGTCAGCGCAGAACGATGTTGCGCGACGTAGAACGATGTGGGCCGCCACACCTGACGATGCCTGCGATGCCCCTGACGCACGCGATACCGACACTCGGCCATTCATGACCGATAGTGGTTTTCCCACCACGTGTCACCCTCGGCGGTTGGTTTCATGGACCGGATGTCGGCG
This sequence comes from Streptomyces sp. NPDC032161, assembly GCF_040636995.1. Lineage (NCBI taxonomy): Bacteria > Bacillati > Actinomycetota > Actinomycetes > Kitasatosporales > Streptomycetaceae > Streptomyces > Streptomyces sp. NPDC032161. The sequence continues at coordinate 439,693 of NZ_JBEZVN010000003.1, read as the reverse complement.
CCGTCGGCCGCTCGGCCGGTGGAGAGGGGGACGCGATGTCGTGGGTCATCGGGTACGGCGGTGCCCTGGGCCGCCGACGCACCGGAAGGGTGGCCGATGGGTAGCCGCCGCCCGGCCCGGTCTCGCGTACGCCAGCCCTCGGCCCGGTCTCGCGTACGACGCCGGCCGGCCCGGTTCCGTGGGCGTCGGCGTCCGCGCGCCGGTGAGATCCTGGTGCTCGCCGTCGTCGCGCTGTGGGTCCTCGATGGGCTGGTGCGCTGGCTCGCCGGACACCTCTGGGTCGTCGCCGTCGCGCTCGGACTCGCCGCCGCGGGGGCCGTCCTGTGGTGGCACCGACGGAACCAACGCGCCGGACAACGCCTGGCGGAGGCCCGCGCCTTGCGCTACTCGATGGCGCACATCGACCAACTGCACCACCGCGACTTCGAGTTCGCGATACGCGATCTGATGTACCGCGACGGCTGCACCGACGCGGTGCAGGTCGGTGGCGCCGGGGACAACGGCGCCGACGTCAAGGCCACCGACCCCTACGGGCGGCGCTGGGTCATCCAGTGCAAGCACCGCCGCGCCGGACTGGCCGGGGCCGCCGTCGGAACACCTGATCTGCAGGTTCTCAACGGCACGGGCCGGCCCGTGCACAAGGGCGATGTCATCGTTCTGGTCACCAACGGCCGCTTCTCCGGACCGGCCCTGGACTTCGCCAGATCTCAGCGCCTGCACCTGGTGGACCGGGCGACACTGGCCACGTGGGCCGACGGGCACCGCCCCCTGTGGGAACTGCTGCGCGCCGTGCCCTCTCCCCGAGCCCCCGGGCCGTCGTCCTGACGCGGGCGGAGGCGGCGCTCCGGGGTGGCCGGCCCGGCCCCGTCATGGGTGAGCGGCCGGGTGGCATCCGCGTCCGTGCCGTTTCCGGACCGGCGACGCCACCCGGCCGCGTACGTGTTCCCGACCGTCGCTCCGTTCAGCCGCTCCCCGAGCGGGTCAGAACACGAACGGTCCGGGCGACTGGGTTGACGACGCGTTGCAGGTCGCGGTGATGCCCATGACCACGACCTTGAGGGACTTGGCCTCCAGGCTGTCCCCCGAGGCGACGGTTCCGCTGAGCGGGCCCGTGGAAACGGGACTGCCCGCAGGGATGGCAGGGTTGGAGTTTCCGGTGAACGTCACCGTGCTCGTGCCCTTGTTGGTGAGCGTGAGAGTCGATTTCACCGAGTTCGCCCCGACGTTGATGGGCGCGGTGATGGCGGAGGTCGAGAGGTTGATGGTCGCGGCCGTGCCGCTCTGGGTGGCGGTCAGGGTCGCGGTGCCCGAACCGTAGATGCCGCAGTTGAAGGAGACCGTGGCGGTGGTGGGGGTGACCGCACCGGCCGTGGAAGTCAGCGCGAGCATGCCCGCGGCGAGGGCGGAACAGACAGCTGTCCGCCGTATGCCATGCCTCATGATGGTTTGGCCCTTCGTGTGGGGGGATCACCGGCGCGAGTTCGCGGTACCACGCCGGAACGTCGCACTCACCTGACAACCTGTCAGGGAGATGACTCCCCCATTGAGGCACGCCCCCCTTGAGACAACAAGGCACATCGCCATGATTTTTGACATGCTCCGACCAATTCGGGCGAAGGTCCCGGCCGGCCCGGAATGGACGAGTCGACGTGGGGTGTTGAGGGACGGTGACGGGAGCAACGGGGAAACCGCGCCGTCTCTCCCGTGCGATTCCAACCGCTTGTCATCCACCGGCCCGCCGCCCGCGCGGCGGACCGCACGCCACGGAAGGAACACCGTCCATGACGCACGACCAGCGCACGATCACCAACCCGCCCACGCTGCACGACCCGACGCCGTACGGCTACAGCCACGCCGTCTCGGCCCCCGGCGAACTCGTCTTCATCGCGGGCCAGTACGCGTCCGACGCCGACGGCTCCCCCGTGCCGGGCGGCTTCGCGGACCAGGTGGATCTGGCCCTCGACCGGCTGCGGTCGGCCCTGGAAGGGGTGGGGCTCGGCTTCGAACACGTCGTCCGGCTCGGTTCGTACATCGTGGACCACGAGCCCGCCAGGCTGGAGATCCTCGGCAAGGCGCTGCACGCGCGGTTCGGAGACCGGCTGCCGGCCCAGACGTTGAACGGCGTCGCCTCTCTGGCGATGCCGGGAATGCTGTTCGAGATCGACGCGGTGGCCGTCCGACCGGCGCCCCGGCCGGACACCGACTGAGCGGCCGCGGTCCGGGCCGCCCTCTCCGTCGACGGAAACCGGACCGCGCGGCGAAATCGAGCGGCGGCGAAATCGAGCGGCAGCAAAAGACATCGGACCTGAGGTGTGGAGGCGACAGGTCCGATGCCTTGATGGGGATACAGGAGTTACCGGAAGGAATCCCGGACCGATATCACCGAGAGGATTCAGTCCCCGGTGTTGGTGGCCCAGACCGGACGCCTGTCCTTGTTGTAGACAACGACGTTGCCGTCGTCCTGGACGGCGAGGTACGCGCCCTTGCGCCAGGTGTCGGAGGCCCACAGCGGGCGGCCACCGCGGTCGTACAGGACGAAGTTGCCGTCCTCCTGCATGACGGCGTGGTCACCATTGGGGTACGCGCCGGGCGCCTGCCACGCCGGGCGATTGTCCTTGTAGAGAACGAGGTTCCCGTCCTGCTGCAACCGCAGGATGGCCCGGCCGTTGCCCGAGGTCCAGGCCTGGTTCTTCCGCAGCGTCGCCCTCGGATGGATCAGCGTGTCGGATGCGGGGCGCGCCTCGGCGGCCCGGGCGGAGCGTGCCGCGTCCGGCGCGGACACGGAAGCCTGGGCGGCACCCGCCGACGTGCCGCCGACCGCGAGGACCGCGGTCGCGACGGCGAGGAACGAAAAGGTACGGAGTTTCATCGTCTTCCCTTCACAGATCAGAAGCCCTGATGTCCTGGGCCACGCCATGAAACTCCGCCATGTCTCGGGAAGGAAAGCGGCTCACGGAAATCCCCAATAATTCGGGATGACCGAAATCCATATCAGCACGGTATATTCCACATGCCCGCCGGGGACCAGTTCACGAAGCCGGTGGGGCGTCCCGCCCGCCCCTGTCATCACAGGCGTCCATAGGCTGTCCCGAACGGACCTTGAGCAGATTGCGAGCCGCACAGTGATACGAGACCTCTACAACGTCCGGCTGCGGCCTGCGGAGGACGACGCCACACCGCTCACCGACGAGGAGGAGCAGCGTTTCCGGGCTGTGTTGTTCAGCGAACTCGGCAACAAGATCGCCGACCAGGGCTGGGTACGTTTCCCGGCGTACACGCCAAAGGACCGCCGTCGGCTGGTCGCTGTCGCGCAGCGCCTCACCGCCCACTGGGGACAACAGGTGTTCGTCGAAGCCGAAGACCTGTGCCGCGTCAGGCTCTGCCTCGCGGGACACGAAACGCGGCCGGGGCCGTCCGAGGCGCGCCCCCGCTGACGCGGGCGCGGCCTCGGACGGCCTCAGTGCGTCGAATCTCTCGCCAGCGTCACCACGAGCCGGGCCGTGGTGTCCACTAGCTCCTCGTCGATCGGCTTGCCGAGCACCAGAACCCGGTAGTAGAGGGGGCCGAGCAGCAGATCCACGAGGCGGTCGACGGTCCGGTCGTCGACGCTCAGGCCGTGGCCGCGCGCGAGGAGTGCGCGCAGCCCGGCGACGTCCCGTTCGCGCTGTTCGCGGAGGAAACCATCGCGCAGTGAGGCGGCGGTGTCCTCGTCCAGTTGGGCATGGCCGAGAAGGGCCTGCATCACCTGGCCGGCCGGCTCCTCGAAGAAGTCGGCCACGCGCTGGAGATGGTTCTTGAGATCGCCTTGCGGGTCGTCCTCCTCCGCACGCCATTCCAGTGCCTCGCGGGCGTCGTCGCTGAGGGTGTCCAGCAGGATCTCGACCTTCGATTTCCACCAGCGGTAGATCGTCTGCTTGGCCACGCCCGCACGCTGGGCGATGCCTTCCATGGTCAAGGCGGCGAACCCGCGCTCGACCAGGAGGTCGTCCGCGGCCCGGAGCACCGCGAGCCGGACGCTCTCACTGCGTCGGGGACCGGTTCGGCTGACGACAGGACTCGGCTGACGGGCCGGCTGGGCTTTCCGCGTGGCGCTGATGGTTCCCTCAACCTCTCGAATCGTACGTTTCCGTGATTCTGGCACAGCCGAATCCGCCGGGGCGTGGATGGTGCGGACGGGTCAGGCGGTCTTCCTGGTGCCGCGGATCAAGCTGATCAGTACGCAGAGCGCGAGTGCGGCCACCACCGCGCTGAACGTCTCGCCGGCCGGGCGCAGACTGGTCTGCCGGATCAGGACCCCTACGCCGATGGCGGGCACGGCGAGCATGGAGTACAGGATGGCGAAGAAGGTGGAGACCGACGCGCCGCGGTGCTGCGGGGCACTGCGCGTGGTGATGCCGCCGATTCCGTGACCGACGGCGATTCCCGTCGCGAGTCCGTTCACCGCGGCGCCGATGAGCAGAGGCGCGAGGGTACTGGTGTCCATGGCCACCGCGATCAGGGCGGCGGCTGCGATCAGTCCGACGCATGCCACGGGCAACGCCGTGCCGGGCCGGAGGAGACGGACCAGAAGCTGACCGAAGGCGGTGCACGCGAAGGCGATGAAGACCACGAGACCGGTCAGCGTATGGCTGGACTGGTTCAGCACGGTCCCCAGGAACAGGCCCGTCACGGCGGTGAGGACGCCGAGAACGGCGAAACCGGCGCCTGCCGCCATGGCCGAGCGCAGGAAGTCCGACCGGATCTCGCTCGGAATGCGCAGGGGCTGGAACCGGAAGGAGAAGCCGGTCCGGTGGTCGGAGCTCTCGCCGCCCATCACGACCCCGAGCATGCCGATGGCGGCGAGGACGAGCATCACCACCCAGGGCGTACGGAGCGGAGACGGCGCGACGTCTGCCAGGACGCCCGCCAGCAGCGTGCCGCACGTGAGGCCGCCCATGTTCGCGAACAGTGCGAGGGTGGCCGGCTTGACGCGGCTGTGCTGTCCGAGCCGTTCGGTGAGCGAGGCGGTGGCGGCGCCGGTGACGAGCGCTGCGGAGAACCCGGAGACGACCCGTGCGACGAGCATCGCCGCGACGTTCTGGGCGAGTACGAACACGAGGGCGGCGTACACGGACAGCAAGGTCGAGGCGATCAGGACGGGGCGGCGCCCCACCTGGTCGGAGAGCCGCCCGAAGGCCAGCAGTCCGACCACGACGCCGATGGCGTAGACGGCGAAGACCACCGTGACGGTGAACGGTGTGAAGCCGAAGGCGTCTCCGTACAGCGGATAGAGAGGCGTGGGCGCCGTCGTGCCGGCCATGGTGATCCAGAAGGCGAAGGCCACGCCGAACACGGCCGGGCCACTGCCGCGGGCCCCTGTCGTCGCGCCGGTCCGATCGGCGGGGATGGTCGATTTTCCCACTGGGTGACCTCTCGGGAGTGCGGTCGTGGCTGGATCAGCAGAGCAAGAAGAGTAGACACACCGTTGCGTCTAATCCAAAGACTAGACGAGTCGTTGCGTCAACTCAACGGGGTGCTGCGTGCGTGATCCGCCGGCCGCTCGCTTCGCCGGGAGGCGCCCAGCAAGCTGATGGCCTATCAGAACAGGGCGGCCGTCACCGAAGTCGCCGAAAAACGTGGTGCCCGACGCCCCGGCGGCGGGCTAGGGTGCCGAGCATGAACTTGTTCCAGATCTACGGCTGACGCGCACGGGGCGGACCCCGCTCTCGTATCGCACCCCCATGTGCCGCTCCCGCGACGGGTCTTCTTCTCGCGGCAGTGAGCGCACGGGTTCGTGTTGCCCTTTTTCGCCATAGACCTGAAATGAGTGATCTTCCATGACCCGTCGCCGTGCCCACATCGCGATGGTCGGCATTCCCGCCGTCAGTCACGTCCTGCCCAGTCTCGAGGTCATTCGCGAGCTGGTGGCCCGGGGGCATCGGGTGACCTATGCCAACGACCCGGCGGTGGCCGACCGGATCACGGCCGTCGGCGCCGAACTGGTCCCGTGCACCTCCACGTTGCCGGTCGCCGACAACAGCTGGCCCGACGAACCCGTCGCCGTGATGGACCTCTTCCTCGGCAACGCCGTTCAGGCACTCCCCCAGCTGCGCGCCGCCTACGACCACGACCCGGCGGACCTCTACCTGTACGACATCGGCGCCTACGCCGCACGCGCCCTCGCCGAGGCGCAGGGCCGACCCCTCATGCAGCTGTCCCCGACCTACGTGGCCTGGGACGGCTACGACCAGGACGTCGCGGCACACCTGTGGCGGCTGCCGGGCGCCGACGCGTACCGGACGAGGTTCGCGCGGTGGCTCGCCGAGTGCGGGGCGTCCACCACCGACGTGGACGCCTTCTCCGGCCGCCCCGCACGGACCCTCGCGCTGATCACCCGGGCGATGCAGCCGCACTCCGACCGGGTCGACACCGGCACGGTGACCTTCGTCGGGCCCTGCTTCGACGCCCGTGAGAGCGAGGGAAGCTGGACCCGCCCGGCCGATGCGGAGAACGTGCTGCTGGTCTCCCTGGGATCGGCGTTCACCCGTCGGCCGGAGTTCTACCGCCAGTGCCTGGCGGCGTTCGGTGACCGGCCCGACTGGCACGTCGTCCTCCAGATCGGGAAGTACACCGATCCGCGAGAACTCGGCACCATCCCGTCCAACGTCGAGGTGCACTCCTGGGTCCCCCAGCGGGCGATCCTGGAGCAGGCGGACGCCTTCGTCACCCACGCCGGTATGGGCGGCTGCGGTGAAGGGCTGATGGCCGGCGTTCCGATGATCGCCGTCCCCCAGGCCGCCGATCAGTTCACCAACGCCGACCGCCTCGTGGAACTGGGCGTGGCCCGCCGCATCGACACCGAGGACGCCACCGCCGAGACCCTGCGGAACGCCCTGGACGGCCTCGTCGCCGACCCGGAGGTCGCCAGCCGCTCGGCGCAGCTGCGCGCCGACGCGCGGGCCGAGGGCGGCACCATGCGCGCCGCCGATCTCATCGAGAACCTGCTGGGCTGATCCCTGCCCCGGGGGAACGCGCCGGGCCAGGTACGGACCGGGGGTGGTGGGGCGGTTTCCGCTCCACCACCCCCGGTCCGTCGGCTACGGCGAAGGCTGGGGCGTCGCCGTAGCGGTGCCCCGCTGGGAACGCGGGGTCTTCTCGCCCGCCTTGTTGGGCTGGATGGTCCTCGGGTCGACGGCCTCGCCCGGCGCGCCCTGGCGGTAGACGCCGTCGGGGTCGGAGTCGCGGTCGTGGGGCAGGAGGAAGAACACACGACGCCGGTAGAGGCCGCTGTCCGGGTCGGCTTCGGCGGTGGCGTCGAGTTCGACGTAGCCGATCATCCGCCCGTCGCGGGCGTAGCGGGGTCTGCTGCGCCTGCGGGGGGTTTTGTCCAGGGCCTGGCGGACGTAGTCGAGGTGCTCGGTGTCTTCCAGCCACACCACGTGGGCTTCGTGGGTGAGGTCGCCGTCGGTCAGTAGCGAGCTCATGGCCACGACCTCTCCTTCGTCCGCGTGCACCGGTCCGGGTGGTGCCTGAATTGTGTACCGCTGTTCCGCTGAGGTCTCCGGGATCTCGTCCCCGGTCGGGGGACGTGCGCCCGTTGGGCCGCGTCTCCATGGTAGAGGGGGGCGCGGGGCGAGTGCATGGGTCGGCGTCGCGACCGATGTGCAGGATGGTGGTGGGTACGGATGTCGTTCACTGTTCGGCTGCCAGGGCGAGGTTTGGGTAGAACTTGCGGCCGTTGGATTTGATCATGTCGGCGGGTGAGGCGAGACCGACCTCCTGACGGACCCGGGTGGCGAAGGTTCGGGTGGTCGCGGGGCGGATGCCTTCGCTCGTGGTGCACCAGGTGCTGTAGGAGGCGTAGAGCAGACCCTGCTCCACGCGGAGTTCCGGCCGTTCGGGGTCGTGGATGCAGCACTCGGTGAGGAAACGGCCGATGTGGTCTTCGGTGTTGGCGTAGGCGGTGGTGGCGATGCGGACCCTGTCGGGGCCGGCGAGGGTGTCGCGGGTGGCGAGGTAACGGCGGGCGCCTTCGGTGAGCCAGTGCAGGATGCCGGGGCCCTCGTCGACGACGAGTTCGACGGCCAGGTTGTCGATCTTCCGTTCGTCCGGGACGATCCGCTCGAAGGGCAGCAGACGGATGCGGCGCCAGAAGGCGAAGCCGCCGGTGGACACCTCGGGCCTGTGGTTGCCGAGCAGCCACAGGTGGTGGGTCGGGGTGAACGAGAAGTAGTCCTGCCGCATGCGGCGGGCCTTGATCTTGTCGCCGCCGGTGAGGAGGCGTACGCGGGCCTCGTCGAAGCGGTCGTTCGGCTTGAGCTCGCTGCAGACGATCAGGCGGCGCCCGTGGAGCTCGGTGAGCTCGGTGGAGTGCTCGGAGAACGCACCTCGGTCCATCAGGAAGCCGGGCGGGGCGGCGTCGGCGTAGTCGCCCAGGATCTGGATCATCACGTCGAGAAGGACGGACTTGCCGTTCTTGCCCTGTCCGTGGAGGAAGGGAAGGACCTGCGCGCCGACGTCGCCGGTGATGGAGTAACCGAGCAGCAGATGCAGGAAGTCGATCATCTCCTGGCCCTCGGCGTCGTCGCCGAAGGTGTCCGCCAGGAACCGGTGCCACCGGGGGGTGGGCATGTCCCGGGGGCCGACGCTGGTGGCCCGCGAGTGGAAGTCCCGGGTGGGGTCGGGTTTGCGGAGGCGGCCGGTCTTGAGGTCGACGATGCCGTCGGGCGTGCACAGGGCGTAGGGGTCGCCGTCGAGGGTGTCGGGGTCGACGGAGAGGTCCGGGGACGCCTTGGCCTGGGTCAGCAGGGCCTTCATCCCGGTGGTCGACAGGGTGCGCTTCTTGTGGAGACGCAGTTCCCGGTCGCCGAAGATGCCCCTGGGGTCCGAGTCCGGCATGTCCTCGGCCATCTCCCCCGCTGCCCACAGGGCCGCCTTCTCGCCGCCCGAACGCTTCCAGCGGTAGCCGTCCCAGGAGTACCAACCCAGGCCCTCCACGTGCCGGAACTGGTCGCGGTAGAGGCGCGCGAACAGCTTCGCGTTGCCCCGGTCCGTCAGCGTGCCGGGCAACTGCCCCGGCGGCGGCCAGGCTGCCGGGGACGCGATTGCTCCGGGAACGGCCTGGGCAGGCAGAGCGGCCGCGGTATGCGAGGGCATCGCGGCGGCCGGCGCGGGCTCTTCCCGGGCTTCGAGGTCGAGCATCTGCTGAGCGGCGGCAGTGGCGTCGAAGCGCGTGCTCTCGGCACTGCTCATGAACGTCCTTCGGGGTGGAGCGGTCGGACGGCCCCGGCTGCGAGACCGTCGTGGATGATCTTCTCGTTTCGTGAACCCTGCCAGGGGCGGGCCCGGGTGGCGGCGGCCGTGAGCAGTTCCCGGACCTCGTCCTCCTGGAGGTGGCCCGCGGCGACCAGCCCTCCGGCGGTGAACGCGGCCCGGTTGAGCTTCTCGGTGAAGCCCGCTCCCTCCCTCGTCGCCTCGCACCGGGCGACCTCGTCGACGAGCGGGGCCAGGATCCTGTGCGCGGCCTTCGGGCGCCGGGCCCGCCGCGCGCCGGGGACGACGGGCCTCACGAGGGGCGCAGGGGGGCGCAGGGGCGTCCGGGACGGCTCGGGGGGTACGACGTGGCCGGTGCGGGCCAGTTCGGCCGCGAGCCAGGACGGCAGGGACGCGGGCATCCGGGCGGTGCCCAGGGCCTCGTAGACGCCCTGGGTGGTCCGGGTCGTCGGAGCGACGATGTACCCGCCCTCGGCCCGTACGTCGACCTGCCAGGCCAGCGCGACCTTGGGGCTGGAGCCGGCCGAGGAGCGGTACCGGATCCCCGGGTCGGGGTTCCGGTACCAGATGTGGAGCCCGCCGGAGGGGGTCCGTACGCGCAGGGTGTTCTCGTCCTCGGCCGGGGCGGGGTGTCCTCGGAAGGCGGCGAGCAACGCCAGCGTGTCGAATCCGGAGGCCAGGCCCGTGAGGTTGACGGACTCGTGGATCGGGATTCCCGGGAGCAGGCGGCTCCGGTCGGGGACCGGGGCGGAGTGGGCGTCGACGTCGATGACGATCAGGTCGGCGGGGCCGCACGCCACCCCCACTCCGGAGCGGGGGCTGTCGGTCCACCACTTCTCGATGCGCCGAAGGTCCGTGGTCCCTGCGTGGAAGCCGTGGCAGGGACGTCCTGCGGGGAGGCAGGGGCAGGTGCGGGGGTCGTGGTGCCGGCCCCTGCAGTCCGCACAGTTCCCGGCCGGGGTCTTCCGGCCGGGGGCCAGCGGGTGGACGGGCCAGCCGTGTCCGGCGCACCAGCGGGCGACGGACATCGACGACACCTGCCGGGCAGGGGAAGCTCCGGGGCTCGTCTCACCGTGGCGCCGCACGCAGTCGTCCTTGTCCGTCCGGTCGTAAAGGCTTCGGTCCCTGCCTCTGACGCCGCTGGTCACATGGCCTCTCGGCCCGCCGACAGGGACTGAAGGGACTGTCATTCGGAATGAGTGTAGGCATGTCCCCCTTGCCCATCCTGTCATCTCCCCCGCGTGCCGTTATCTGATTCTCAGTCCCTTGAGTCCCTTCGGGGACCCCCCGGCACGCCGGAACGACCGTCAAAGTCACGTTATATACCGTTTTCCCGAGCGGAGGAATGCCCCGTCAGGCGGGGGCGCATCCAGGTTCTCGCGCGCTCTGGCACGCCGATTCTTGGCAAGTAGGAAAACCGGTTGGCGGCTCGGGGACTGAAGCGAGGGACCAGGGACCGAACGGGGCGCGTTGGTCCCTGGCTTCGGTCCCTGCACATCTCCGCAGGTCAGAGGGGGTATGACCCCCCGATCAGGGACTGAAGGGACTCAAATCTCTAATTATGAGCCAGATACGTATTGAGTCATATGAGATACACGCGGGCGCGCATACACACATGCGTAGTGAGCTTATAACTAGGGATTTGAGTCCCTTCAGTCCCTGTTTCAGGGGTGCACACCGCTCTGACCTGGGCTTTTATCAGGGACTGAAGCCCAGGGACCGAACAGGGACCAGTCACTGGGGTCGGTCCCTGGACCCTCCGTCCCTGCCGGTCCCTGCGTGGGCGGGCGGACTGCTCACAGGGACTGAACCACCGTCGGCCGCCGCCGGGCCGGTTCAGTCCCTGCCGGGGGCCCGCTCCCCGCCGCAGGGACCGGGCCCCCGGCGGCTCAGCCGCGGAGGGGCTGGTTGAAGCGCAGCAGGTTCCCCGCGGGGTCGCGGAAGGCGCAGTCGCGGACGCCGTACGGCTGGTCCATGGGCTCCTGCAGCACTTCGCCGCCCGCCGCGCGGATGCGCTCGAAAGTGGCGTCGCAGTCGTCCGTCGTGAAGATGACGCCTCTCAGCAGGCCCTTGGCCATCAGCTCCGCCATGGCCCGCCGGTCGTCGGGCGAGGCGTTCGGGTCGGCGAGGGGCGGCTCCAGGACGATGCTCACGTCCGGCTGGGAGGGTGCTCCGACGGTCACCCAGCGCATCCCCTCGAACCCGACGTCGTTGCGGACCTCAAGGCCGAGCACGTCGCGGTAGAAGGAGATCGCCTTGTCGTGGTCGTCGACGGCGATGAAACATTGCGAAAGTCTGATATCCATGCCGCTCACGCTACGGCCGTGCTGCAGGGCCCGCTTCTTCGTCGCGCACCGTCTCCCCGTTCCGTACCGGCCGCGTGTGGAGCTGGGCCATGCACGCCGGAATCGCGGCGCCGTGCTCGTGGCTCCGGGCCCGGTAGGCGCTCGGGCTCTCGCCGACCAGCTCGGTGAAGCGGGAGCTGAACGACCCCAGCGACGTACAGCCGACCGAGAAGCAGACCTCGGTCACCGTGAGGTCGCCGCGTCGCAGGAGTGCCTTGGCCCGCTCGATACGACGGGTCATCAGGTAGCTGTACGGCGTCTCGCCGAAAGCGGCGCGGAAGCTGCGGGAGAAGTGGCCCGGCGACATCAGGGCACCCCGCGCCAGCGTCGGGACGTCGAGCGGCTCGGCGTAGTCGCGGTCCATCCGGTCGCGGGCCCGCCGCAACCGGACGAGATCGTCGAGGTCCTGCCGTTTCACCCGAGCAGTTTCGCACAGCACTCACTCATGGCTGGTCGGATACCGATCAGGAATGGAGAAGCGTCGGTCGAGGGGCCCTCCCTAGCCTGATCTCCATGGACATCACCCTTCACTGGACCTTCCTTCCGCACACGGACCCGGACGCCTCCCTGGCGTTCTACCGCGACCTTCTCGGCTTCGAGGTCCGCAAGGACGTCGGAGCCGGCGCGATGCGCTGGATCACGGTGGGCTCCGCCGCCCAGCCCGGCACGTCCATCGTCCTGGAGCCGCCGGCCACCACACCCGGCATCACCGACGACGAACGCCGCACCATCGCGGAGATGATGGCCAAGGGCAGCTATGCCCGCATCACCCTGGCCACCGGCGACCTCGACGGGACCTTCGAGCGTGTGCGGGCCGGTGGCGCCGAGATCGTCCAGGAGCCCACCGAGCAGCCGTACGGTCTCCGCGACTGCGCCTTCCGCGACCCCGCGGGCAACCTGGTCCGCATCAACGAGCTGGGCTGAGCCGCACAGGACGCGTACAGGCCTGCCGCCCCGGCACACCGCACACGTCCGCCGGGGCGGCGATCCCCCCGGGCCGGGCCGCCGCCCGGCGGAGAACCAGACATACTGCTCGACGCCGGTCCAGGCGACACCGACGGAGACCGTGGCAACGCGGTCCCGCCCGACAGACGGAGACATGATGAGTATGGCCAAGAGGACGGACACGCAGTCGCCTGCGCCGCACATCGCCGACAGCCACGACCTGATCCGCGTGCACGGCGCACGGGAGAACAACCTCAAGGACATCAGCATCGAGATCCCGAAGCGCCGCCTGACGGTGTTCACCGGGGTCTCCGGCTCGGGCAAGAGCTCGCTGGTGTTCGACACGATCGCCGCCGAGTCGCAGCGGCTGATCAACGAGACCTACAGCGCCTTCGTGCAGGGCTTCATGCCGACGTCGGCGCGCCCCGAGGTCGACGTGCTGGAGGGACTGACGACCGCGATCGTCGTCGACCAGCAGCGTATGGGCGCCGACCCCCGCTCCACGGTCGGCACGGCCACCGACGCCAACGCGATGCTGCGCATCCTCTTCAGCAGGCTCGGGCAGCCGCACATCGGCTCTCCCAACGCGTTCTCCTTCAACGTCCCCTCGGTCCGGGCGAGCGGCGCGATCACCGTCGAACGCGGCAACAAGAAGACCGAGAAGGTCACTTTCACGCGCACCGGCGGCATGTGCCCCGGCTGCGAGGGACGGGGTGCGGTTACCGCTCTCGACCCCGCCCAGCTCTACGACGACGCCAAGTCGCTCGGCGAGGGGGCGCTCACGATTCCCGGCTACAAGGCGGGTGGCTGGAACTACCGGCTCTACACCGAGTCGGGCCTGTTCGACCCCGACAAGCCGATCCGCGAGTACACCGCGAAGGAGCTGCACGACCTCCTCCACCACGAGCCGACCCGGATGAAGATCGCGGGCATCAACATGACCTACGAGGGTCTGATCCCGCGGGTCCAGAAGTCGATGCTCTCCAAGGACCGGGAGGCGATGCAGCCGCACATCCGGGAGTTCGTGGACCGGGCGGTCACCTTCACCACGTGCCCCGAGTGCGACGGCACCCGGCTCAGCGAGGCGGCCCGGTCGTCGAAGATCGAGGGGATCAGCATCGCCGACGCGTGCGCGATGCAGATCAGCGACCTGGCCGAATGGGTCCGCGCCCTCGACGAGCCCTCCCCCGGCTCTCCGAACACGCGATACTCCATGGTGGCCCCGCTGCTCACCGCGCTGGGACGGACGCTCGACTCGTTCGTGGAGATCGGACTGGGGTACCTCTCGCTCGACCGCCCCTCGGGCACGCTGTCCGGCGGCGAGGCGCAGCGCGTCAAGATGATCCGCCACCTCGGCTCCTCGCTCACCGACACCACGTACGTCTTCGACGAACCCACCACGGGCCTGCACCCGCACGACATCAGCCGGATGAACGACCTCCTGCTCCGGCTGCGGGACAAGGGCAACACGGTGCTCGTCGTCGAGCACAAGCCGCAGACCATCGCCATCGCCGACCACGTCGTCGATCTCGGCCCCGGCGCCGGTACGGCGGGCGGCACCGTCTGCTTCGAGGGCACCGTCGAGGGACTGCGGGCCGCCGACACCGTCACCGGACGCCATCTCGACGACCGGGCCTCCCTCAAGAAGTCCGTGCGCGAGCACACCGGTGCCCTGGAGATCCGCGGCGCGACGGAGCACAACCTGCGAGGCGTCGACGTCGACATCCCGCTCGGGGTGCTCGTCGTCGTCACCGGCGTCGCCGGTTCCGGCAAGAGCTCGCTCCTGCACGGGTCGATACCCGCCGACGCGGGAGTGGTGTCGGTGGGGCAGGACCAGATCCGGGGTTCGAGGCGGAGCAACCCGGCGACGTACACAGGGCTCCTCGACCCGATCCGCAAGGCGTTCGCGAAGGCCAACGGGGTGAAGCCCGCGCTGTTCAGCGCCAACTCCGAGGGGGCTTGCCCGAATTGCAAGGGCGCCGGTGTCGTCTACACCGACCTGGCGATGATGGCGGGCGTCGCCTCCACCTGCGAGGAGTGCGAGGGCAAGCGGTTCGAGGCGTCGGTTCTGGACCACCGCCTCGGGGGCCGCGACATCAGCGAGGTGCTCGCCATGTCGGTGACCGAGGCCGAGGAGTTCTTCGGTACGGGCGAGGCGCGCACACCGGCAGCGCACCGCGTCCTCGGCCGACTCGCCGACGTCGGCCTCGGCTACCTCAGCCTCGGACAGCCGCTCACCACGCTGTCCGGCGGGGAACGGCAACGGCTCAAGCTGGCCACCCACATGGCCGAGAAGGGCGGTGTCTACGTCCTCGACGAGCCGACCACCGGCCTGCACCTCGCCGACGTGGAGCAGCTGCTCGGCCTGCTCGACCGGCTCGTCGACTCCGGGAAGTCGGTGGTCGTCATCGAGCACCACCCGGCGGTCATGGCCCACGCCGACTGGATCATCGACCTCGGCCCCGGAGCGGGCCACGACGGCGGCCGGATCGTCTTCGAGGGCACCCCCGCCGACCTCGTCGCCGCCCGCTCCACCCTCACCGGCGAACACCTCGCGGACTACGTCGGCGTCTGACGGGGCTGCCTGACGCCCGTCAGACGCCCGTCAGGGCCGTTCCGGCCATCGGCCCCTGTTCGGGGCCCCGCTCGCCCGGAAGGGGCCCTGAGGCGGGAGCAGCGTCCGGCGGGCCGGCGGGAGGCCGACTTTGGAGGCGCGCCTGCTCCGGAGGACGTGCCCGGCCCCTGAACCGGCCGACAGCGTCCGGCTACAGCGCCACCACCCAGCCGCCGTCGACCGTCAGGGTGTGACCGGTCACGTACGCGGACGCCGCCGAGGCCAGGAAGACCACGGCACCTCCGAGATCACCGGGTTCACCGATGCGCCCGAGCGGGATGTGAGTGTCCACGAGCCGGTCCTCCTCGGCCCGGTCGGGCAGGAGGTCCGTGGTCATGGCGGTACGCATGTAGCCGGGCGCGATGGCATTGACCCTGATGCCGTACCGTCCCCATTCGTACGCCATGTTCTTGGTGACCTGGACGACGGCGGCCTTGGACGCGTCGTACACGGAGGAACGCTCACCGTCGACCACGAGACCGCCGATGGAGGCGAGGTTGATGATCCGTCCGCCCCCGCGCTCCCGCATGGCCCGCGCCGCGCGCTGCGCGGTGAAGTAGGTGCCGCGCAGGTTGACGGAGAGCGTGGTGTCGAACTCCTCGGGGGTGGCCTCCAGGGCGCTGTTGCGCAGCGAGACGCCCGCGTTGTTCACCAGGACGTCCGGACTGTCCCCGGACGCCTCCAGGGCGTCGAACGCTGCGTCGACCCCGCTCGGCCGCGTGGCGTCGAGTTCCAGCGGGGAGCAGTCGATCGCGTGCTCCCCGAGGTACGCGCACGTCTCCTCGGCGGCCTTCGGGTCGAGGTCGGAGACGATGACCCGGGCGCCCGCCGCGCCCAGTGCGAGGCACTGAGCACGGCCCAGCCCGCCCGCCGCGCCCGTGACCAGGGCGGTCTGTCCGGACAGCGAGAAGCGACCGAACGGGGCGGCGGAGACGAAAGCGGTGCGATTGGCTGGCATGGAACGGCGCTCCTCGTGTCGGGCCGGGCGAGACGCGGTGGGGGCTGCCTACAGCCCGTAGTCGGTGAGAATCCGCACGACCTTCTGGGAGTCGTGCAGTACGTGCTCGCGGATATGTGTGGCGGCGGCCTCGGTGTCCTGCCGGACTATGGCCTCGGCCAGCGGCCGGTGATCGACGGCGGTGCCGCCGGGAGACTTCACGGCCTTCGAGCAGAAGTACCACTGCCGCAGCGCGAGATTGAAGTGGATCTCGGCAGTGGCCGAAAGGTGCTCGTTGCGGGTCATGGCGTACATCGCACGGTGGAACGCGGCGTCCAGGTCGATGCACTCCTGGAGATTGGTGGTCGCCGCCTGCTGCTCGGCGAGCGCCAGCAGATGCCGCTTCTCCGCGTCCGAGCCCCGGCGGCAGGCCAGAACCGCGGCGAGCGCCTCCAGTTCGAGCCTGAGCTCGGTCACGGACCGGGAGTTCTTGAGGGCGATGTCGGTGGCGTAGGTTCCGCTGCGGGGGTACACCACCACGAGCCGCTCGAAGACGAGCCGTCTGATCGCCTCGCGCATGGGGGATGCTCCGAAGCCGAGACTGCTGCGCAACTCCGGCTCGCTGAGTCGTTCCCCGGGCATGATCTCGCAGCGCACCAGTCGCGAGCACAAGGCGTTGTAGGCCGAGGCGCTGAGCAGATTCGAAGCGGACGCCTCGCCGTCGGCCGCGGAATCGCCGACGACTTTCACAGAACGCACGGACGACCTCTCTGTGTGGGGGTGGGGGCGTCAACGGCGGGGCCATTGACGCCGCGGGCAGTTGACTGTGAGCAGGCTACGCGTTGGTCACTGGCGTGGTGCCCTGCGCCCCGGGACCCGCGAGCAGGTCGTCGATCACGGTGGATATGCCGTTCTCGACGGTGCAGGCGTAGTCGCCGACGGAGTATTCGCCGCCGAGAACGTCCACCAGCTTGAGTTCGACGCCGTTGACGGCGAGAGCGGAGGACAACTCGACCTCGGCCGGGCCGAAGGACTTGTGCTTCAGGACGAAGTCCTTGGAGGTGTCGCGCGAGATGATCTCGAACGTCTTGAAGCCCGGTCCGTTCGCCTCGGGGAGTGCGTGCACCTGGAGGTGCGGATACAGGCGCATGTCCGACCAGGCGTCGGCGGAGTACCCGTCCTGTGTCGACATCGCGATGCGGAAGATCCGGGACCCCGCGCGGGTGACCGTGCCGTGGGCACCGCTTTCGCTGTCGGTCAGCTCGATCTCGGCGTACTGCTTGGGGTAGCCCCAGACCTCGCGGCCGAAGGCCACGCTCCAGGGCTGGTCCTCGAACTCGAAGAAGTAGGTCACCGCCTTCCGGTCCTTGTACCGGACCGGGATGACGACCCCGGAGTCGTAGAAGGCGCCCGGGGTCGCGTTGCCGAAGTCCGCGATCTGGACGACGAAGCGGTCGTCGGCCGGCTCGAACGGCGTCGGATCCAGCAGAGAGGCGAGGTTCGCGGCGTCTCCTCGGCAGTAGACCGAGAGCGTCCGGAGGTCCTGCGACCAGTACGGCTGGTCGCCGCCGGGGTAGCCGAGGTACTTGAAGAAGTTCTTCGTGTCGTAGTGCTGAGTCACGTCAACTCCGTTTCGGAACAGGGTTTTTTGCGTCGATGAGGCGTTGTGATGCGGGATGCGGCGCGGACGCCTGCGGCCGGTGCCGTGACCGGCAGCGCTCGCTCGTCCGGAGGGGAACCATTGCCGTGACGGGACGGCCCTCAGTTCCGTCCCGCCTCGTGAATCCGGCGGAGGAACGTCTTCAGTTCCGGAGTGCGAGGGTCGTTGAAGATCTGCTCGGGCGGCCCCTGCTCCAGGATGATTCCTTTGTGCAGGAAGCAGAGTTGGGACGAGATCTCCCTGGCGAAGGGCAGCTCATGAGTGGTCATCATCATCGTGATGCCGTCGTCCGCCAGTTCCCGGACGAGGTTGAGCACCTCGATCACCAGCTCCGGGTCCAGAGCCGACGTGATCTCGTCCAGCAGCAGCACCTCGGGGCGCATCAGCATGGCCCGGGCGATCGCCACCCGCTGCTGCTGTCCGCCCGAGAGCTGCTCGGGATAGGCGTCCGCCTTGTCCTTGAGCCCCACGCGTTCGAGCATGACGCGTGCGTCGGCCTCCGCCTGGGCCTTCGAGGCGACCCTGGCGCGGACCGGTGTGAGGGTGCAGTTCCGCAGGACCGTCATGTGCGGGAAGAGGTTGAAGCTCTGGAACACGATGCCGACCCTGCGGCGCAGCCTGACCAGGTCGACCCCCTCGCCGGAGACGACGTCGCCGTTGAGCGAGATCCTTCCGCCCTGAATCGGTTCGAGCCCGTTGACGCAGCGCAGGAGTGTCGACTTCCCGGATCCGGACGCGCCGATGAGGGTGACGACCTCGTTCCGTTCGACAGCGAGATCGACGCGGTCCAGCACCGTGGTGGCGCCGTACTTCTTCGTGACCTGTTCCAGGGCCACATGTGCGGTTGTCGTCATGGTGTCAGACTCTCTTCAGCTTTGTGCCGGAGCGGGCCAGCAGGTAGTCGACGAAGCGGGTCTGCGGGATGGTGACGAGAACGAAGACGAAGCACACGGCGGTCACCGCGGAGAGGTTGAAGTCGTTGGCGGAGTAGATCTTCGCCTGGCTGAAGGCGTCGATGATTCCGACGACGATGACCAGCGCCGTGTCCTTCTGCAGCCCGATGAACTGGCTCAGCATGGGGGCCGCGATGTTCCGCGACATCTGCGGCAGGATGACGAATCTGAGGACGTCCGGCTGCGAGAGGCCCATGGAGAGCGCCGCCGAGGTCTGCCCCGGGTTGATGGACTCGATGCCGGCGCGGAAGAGCTCGGCGTTGTACGCGCTGTACGTGAGCGCCAGGGCAGCGATGGCGTAGACGATCGGATCGCCCTCGCTGAGCACGGGCACCTCGGTCAGGGGAAGGCCGAAGCAGACCAGATAGATCAGCACCACGGACGGAATGCCGCGGAACACGTCGATGTAGGTGATCGCCAGCACCCGGACCGGCCAGAAGCCCTTTCCCGGCAGCAGCCGCGCCACGGCGAGGACCAGCCCGAAGAGCATGGCCAGGATCTGTGCGCCGACGGCGATCTCGATGTTGATGAGGAGGGCCTTGAAGACGTCGCCCAGGCTCTCCGTCATGAACGACATGTTGAAGAAGGTCTTCTGGACCGCACCGTCATTGGTGAAGACGAGCAGGCCCGCCACCGCCACGACGGCGACGAACCCGGTCAGGCCGAACGAGGACACCGATGCGCTCCTGGACCGGGCGGCGGCGACCCGCGACTCGGTGCAGTGCCCGGCCTCCCACTCCTCGTCCGAGAGCCTGTGACGCCGGAGGGCAAGCAGGAGCGGCCCGCCGAGGACGACGACCGGCAGCACGACTCCGAACACGAGCCGGGACGTCTGGCCGGAGGTGAGGGTTCCGGCGAACTCGTAGCACAACACGACGGCCAGCAGGGCGAGGACCGCTGCCCCGCTGAGGTACCCCGAGGTGCGCAGCGGACGAGCGGGGGCGAAGCCCTCTCCGCCGGGTGCGGGTCTGTCGGTGGAGTCCTTGTCGAGCGTTCGGGCATTCATGGTCAGGCACTCCAGTCAGGAAGTGCGTGCGGGTCGCCGCCGAGGATCGGATTGAGCCACTTGTCCATGATCGACTTCAGGGTGCCGTCCTTCTCCATGTCGGCGAGGATCTGGTTCATCACCTCGACGTTCGGCGATCCCTTGGGGAGCAGTGGGGCGACATCGCCGCCGACCGGGTACCTCCCGACGACCTCGAGCTTTCCGTCCGACTTGGCGGCACGGGGCATGACGGTCGCCGTGTCGTTCAGCGCGGCGTCGATCTGGCCGGAGAGCACGGCGTTGAAGAGGTCGTCGTTGGAGCTGAACACCCGGACCCGCTTGGGCTTCAGGGTGTCGTCGGCGAACTTCAGCTGGAGCGATCCGGCCAGAACGCCGACGGTCGAGTTCTTGATGTCCGACCGCGAGAGACCGGAACCGGTCTTGGTGAGGACTCCGGTCTCGTACGTGTTGTACGGGGTGGCGAAGTCGACGGCCTTGCGCCGTTCCGGAGTGACGAGGATGTCCCACACCGCGAAGTCGAAGTTGGACGACTTGGCCGTCACCAGCGCCTCGAAGGAGGCGTTGACCAGAGTGATCTTCTTGAGCCCCGCCCGGTTGGCGATCTCCGCGTCGAGGCAGTACATGTAGCCGCCGTCGATGGTCTCCAACGTGTTGCCCCGGTATCCCGCGGGGAAGGGCAGCGAGGCCGCGACGGTCAGTTCGCCCGCCTTCTTCGTCTTCATCTCATGAATCCGGGGGTCCTTGGTGACCTCGCAGTCCCCGAACGGTTTCGCCCGATGTGCGGAGTCCGCCCCGGTCCCACCGGAACAGGCTGTGAGTGCGACGAGGGAAGTGGCCGTGACCACTATGCCGCTGATTCTCAGTGACTTCTTCATGTGCGACCTCTGGGGAGGATGACTTCGGAGTACGAGGAGCAGCCCGAGTCCACGCCATGCACTGCCGCGCGAACCTTGGAACATCACTGATATTTCAGTGATGTGGGACACAGGCTATACATGGGCGTTCGTTTTTGGCCAGACCTTGTCTCAAAGTGAGATGTGAGGCTGCGTCACGGTCGATCGGCCGGCAACGGCGGTCGCTGCCCCGCCCGTCGACCCTGCGGCCGGTCCGGCTCCGCTGGAACCCTGAAGCGAGGGCCTGGCGGCCCGTACGTGATCGAGGCGCTCGCCTGCACCGGCCGACCTGGCTCGCGGTCCACGGCCGCCCCGAGGGGCACCGATACGGGTCCCGCCCGGCGATCCGGCGCCGTGTGCGCGTCCGGGTCCCCTCCCCCGCCGATCCGCTCCGGCGACGGCGCCCCTCCAGGTCTAATAGTTGAAATATGAATGACTTCTCTGAGAGGGCTTGAGAGCGCGACGCCCAGCTGCGGACTTCTTGCCCGGAACCCGTATTCGCGGCCGTTCAGGCGGCGCCCAGCCCTCTGCGCTCCGTCCGTCACGAGGGTGTTCCGGTCCGGGACCGGACGCGTTTCACCCCCTGAACCGCCCCCGAGCGCCGACGACCGGACCTGTTGCCGGAGCGCTGTCCTGTCTCACTCCCCCGCGGCTGGAGCGGTGCTTCCCGAGAGGCTAGCCGCCAGGCGGATCGACCGATGTGGTCAAGAAGTACGGCGATGGAACCGAGACCGGGCAGTACTGGTGGTACGCCACCGGGGCGATGCCTCGGCCCCGCATCAGGAGCCGGCGCCCCGGCGGGCAAGCCCTGCTCTGCCCGCCGATCAGGGCCGGGCGCGGCTCAGTCACTTCTTCGAAGGTGCGACCGGCCGGACGCACCGCTGTCGCCAACGTCTTCCTTGCCGCGGCGGAGGCCCTTCGGCGAGATGAGTGCTCAGGCAGTGCGATCACGCGGCGTTGTCGAGCACGCTCGGTGACCCGCGTGCGGAGATCCCTGTCGGTGTGGTTGCTGGAGGACATCGATGGAATCGATCTTGTGCGGAGAAGTCCGACGGTATGAGCTGGGGCTTCGGGGCGGCATCGATCGGTGGGCGGCGAGGAGTGACTGTGGGAGTGGAGCATGGTTCTTCGTGTCCTCATGAGACACGAAGCATTGCCCACGACGAGAAGACCGTGAGTACGAATGGCCTCCCGGTCGCCTAGCTTCCGGTCGGTGCGGGAGTGGTGGGGTGACTGATGGCCCGCGTATCCGGTGCGCTCTGGTTCTGCTGGGAGACGTCGATCGAGAAACCGGCCGATGCCGGGCGGGCTTCCGGTCCATGGGGCGGAGGGATGGGTGGCTCAAGTGCTCATGGGTGGTCGATCCAAGCCACGCCTGAACAGGAGGGGATCTGCATCCGACGGTGTCCCCTTCTTTCTTACGAGTCTCTCTCGGCCCATCAGCGGGTCGTTTGGTGCGGTTCAGCGGGGTCGCGAGTCAGCGGATCACATGATGGGAGAAGGAGAAAGAAGCCCCACCGATCCGGGCTCCTGAAGGCTGGTCTGATGCTTGGCTCTCTCATGAGTGTCGATCACGCTGGTCCGGATCTCGAAGTGTTCAGTGGTCGCACACCATGCTCTCGGGCCGTGCCCACGAAGTTCCTCGTGCGTGCTTCATCCAGTTCGTATCAGGAGGGCACACTGTGGAGCTGAAGCATCGTGAAGGTACCGGGGCTCGGCAGAGCCGATTGCTTCTCTGCTGCGTTGATCGCCGACCGTGCGTGGATCGAGGGAAGAGCCGGTCTGCTGGCCAGGCTTTGCACAGCTCCTGGTGATCGAGCGGACAACAGGTTAACCGGGAGGAGATGAGTGACACCTGATGGGTGGTGAAGCCTTTTGGTACCTCCGTCCACGTAAGTGATTCACTGACGGTGCTAGGAAGGCGTGATGGCGAACAAGAAGGGTGCTTGGGATCGATTGAACTTGGTGAGCACATCGCCAGGGGGCACTCTGACTTCCTCTGAAGGTGATGCGTAGATCCGGTTCGAGCACGTAGAATGGTGGCACCTTGTTCGGTATGAAAACAGGCTCTGACCTGCGGAAACAAACATCGGCGCAAACATGGACGCAAGCTTGTACGCACACCTGGAGGCACGCTTGATCACAAGCGGTGCCAACGGTGCTTCAGCTTGCTCGGAAGTTCATGTGGGTGTCGGCGGATCCTCTCGTGTGATGAGGGACCTTGACTCTCGCGGCGATACAGGTTTTTCCACGCGCCTTTGTCGAGGTCGGGGTGATCGTGAGGTGCTGAGCTGGTTTGCGAGTCGGTTTGCGAGCCTGACGACAGGTGGCAGTGCGTGCCTGCTTATGTGCCACGTTGTCGATGGAAGTGCAGGCCCCCGGGCCTGCTGGCTGCTCGGCAGCCAGCATGGTTCACCCATGTGCGAGGTCACCCACGGAGTGCCATGCAGGGTGGTGCGCGTGACGGTGAGCCTGATGAAAGGCATCGGCGGGTACGTACGTGCTGATGACCGCGCCAGCGGGCAGCCGTGCCAGGATTCGAGCCGATCCGCATGTTCGAGTGTCGGTTACCCGAAGTGCGGGCCGATCGGCCAGATCATGCATGAGCCCATGTGTCGGCGCGTGAGCCCGTCAGCTTGCCAGTTCGCGGGTTTCGGGGTGGGTGCCTCACCCCGTAAGCAGACGGGCTTGAGTGCCGGTCGGCTCTCGCGCTGCTTTGAGAATCCGATGGTGAATCGATGTGATGACGCGCTGCCGAGCAAGTGCATGGGTTCGATGCCGGGCATGGGTGTCAGGGGGCATGCCGAGTGAGGTGTGGGTTCGTCAAGCAGTCCGACGGGCAGTGCAAGGGGAGGTGGCCCAGCAGGTCGGGTGACGGGTTGCTCGGTCGGTACGATGCTGGGTGTGATGGGAGGCGGGGCGGCGAATCGGTGAACCGTCCCGCTCGCAAAGTTGCTGGTCGGCCCGGTGGGTGATGAGTTGCCAGGTGTGTCGATGGGATTGCCGACGGGTTGGCCGGTCAAGGGGTGAGGGCATGGACCCGCGGGGGAGCGCGCCGACCCGGAGGGCGATGTGCCTGAGGGCTTGGTGAGACGCGGGCTTGGTGGTCCAGGAGGAAGCAAGAGGGGCTGCTCGATGCCTAGTCGATCGTCCGGTCCGCCCGAATCCCTGACGTGTAGTGAGTCAACCGGCGTGTTGATCGATGGAACCTGAGGGTTTCCTGATAGCGTGTGCTGTGCTTTGTTCCACAACTGGGTTGGAGGTGACTGTTCTTGTGGTTGTACCAGGAGTGGTCATCACCCATCGCTCCATCCCCAGGAACGCAGTGTGTCGGATGGGTTGAGAGGCAGATGGATCAACCTGAGGAAATGCGGTGCGGCTTATGTGGGATACAACTCTCAAAGGGCCGCTGACCTGGCGGGACGGGTCGCCAGGGGGCTTTTCGCGGACGGATCCCTGCCCTCGGGCCCTACCTCGCACCGTGATGGAGCGGTTCGGAGCGCAGAATCGTTCTGAGCGAAGTTTTGACCATGCATAACAGTTCAAATCGGGCATACAGCGCCCTCTTTCCGGGCCTGAATCCAGAGTGAGAGGACCCATGTCCAGTCCCTTCGCAGCACCTGACCTCCGCGCCCAGCTGCCGGCGATCCCCTGGGGCTCGCTGTCGCACATCTTCATGTTCGGCAACGGCAAGGGCGGCGTCGGCAAGTCCTCCGTCTCCGCCAACGCCGCCGGCAAGGCCGCGCGCAGCGGACTGCGGACGCTCATCATCGACTG
The DNA here is from genome assembly GCF_040636995.1 of Streptomyces sp. NPDC032161. NCBI lineage: Bacteria > Bacillati > Actinomycetota > Actinomycetes > Kitasatosporales > Streptomycetaceae > Streptomyces > Streptomyces sp. NPDC032161. The sequence continues at coordinate 415,311 of NZ_JBEZVN010000003.1, read as the reverse complement.
CAACGCCCAGGGCAACATCGCGCGTGAACTCGGCTACAAGAAGGCCGAGTGGAACGACGGGGGAGCGGGGCTGCTCGAATCCCTTCGGACGGGTACGCCGCTGAACCCGCGTGAGAACGTGCGCGAGAACCTTGACGTGGTCATGGGCGGACCGGCGCTCGGCGACGAGTTCGGCATCTTCTTCCACACGCTTCTCGCCAAAGAGGGCCCGCACGCGTATCTGCGGCTGCTGATGTGCCTGCTGCCCATCGCACACAGGTACCAGATCATCGTTCTCGACACGCCTCCCGAGAACCCCTCCCTGCAGCGGCTCGCCCTGTCGGCCGCGCGATGGCTCGTCATCCCGGTCAAGAGCGACGGCGGTGCCGAGGACGGGCTTGCCCAGATCGGCCTCGAATTCTCGTACGTCAAGTTCGTCAGTCAGATCAACCCGCACATCGCGCTGCTCGGCGTGCTGCTGTTCGACACGGGACGCACGTACACAGGGATCCACGCCGACGTACGGCGGCAGGTCCAGAAGGTGCTCGGGCAGGAAGCCCATATGTTCAAGCACCTCATCGGTCACACCGAGTCGGTGGCACGGCTCGTGCGCAAGCGCGGCATGCTCGTGTCGGAGCTGGCCGAACGGCGGGCGGGCGGCGACCGGAGCATTCCGGAGACCGTCGCGGGCCTGGCCGCCGACTATGAAGGCTTCACCGAAGAAATGTTCGCTCGGGCTCTTGAGCTGAGGAAGGAAACTGCGGCATGACACCGCCGAAGGGCAAGAAGCGCGTGGACGAGGACGATGAGCAGAACATGTCCGACGAAGGCGTCGGCAATCTGTTCAGCGGGGGAGGGGCGCCCTCCAGCGCGCTGGCGGGCTGGGCGAGCGCACCGGCGGTGCAGCCGACCGTCGCCCCTGTCCAGCCCACACCGATCGTGGAGCCGGCGCGTCCGGTGTCGGTGATTCCGCAGCCCTCGCGAGAGGTTGTCGAGGAGCCCGCCGAGGTCGACGACGCGGACACGGCCAAGCCGGTCGGCTTCTACGTCTCCACGAATGTTGCGAACCGGTTCCGCAAGCACCGCAAGCAGACCGACCTCACCCACACACAGATCGTTCTCCTCGCCGTCGAGGCGGCCGTGGAGAAGGGCGTCGCGCAGGTGGTCGAGGACGCGCGCCGGGCGCCCAAGTTCCAGTCGAAGCTGTTCGCGGTGAAGCCCGACGACGCGGATCTGCGTGGCCTCGGCCCCGTTCAGCTGCAGTACAAGCCGACCAAGGCACAGCGCGGCATCATCAACGGGCTCGTCGGGGAGTCAGGTCTCCCGGACCACACGAAGTTCCTCGCGATCGTCCTCGACCAGTACCTGCCGGGACGCCGGGACGTGTGAGGCTCGGCGCGGGCCGGGCCGGTTGACGTTCGGCGGAGGCCGGGGCGTGTGGGGTTCGGTGAAGAAGGGGGAGCCACCGACGCCCTGAACGCCGGCCTCGCCGCAGCGAGGCGCAGTGGTGTCGTACCCGGATCCGACGAGTGGAACACCCTCGCGGAACGGCACCGTGCGCTGATCTCGACGTACTTCGACTGCAAGCACTTCATGCAGGGTGCCTGGGGCGGATGTGCGTCGAGGAAGCCGGATTCGCCGCCTACTACGACGGGTTGGCGCCCGGGCTGGCGGGTTGGCTGCGCGATGTGATCTCCGCGAACGCCCGGACCCACGGCATCGAGCCGGAATCGGCGGCATGGGCCTGATCGACGCCTTGGTTCCACCGGGTCGCGGCCCAGCGGGTTGTTCCCCGTGGGCCGACCCCGGCGGGACCGGTCCTGGTCGTTCGGCCTTGACGGCTTGCTCCTGACGCAACCGGAGGCCCTGCGTTTCCGTGCCATGAAGATCATCGTTCATGACACGGCGTCCGCCATGCTCGATCTCCTGCGGCGACCGTTGAAGGAGCGCCCCGACGCTCTGCGAGACATGCTCAGCCCGCTCCAGAACGTGACGGGTGATGCCATCGACCTGGTCGGGATGCGCGAGACCTGGACGGCTGTTCCGGATCGACCGGGACGACCCGAGGTATCTGCCCGCTCTGCGCCGGATGCCGACGACTACCGTCGGCTCGGCTCCTTCGAAGCCGCCGCCGCGCACATCGACGCGGCCAGAACGTACGCCCCCGGTCTTCCCCAGGACCCCTACGGCGAACTTCTTCGTGGCGCCGTCCAAGAGGTAGCCGAGGCCATCGCCGGGCGGGACCGGACCCGGCGAGCATCCGTGCCTGGCTCCCTCGGGTGATGGACGGCAAGGAGTCATGGCTTCCTACGACGAGACCTTCGCGCCGGGCTGCCGTCGCGGCAGTTCGGCATGCCGTACCGCGGCGGAGGACAGGGCGACGGCCACGCCCAGGCAGGCGAAGGCGCCGCAGCCGACGAACACCGGGCCGGGGCCCCAGGTGCCGATGGCGGCGCCGACCACCGGATAGCTGAGAGGCGCGAGCCCGACCATGGTGAGCATGAAGACGGAGGTGACCCGGCCGAGGTAGACCGGGTCTGCAGCGGTCTGCATGAGGGTGCTGCCCAGACTCCCGAAGACACCCGCGTTCAACCCGCTCAGCACGGCCAGCGCCACCGCGACCCACAGGGTGGGCACGAGCGCGATGCCGGCCGATCCCACGCAGCCGACGAACAGTGTTCCGGCGAGCATGAGACCCGCCCGAGGCAGCCAGCCGACGATGGCGAACAGCGCGGCGCTGGCCGCCGCCCCCGCACCGAATCCGCTGACGATCCAGCCGTAGCCGGAAGGACCCCAGCCACGCTCGGCGTTGAGGAGGAGCAGGCCGACGTTGAGTGTGCCGGTGAGGCCGAGTTCGTAGATGGCGCCGGCCGCGACGAGCGGGCCGATGAGGCGGTGGCGGCGAATGTAGCGCAGGCCGTCGAGCAGGTCCTCGAGTGCGGTGGTGGCTTCCGGCCGGGCCGCAACGCGTGCGGTGGTGGGTTCGGACGCATTGGTATCGCGCGCGGTGGTCGGTTCCGGCTGTTCCGGGCCGGGTGCGTCGCGAAGCGGCCGTATACGTATCGTCAACAGGAGCGGCAGGGACAGGGCGAAGAGGAGCCCGGCGACGGTGAACGCGGCCGCCGCACCTCCGAGCCCCATGGCCAGACCGCCGATCGGCGGACCCGCGATCTGGCTGAGGCGCAACGACAGCGAGCGCATGCCGGTGACACGGGCCAGTTGGTCGGGGTCGGTGATCCGCGGCGGAAGGGCCCCGATCGCGGGTACGAACAGCGCGTCGACGGCGCCGAAGACGAGCGCCACCGCGACCAGGACCCACAGGGCCGGCGCGGTCAGCGCGATGCCGGCGGCCACCGCCAGGGTGAGGAGACAGCGCAGCGCGTCGCTGCCGAGAATGACCCGGCGGGGGTCGAAGCGGTCGGCCACCACGCCCCCGGCGAGCATGAGCAGAGCCCGTGGCAGCGCCCCGGCGGTCATGACGAGACCGACTTCGGCGGGCCCGGCGGTCTTCTGGGCGGACCAGCCGAGGGCGACGAAGTACACGCTGTCGCCGATGAGGGAGAAGGTGTACGCGGTGAGCCAGCGCAGCACGTTCCAGTCGCGGTAGGCCGGAGTGCTGACGTGTTCGGGCACGGCTGTCCCAGGGGCGGTCATGGTGGGCTCCAGTGGGTCGGGGACGCGGATTCGTCAGGGCCGGAACGGGAAGCCGTAGAGGTGTACGGACACGTGCTCGCGGCCCTGGTCGTCGCCGTCCGCCCCGGCGGCCTTGCCGCGCTCGCGCCAGCGTCGTGCCAGAGCATCGAACTCCTCGCCCATCTCGGTGAGTTCGGCCGGAGTCAGCCTGAGCAGCCACTCGGAGTTGAAGGCCGCGTCGGTCCACTCCTTGCCCCAGGCGGACTTCTGGTCCAGATACGCGCGGTACTGGGCGACGCGGGTGTCGACGATGCCGCGAGTCACCGCACCGACGGCGGCGGCGCCCTCGGGCGTGTCCAGGAAGTCCGAGTCGCGGTAGCCCCAGCCTTCCTCGGACGTCACCCGCCACCACCGCTCACGACCGTCGGACCCTTCGCCTGCGGCCTCGGTCACGAAGCCGTGTTCGGCCAGCTTGCGCAGGTGATAGCTGACCAGCGACGGAGTCTGGTCGACATGCTCGGCGAGCTGGGAGGCGGTCGCGGTGCTCGCGGCGTACAGCACCCGGTAGAGCTGCATCCGCAGGGGGTTCATGAACGCCCTCAACCGCGACAGTTCGGTGATCTGCTCAGGCTTGTGCTTCGGTGACATGCCCTCACCGTAGATATGAAGCAAGAACTTCGCAATAATTCCTTCAGAGTTGCTTGTCCGAGGGCACAGCAGGACTGGAGGTTCCGGTGAGGCTCGCTCGTCGGGGGCGGGCGGAGCCCGGGAAGGAGACGTGGTCAGCCGCGCCAGACCGTGCCGGAGGCGGCCTCTTCGTCCAGCGACCTCAACAGCGCCTCGTCGATGGCGTCGAGCGAGTCGACGATGTGGCGCGTGCCGGCCTCCCGCATCAGCTGCCGCTGGAAGCTGTGCTCGAAGGAGCTGGGGTGACCGATGAACGGCATGTCCAGCGACTTCGCGGTCTCGGCGACCCGGGCCACGTCGTCGACGACGAGCACCTGATCGTGCCTGAGGCCGAAGAACTCGGTGGCGATCTCGTGGATGCCCGGGCGGAAGGCATTGGTGCAGATGTAGCCGGGGTCGTCGAACAGGTCGGCGAACTCGCCGAGGAACCTGTCGAAGTGCTCCTTCTCCAGTCCGCCGTAGCACACCGTCTTCATCCCCAAGACCCTTGCCCGGTGCACCATTTCGATGGCACCCGGCAGGATCCGGACAGGGTGTGCGACCAGGAACGCGGCACGCTCCTCGAAGTACGCGGCCAGGACGTCGTCGGGGCTGGAGCCGGGTCCCAGGGCGGAACCGGGGCCGGCACCGGGGCCAGCACCGGAACCGGCGTCAGGACCGGGATCCAGACCGAGAACCGCCGCGATCTCGCGTGCTGCGATGTGCCGGGGCTGGGAGAAGATGCGGCGCTCGACATCGGCCGTGTAGGTGGCGCCCCTGCGGGTGAGAAAGCCGTGGATCACCGGACTGAAGGTGTCGTTGAGCAGAACACCGTCGATGTTCAGGGCAGCCAGGCGGATCTGCCGGATTCTCGTGACCATGACGGCTCCCGTGGGGACGGTGGATGGCGGACGGAGGGGGAAGTGCCGTGCCGGGGCGGTGGTGGGCGCGCGACGGCCCGCGCGCCCACCGGCCCGATTCAGTTCTGCGGGGAGAGAAGCTGCTTCAGGCGGTCCGTGCTCACCTGGGTCTGCGTGATGGCGGCGGGGACGGCGATGCCCGGCAGCAGCAGGTGCCACATGCGCGCGACCCGGTCCGCGAGGTCCTCGCGTCCGCTGACCACTGTGGCGACCGTCTGCATGCCCGTACACGACTCGACGACGAACTCGGCGACCGCGTGCGCTTCGACGCCGGGCCGGAGTTCGCCCTTCTCGGCCGCCACCGCGAGGCAGTCGGCCATGATCTCCGTCCAGCTCCGGTAAGGGCTGGAGTCCTGTATGCCGAAGGTCGCCTGCTCTCCGGTCAGCCGTACACCGGCGCGCAGGACCGGGTCCACCCGGAGCTGGTGCGACCAGATCAGGGTGAGGTCGATCAGACGCTGGAGGCCGGTCGACTCCATCCACGGGACGATGGTCCCGGGCTGGGCGTTCATCAGCGTGCGGGCCAGCGCTTCTTTCGACTCGAAGTGGTGGTACATGGCACCCGAGGTGACTCCTGCGCGCGTCAGGATCCGGTTGATGCTCGCGCCGGCGAAGCCGAACTCGTCGAACACTTCCGCAGCCGCTCGCAGGATCGACTCACGGGTCTGTACAGCCCGTTCCTGCTTCGGCGTGCTCATATCCACCTCCGTAAAAAAGAGAACGGTTTTGATCGTATAGGCCGCCTCTCGGGCCTGGAAGGGAATCAGGAAGCCCCCGATCCTCTGTCGCCGCCGCGCTGCCACACATATCCCGACCGTCTATGAAATGCCGTTGACCTGCGGGTATGCAGTAGATGTGGTGCTGGTCGCAGAGCGGCGGAGGTACCGGTACGCGTGAATCGCGAGGCGCCGGATGTGGCTTCTTTTCGCATGTGTCTGCGGTTGCCACGAGGAGGAATTTCGTCGGGATACGGCGGAATCGAGTTGAAATCAGGCCGCGAATTGAGCGGGGTGCGGGCCGTCGGAAGTGGGTATTCAGGCGTGCTGTCCGGCCTGGTCGGCGCGCTGGGAGCACCATCGACGCCGACCGCCCCTTGTTGCGGCCCTCCGGCTGCCGTGGCCTTGGGGGCGGTCGTGGTTTCAGTCGGTCATGACCGGAGCTCCATCCGCTCCGAGGACACCTCCCCGGCCCGCTTCACGGTGCGCAATTCGTGGACGATACGGGCCAGATCGTCCGACGCGGCCGCGAGGCGGACCGGCGTGCCCGCGTCGTCGAGTTCGGCGACGTGCCAGCTCCTGGGGATGACGTCGCCGTCAGCGCCCCGGGCCCGCCGCACGTTCTCGACGGTGAGCCGCTCCACCGGTATCCGTATCGCCGCGAACCGGCCCGGGCCGGGATGGGGCGTCACCGCGGGTGAGCCGCCGCCCAGGACGATGTGGGTGCCGAAACCATGCGGGTTGTAGTCGGTGTGTTCCAGGAAGCGGGCGGCCAGGAAGACCTCTTCCTCGCCCTCCCCGGACTCTCGGGGCGCCTCGGAAGCCGTGGCAGCTTCGCGCCCCGTGGCCGCGGGAGCCGCGTACGCCTCCGGAGACGCGGTCTCCTCGGGCGTACGGAGCCGGGAGGCACGCCAGGCCCAGGCGAAGAGGCCAAGGGTGGTGAGGGAACCCGCGACCGCCCAGGCGATCGCCGGGGGAGAGGAGGGCAGGTCCGTTGCGTGGACGTAGCAGAACGGCAGCAGCCACAGCGCGGTGACGACGAGCGCGAGCCCGAACGGAAGGGCGGACGGGAGGACTTCGTCGTCGGGCAGCCGCCGCCCGCGCACGTGCATCAGCACCCGTGCACCGGCGTACCCGGCGGCGAGGACGCACGCTGCCGAGACGACAGCCAGGTCCCCGGGGGCGGACATGTGTTCCTGCCATATGTGATGCTCTCCGGCGACCGTCCGTACCGCGCCGCGCCAGATGGTCAGCTCGACCTCGTCACCGGGCCGGAACGCCTGGGCGGCCTCCCGTGAGACCGCGAGTCGTGTGAGCGGCCGGGCGTCGTCGAAGTACACCCAGCTGGGCTTCTTGGGCGCGTCGGGGTCGGTCCGCTCGATCACCGCCGACATGGTGGTCAGGCACTCGGTGCGCTTCGTGGCGGGCGTCGTCGCCGTGCAGGGAACGGCCGACTTCCACGCCCGCTCGTCCGACGAGGTTCCCGGCAGGGCCCACGCGGCCGCGCCCGCGCCCGCGAGCAACAGCAGGCACAGGGCCAGCGACCCGGCCCAGCCGCCGCCCGCGGTGCGGTAGGAGACGACGGGCACGCGGGCCGACTCCGTCGCCCCGTACCGGCGGTGCAACGCGAGAAGCGCGTCCAGCGTCGCGTCGAAGTCCGGGGCGTCGGCCGAGTAGGCGTGCGGCAGTGGCAGGAGCCACCGGCGTCCGTCACGCAGCACCACACCGATGCGACGGACCTCCCGGATCCGGTGGTGGTTCGCGTACTTCCGGTGGACGTGCAGAGCGGCGACGTCGCGCCACGGTATGCGACGGCGGCGCAGCAGCGTTCCGAAGCGCAGGCCGTGCGCGTCGGCGTCCACCTTGGCAGTGGCCAGGCGAAGTGTCCCGATGCCCAGCGGCGTCGAGAGCAATCCGACGCCGAGCCACAGGTCGGGACCCTGGTACACCGCGTGCAGAGCGGTGAGGACCGTGCCGATCGCCCCGAGCCCGAACAGGAGCCACAGGGCACGCTTTTGAGAGGGACGGCAGGTTACGTCCCGGGTATCTCCCATGGGCCGGATCCTGCCGCTCGCCGGGTACGGTCGCTTGTGCGGAGTCCGGCAGCTTTGTGCCCGGTGACACTGCCGACTTGGTACGGCGGACGGAGCGGAGGCGGACCGGAGACGGTGGGTGGGGGAGGAAGTCCGGAGACGGCATCGGGGCCGGAGACGGCATCGGGTCCAGAGAGGGCTTCGGTTTCGGAGGCTGTCTTCGGTTCCTGAGAGGGCTTCGGGGTCTCGCGCCGCTTCCGGATGGCCGCGGACTCGGCGGCACGCACGGTGCCGAGGCCCATGCTCATCCACCGCAGCCAGGTCTCCGGCGGGACGTCCTCGGCGTCGGCGGCCGGGCCTCGCCAAGCGGTTCTACAACGCCTCGTTGCCCCTGGAGGAGTCGACGCAGCCGAAGTCCCTGCGGGAAGTGGTGGAGTTGCGGGTCGGCCAGATCAACGGTTGCGGCTTCTGCGTCGACATACACACCAAGGAGGCCGCCGCCGGTGAAACCGCGCTCCGGCTCAACCTGGTCGCCGTCTGGCGCCACAGCACCGTGTTCACCGATGTCGAGCGGGCCGCGCTGGCGCTCGCCGAGGAGGGCACTCGGCTCGGCGACCACGGTGTGTCCGACGAGACCTGGGCCGAGGTGCGCAAGCACTTCGACGACGACCGAGTCGGTGCGCTGGTCTGCCTGGTCGCCCTGATCAACGCGGCCACCCGGATGAACGTGATCGTGGACCTCGGGCCCGAACGCCGCCCATGGGCCGAGGCCATGGAGTCAGCCCATGGGCTCGGGCAACGAGCCCGGAATCGGGATCGGAATCGGGCTCGGATTCAGCGATGAGCTTTCCCGGCACGGAGAGTCTCATCACCGTCATCAGTGAACAGGAGGAACACAACTGTGGCTCAGCTGCTGAGAGTCCAGAACTTCAACGTCTCGACTGACGGGATCGGTGCCGGTGAGGACCAGAGCCTGGAGCGTCCGTTCGGCCACGTCGAACCGGAGCGACTGTTCGCCTGGGCCGGTGCCACGGCGAGCTGGCCGATGCGTACCGACCCTGGAGGGAGCCGGGGCCTCGACGACCACCTCACGCGGGACTACGCGCGCAACATCGGCGCCGAGATCATGGGCCGCAACAAGTTCGGGCCCCAGCGCGGGCCCTGGCAGGACCATGAGTGGTGCGGCTGGTGGGGTGACGAACCTCCGTTCCGTACGCCGGTGTTCGTCATGACGCACCACAAGCGTCCCTCGTTCACGCTCTCCGACACCACGTTCCACTTCGTCGAAGGCGATCCGGCCACGGTCCTCGAACAGGCTCGGGAGGCGGCGCAGGGCAAGGACGTTCGCCTCGGCGGCGGTGTCACCACCATCCGGCAGTTCCTCGACGCCGACCTCGTCGACACCATGCATGTGGCGGTCTCGCCGGTGAAGCTCGGGTCCGGAGTACGGCTCTGGGAGTCACCCGATGAACTGCTCGACCGGTTCCACCTCGATGTCGTGCCCAGCCCGAGCGGCGTGACGCACCACCTGTTCTGGCGAAAGTGACGCAAGTGGGGCCGGGGGCGCAAGGGGTCCGGGGCACGAGGGCCCCGAGACCCGAGGGACCTGGGAGACCTGAGACCCAAGGGACCTGAGGGACCTGAGGGACCTGAGGGGCCCGAGGGGCCTGAGGGGCCTGAGGGGCCTGAGGGGCCTGAGGGGCCTGAGGGGCCCGAGGGGCCCGAGACATCCGAGATCCGAGCCCCGAGACCCGGAAGACCCCTCGGTGACGCCGTGACGGGCGTCCGGGCACTGATCACAGGGGGTGTTACGCCGGGAAAACCCCGCCCGCACCGAACGGATTTCGTGCGCGAGCGGGGTTCCCGGCGGAGCTGGACCGCCGACGGGCTGCCAGCCCCGGGCCACAGACCCTGGGCTGCCGGCCCCGGAGCCATCGCCCTGGACGGGGCTCCCGGGGCGTCAGGCCCGCTTGGAACGGCGGCGGGCCGCCACGACCAGGCCGGTGCCTGCGGCGAGCACCACGACGGTGCCGATGACCAGCGGGACCGTGCCGCTGCTGCCGGTCGAGGCCAGGTCGCCACCGCCGGTGACGGGCGTCGTGCTCTGCGACGGGGCCGGGGTGCCCGGCGCGGCGGGCTCGGACGCCCCACCGGTCGGGGTGGCGCTCGTCGGAGGCGTGGTCTCGGGGGTCGACGGGGTGGTCGACGGCGACGGAGTGTTCTCCGGGGTGCTGCTCGGCGTCGGCTCGGTCGGCGGGGTCGTGCCGGGCTCCGGCAGGCAGCCGGTGAACGGGAAGTGGTGCGTCTCCGCGCCGCCCGAGCCGTGCAGCGAGGCGACCCACACCGAGCCGTTGATCGGCGCGGCGGTGCCCAGCTCCAGGTGCGCCTTGGGGGCCAGCACGCTGCCGGGCCAGGCAGCCTTGCTGCTCTTGGTGATCGCGGTGGCCTCGGGGAAGTTCCAGAGCAGCTTGGAGCGCACCTTGCCGTCGGAGGCGCTCTGGAGCTTGTCGTCCAGGACGAAGTCCTGGCCGCCGGAGAGGAAGAAGCCGGTGGTGCCGGCCTTCGCCATGTCGTACGTTCCACCGCTGACGTTGACGATCGTGGTCGAGCCGGCCGGGACCTTGAGGTAGATGTCCTTGGCCTGTTCGAGCTGCGCGGCCGTCACGTTGAAGACGTTACGCGTGGTGTCGGTGCCCTCCAGGGTGAGCTTGCCGCCGCTCGGCGTCACCGTGGCGCCGGCCGTCGTCGGCTCGTCGGCCAGCGCGGAGGAGTAGGACCGCAGCTTGGCGAACTCGGCGTCGAAGTCGATCAGATCGGCCTTCTGGCTGAACGCGCCGGAGTGCAGGCTGACGGGGGTGTCGCTGACCTTGCCGCCGACGATCGCGTTGCCCTTCATCACCACGGTGGCCGACGAGTCGTTGAGCAGGTCGCCACGGACGACGAGAGAGGTCCGGCCGGGCAGGGCGTCGACCTCCGCCGCCGTCAGTTCGTTGGCGACGCTGAAGCCGCCGCGGAAGTCGGCGTTGCCGCCGACGGCCACCGCACCCTCCGCGTCGGGGGAGTGGACGTCGTCGCCGAGGACGAACTCGCCGTACTTTCCGGCGATACCGAAGGCATCGGTGGTGCACGCGGCCGAATCGGTGGGTGCGGCCAGCGCGGCCGGGGCGGCCGTGAGGCCGAGGACGAGGGCTCCACCGAGCACGGCTGCTGCGGCGGTTGCGGATATGCGCATGGGGCTAGGTTCTCCCGCAGAGTGATTGAGAAGATTTTGTGGCGGCTTTGGCCATAGTTTGCACAGAATGACACATTGGTCAAGACCAATGCTTGACGAGCTGACGGAGCGCCAGAAAATGGAAGGTTGTTTGATATTTGGCGTGCGTGTGGCTCGATGAGCGCCGCGCGGCACGCATGCCCGTGGTGGGGGGAGGGGCGGCTGCGGCAGCCCGACAACGGTTCTGGTCTGCGCGTTTTCGGATCTCAAGGCTCGGCGCTTGGATCTCGGGTCCCGGTTCTGAACGCGCATTCCTCGCCGCGCAGGAGGGGGCGGGGGGCGGAGACGGAGCGAAGCCCGCACACGAACGCCGAACGCGGCCCGGTCCTTCTGCGTGATGCGTCTCACTGCCAAGGACGATCTCGTGACGGTGTGGCTCGTGCTGCACGCGCGATGGGCGTGAGCGGGGCGGAGCGGGTGTCGACCGGCGTGCCGGACGATCCTGCCCCCCGGTACCCAACCGAGGGTGATGCATCCGCGGCCAGACACTTCTTGATCCTGAACACCTGCGCCGACACGGGCGATCCCCAGCCGTTCGGACCCTTACGGTCGGGAGAGCGACGGGAGCGCCCCGCCACGTGGGCCCCGGATCCTGGACGGCCGACGAGCGCGGCACTCGGAGGCCAGTGTGAGGACGTGGTGCGGTGGCAGACAGGGGTGGCGACGGGGCGGATGACCGTCCGCCGTGGCCTTCGCCGTCGTCCTCAGGCTGCCCTTGCTGTCCGTCGTGACGGTCTTGAGGCCCAGGCAGTTCCAGCCCGGCCTCCACCATCTTCTCCAGCGCGATGTTGATCAGATCGGCCGGGCGGTTCTTCGCCGTAGCGTCCTTGCGGATCGCCTTCTCGGTGACCCGCCGGGCCTCCGCCTGGTCGTACGTCACGCCGACCCGCTCATCGCCTTTTGACGCGTATCTGGGTCACACCCCAACAAGGGCGGCCGACGCCCCGCCATCCCGGCCGCGAAGACCGACGCCGTGCGCACCGCCTACCTGAGCGGCCGGTCCACCGCCGTCCGGCCCTCGTGAGCTGCCCGTCGAACTTTCAGGATCCGACCCTTCGCGCCCCGTCGCCCGAGGAACTCCTGCGGGTCACTCGTCAGCTCGGCGAGGAACCGCCCGTCGTGGTCGCCCTTGAGGCGGACGCAGGCGGGCCGGAGCCGGTCCCGTGCCTCATTGCCGCCGAGCGGCTCGAGATCGTCCACGAGACCGTCCTGAGGTACTGGCGGGAGGACGCGGCGGCTGGTCAGCGCTTCGCTCCCCGGGTGCGGCCGCCGCACCGGTAAGGACACTCGCGTACGCCGATGAGCGGCGGTGCGCCGGTCTTCGCACATTCAGGGCCTCGAAGGCTCCGGGCCCGCTTCCTGGACTACCCGTCCGCCCGCATCAGCAAGTGGCCTCGGCGGAACCGTTCGTCCTCGCGGGGTTCGCGCAGCATCCGGCCGACTTCGACGAACCCGGCCTTGTCCGCGAGCTCCGCGAGGTCGTCGATCGGCCACCGGTAGGCCGGCGCCGCCTTGTGGTCGAAGAGTGTGACCGGCTCGCCCTCCGACTCGAAGAAGGCGAGCAGGAGGTGGCCGCCGGGTACGAGTACGCGTCGGAACTCGTCGAAGTACGCGGGCAGGTCCCGCGGCGGAGTGTGGATCACCGAGTACCAGGACACGATGCCGCACAGTTCACCGTCGGGCAGATCCAGGGCATCCATGGAGCCGACCTCGAACCGCAGGTCCGGGTGGGCCTCGCGGGCCAGATCGATCATCACCGGCGACAGGTCGACACCGAAGACGTCGAGCCCCAGGTCCCGCAGGTGCGCGGTCAAGTAACCCGGGCCGCACCCCAGCTCGGCCACGGACCCGGAACCAGCGGCGGAACGTGAACCGTCGGCCGCGGTACGTGCGAGTTCGGCGAACGCGGCCAGCAGCGCGCGGTCCAGCGGAAGGACATCGAGCGAGTCACGGGCGAGCTCGGCATAGCGGACGGCGACGGCGTCGTAGGCACGCGCTGTCGCCACCAGGTGCGAGGACGAGGACGGGGAGGCGGGCACGGCGGACGAGAGCGAGGACGGAGAGGAGGACGACGAGGACGGAGACGAAGAAGGCAGGAAGGAAGGCTCAGTCATAGGCGAGGACACTAGAGCACTCTCCGGCGTGCCTGCGAGTGAACCATCGCTCAGAGCAACCTACTTGGGGGGCTCCGGACTCCGGGGGCTCGAGGCTCCGGGTCCGCGGCGCCTTCGGGGCCTTTCGGAGCCTTTGAGGAAACAGGCATTGGTCACCCGTTCGAGCGGAATTACGGGCGGCGTGGTGACGGTTGAGCTCCGAGATCCGAGTGGCGAGCTTCGAGATCCGAGTGGCGAGCTTCGAGAGCCGAGTCCCGAGCCCCGAGATTCGAGCGCCTTCTTTTGAAAATAGGTAGGTAAAAGAGGGTGGTTGGAGAAACCCCCCACCCTCCCTGACCCGTAACGAGCAGCAAGTATGACTAATCAGTGCGACTTGTGGCGCGTCGGGGCGGTTGCTTACGTTGCCCGAAAAAGTAATGACCCCGGCGTGTGTTCACAGCACCAACCGGGGTCTTACCTCCAAGACCGACAAGGAGCGATCTCGTGGCTACTCAGAACCGTACCCCTGCCCAGGGCGGTTATGCACGCTCTTCCGCGCGTACGATGGCGAGTCCCGGCTACGGAAAGCGCTCTGTTCGAGATCAGTGTCCCCGCAAGGGTGATGAATTCGTACTGCTGCCCGAAAGGGAGCGCTACGTCGCGGGGTACATCGATCGCCTTCCCGACGGTGCCGCGATGAGCATCAAGGACCTGGCCAAGCAACTTCCGCTCTACGGGCAACAGGCCGTCGGCAAGGCCCTGGCCGCATTGGGAATCGCCGGTCATCTCCGTCGCGTGCTTTGCCCGGTCGGCGACGACGGTACGGTTCGCTGGGTTTACCGCACCTTCTGGTCCCGCACCGCGCATGACAACGAATGGTGGGTCACCTACCTCGCCTCGATGGAAGGCCAGGACGATTCCAGCCATCCGACGTCACCGGAATTCACCGCCCCGGTACCTCGGCCCCTGAAGCCCGCAGTCCAGGCGCCTGCCGCCCAGGACCCCGCCGTCCCGCAATCCGTCGCCCTGGAATCCGCGTCCCAGGAACCCGCTGCTCAAGGGCCTGCCGTTCTTGAGCCCATCGCCCAGGAATTCACGGGACCGGCATCCACCGGCCCGGAATGCGTCGTCCCGGCATCCTCCGCCCCGGAATGCATCATCCCGGAGCCCCGGTCGGCGGAAGGCGCCTCGGCGGCATTCGCCCCGGCGCCCGAGCCCGCCGCACCCACCTTCCGCGCTGTCCCCGCCGCGCTTGGTGCTTCCGTTGAGCCGACCGCTTTCGCCGCGTCCGTCGTACCCGCCGCGCCTGTCCCCGCTGCCACCGCCGCGCCGGCCCTTGCTGTACCCGCCCCGACCGCCGCCGAACCCGTCCAGCCCACCCCGGATACTCCGCACACCGCCCACACTCCGTCCGCCGTGCCTGCCGTACCCGCCGTGCCCGTTCCGTCCGCCGTACCCGCCGTGCCGCGACAGCCGGGCCCGGGAGACCTCCCGCCCGTCGAAGAGAAGTCATTCGCCTACTACGCCCTGGCCCAGCTCGGCCGCATCGACGAGCGGCTCGCGCTTTCCGACACCGACTGCACAGCCCTGGTACCGCTCGCCGCCGAGTGGTTCAACCGGGGCGTGACCGTCGACTACCTCGTCCACGCCCTCACCAGCGGCCTTCCCTCTTGCATCCACTCGCCCATCGCCTTCACGCGCAAACGTCTCGAAACGAAGATCCCGCCCGCCCTGCCCTCCTCTCCGCTCAAGGACCCCAAAGCGCCCGGGGGTCCCAACGCCCCCACCCGCCACGCCCTGGTCGAATGCACGGAATGCGCAGTGCCCGGCCCGCCCGAGGCGCTCCCCGACGGCCTCTGTCGCACCTGCCGCCCCCACCACTCACCCATCACCGGGAACGACAGCACCACCACCGCCGACCCCGACGTCCAGGCCCACGTCGGCCGGATCCGGGCCGTTCTCAGGGACCGTGCGCGTTGAATCACGACGTCGTCGTGCGCCGGAGAGAGGGGAGCAGGATGGCAAAGAACGGGCGCTTCAAAGCGTCAACACGGCCTCTACGCTGCAGCTTCTGGTTCTTGCAGAGGAAACGCGCTTCTGATCAAAGGCCGTACGCGCGGACCGGTATTCGTCACCCACCGCAGGCCTGGCCCCGAGAAGGTCGTCAGTCGCGGGATGTTTGCCCGGACACTGGCCTGGTCCGGCTCTCCTACGGACAAGCCCGCGCCCCGCTGGACGCGCGCACGGCCATCGGAGGGGTATCAGGCACGGGCTGGGACCTGCACGAATACCCCCACGGCGCACCCCCGGAACCCAGGCCACCCGCTATCGTCACCGGATGCCTGAAGCTGCCGAGAAGTTCGAGACCGCCATGTCTGTCTGGAAGGATTGGCAGGAGGCTCCTTGGGGCCGCCTGCGCTACGCGATCGCCGAGGCGAACCTGGCCCGCCATTGCAGAGAACTGGCCGACGGACCGCTGCGCGTACTCGACTTGGCCGGTGGGGACGGCGGCGACGCCGTGCGCCTGGCTGCTCGCGGACACCACGTCACAATCGTCGACTACGCCCCGGCGATGCTCGCCGCGGCGGCCGAGCGGGCTGCTGCCGGTGGCCTGACGGATCTGATCACCTGCGTCGATGCCGACGTGAACGCACTGCCCGCCGACCTCGCCTGGGGGGAGTTCGACGTGGTGCTGTGCCACAACCTCCTCCAGTACGCGGACGATGTCCGCCATACGATTGCTGCGTCCCTGGCCCCGCTGCGGCCGGGCGGCCTGTTGTCGGTGATGGCGATCAACCGTCATTCGGCACCGTTGACCGTCGCCGTCCGCGAGATGGACCTCACCGCGGCGGTTGCCGCGCTGGACACCGACCAGGCTCGGACACGGATGTTCGACTCAGCGCTGACGCTACACACAGCCGAGGAGATCACCCGTCATCTGGCCGACCTGGGCTGCCAGGACGTGCACCATTACGGCATCCGCAACGTCTGCGACTACATCACCGACGACGCACGCAAGCACGACCCTGCGTTCTACAACGATCTCGAACGCCTCGAACTCGCCCTGACCGCCCGCCACCCCTACATGCACACCGCTCGTCTCTTCCAGCTGACCGCCCGGAAGGACGAGAAGTGACACCCGTGGCGGGCGCGACGGACCGCGCCCGCCACGGCACTACTCCTCGTCCCCGGCGTCCGGGGCACGCAGAGGCCGCAGTCCGCCGGGCACGTCGGCCAGGCGCAGGATGTGCAGGGGCTTCGTGATCCCGCCCGTAGTGGGCGATCGCGTCGCCGAGCGGGTTGGGGCGGCCAGCACGGAGACCCCGGCACCTCCACCGCGGCCAACCGAGCCGGATGGGCGGCAGCTCGGGCCGCGAGTGAGGGGGTGTCGAGTGCACCGGGCGCCCTGTGTCGGACACTGCTCGATCGTGGCGAACTCGCCTTGATGGATTGCCACTTCAACGGAGCCCCGGCAGCCCTGGGGCGATGGTCGGGCAGCCCCTCGAACTCTGACCCGAACCAGAGGGGACAGGGCCACCTCGATGTCAGATCGGATCAAAGCCTGGAATCGGTCATCAACTCATATGTATGACCAAATCGGACTCAAGCGTAGATCCAAATCTTCTGGAAAGCGTGGTTGCAAGCAGCGACACAAACGTTGACTCAAGCATCGGCGCAAGCATTGACGCAAACACCGATGCAACCATCGATGCAAACATGGATGCAAACATGGATACGAACTCTTCTGCAAACGCTGACGCGGACATCGACTCAAACATCGACTCAAACATTGGACTGACCGCGCGGATCACGCGGGCTGGGCGAGCTGACGGGGAGGAGGTGAGTGGGCGAGAAGACGGGCGAGCAGGCCGGTGCCAGGAAATGCCGCCCCACATCACGAAGTGGGCCGGTTCACGCCTGGCGTCCCTCGTCCACCGATTCCGTCGGCCTCACCGCCCGGTTGGGTCGGTTGCCCCACTGCCGGAACACCATCGAGGCCAGGATCGAGCCGATCACCAACGGCCCGGCGACCCAACGCATCACGGCCGACGGCCAGCTCCATGTCTCGCCGGTGAACCGGCCCACCGACGCGATGGCGAGTGACGCCCCCAGCAGCACGAATCCGAGTCCCCAAGTGCGGGTGGCCCAGACGGGCCCCCGAGCCAGTTCCGGGTACTGGTGGCGCCGATGCGTGGCGGAGCACCCCAGCCACACGCAGCCCAGGCCCATGGCCAGCATGAACACGTCCATGGCAGCCTCGAACAATTCCATCACGGTCGCAAGCCTCCGCCCCTCCACCACGTTGAGCAACTCCGAGTCGAGCAACTTCGAACACCGCAGCCGGAAGACCCGCCGCTGTGGTTCCCCCACCAGGATGGGCTTCCGGCCGGGCCCATGCGCCTGCCGGAACGGGCAGGGAATACGCCCCGCAGTATTCCGGGACCCGGCAACATGAGCGAGTGCGCGAATGCGCGAGTACGAGGCAGTGGGGCCGGCCCGTAGAACCCGTCTCCGGCCTGTGGGACCGGGGTGGGCCCCTCGCCGAACGCGGATCAGCCCTCCATGGAACACGGGTCGGCCCTCATGGACCTCGGTCCCGGCTTCCGGAAAACGGCTTCGACGCCGCGGGGGAGGGCTTCTAGTGTGACGTGGTGAGAACTCAGGTGATTATGTTGAACGGCGGGTCCAGTTCGGGTAAATCCGGGATCGCCCGGTGTCTGCAGTCCACCTTGCCGGATCCATGGCTCGCCCTCGGGGTGGACACCTTGATCGAGACGATGCCCGTCTCCATGCAGGCATCGCAGTCCGGCATCGACTTCGACACGGACGGCGGCGTGAGTACCGGAGCCGAGTTCCGGGCGCTGGAAGAGGCATGGATGGAAGGGGTCGCCGCGATGGCTCGTGCAGGCGCCCGGATCGTCGTCGACGATGTCTTTCTCGGCGGGGTGGAGTCCCAGCAGCGGTGGCGGAAGGCTCTCGGTGGACTGCACGTGCTGTGGGTCGGCGTCCGGTGCGAGAGCGCTGTCGCCGCAGCCCGCGAGATCGCCCGCGGAGACCGAATCTCCGGTATGGCCGAGTCGCAGGCGGGGAAGGTCCACCGGGACGTGTTCTACGACCTGGAGGTGGACACCACGCACACCGAGTCCCTGGAGTGCGCGCGGACCATCGCTGCCCAGGTCGTGTGATCACGGTCTCGGCGCCCCCGTCAGCGGCGAACAGCTCCCCGCGCACCACCGGGCCGTCGTCGGTGACCGTCAGCTTCGCGATCCGGCGGCCGAGCCCGTGCCGGCCTGTGGCGCGGAGGCGTCAGGAGTTCGTGTGTCTCCCACAGCCCCGGGCTTCGGCCCGCTGCCGTCGCTGAGCACGAGCATCGCGTGTTCGTGCTCGCCGTACCGCACGGTTCCGGTGTGCTGGAAGCCGTGCTTCTCCAGCAGCCGCACCGAGCCGGTGTTGTCGGCGAAGGGATCGGCATGGAGCGGGCGGGTCTTCTCCCGCTCCAGAAAGAGCGTCAGCGCCCGGGTGCCGATGCCTCGGCCCCAGTAACGCTGCCCGAACCAGTAGCCGATGAAGCGTCGGTGGTCATCCCACCAGGCGACGACGTTGCCCGCCGTCTCACCATCCACGGTGACGGTCTGCACGAAGACGCTCGGATCCCCGAGGACCTTCGTGGCCCAATGGGTCATGAACCTCTCCCGGCCCCGGGGCGCGAACCTCGAACGCCGGACAGCCTCCGCGTCGTGTTCGTACCGGAAGAACAACTCCAGATCGGCCTCTTCGACGTCCCTCAACCGCACATTTTTCGTCATGCTCGGTGAGTCTGGCACCCGGCGCTGACAACGGCGTCGGGTCCTTGATCGTCGATCGGTTCCCTCCGTTCTTCGTCGGCCGACCCCCGGTGCGTGCGGGAGCCGAGGACCCCGGCCACGGGGGCCCGCGACACCTCGCCCACGACGTGCTCAGTCGTTGTACTCGTCGCTGCCTTCGGTGCCCTCGTCGTCGGGAACCCAGCGCAGCACGTCGCCGGGTTGGCAGTCGAGTGTGCGGCAGATCGCGTCGAGCGTCGTGAACCGCACCGCCTTCGCGCGACCGTTCTTCAGCACGGCGATATTGGCCGGCGTGATGCCGACGGCGGCGGCGAACTCCCCGACCGACAGGTTGCGTTTGGCGAGTTGGACATCGAGGTCGACGATGATCGCCATCAGATCACCTCGGCGATCTCGGTCTGTAGATCCGTCGCCTTGCGCAGGAGGCCGCGCATGATGACGACCAGCATCGCGAACGCCGCTCCGACGCCGACCCCCGCGATCGCGGCGGCCAGGGCGCTGATGATGTCCATGTTGCCGTTGGGAGCGGGGATGTCGGCCAGGGCCAGGTGACCGGCCACCCCGATCGCCAGCAGTGTCGCCAGGGCCGAGGACCCGATGATGACGTCGACCCATCGGAAGGCCCGCGGTGTGAAGATCGCGTCCCGTCGGACCATGGCGAGCAGCATCCACACCGCGATGAGTGCGACCTGGACGCAGGCGATGCCGACGATCGCCACCGTCACGTAGGGCGCGGCGAATGGGGCGTAGGGCGGGAAGCGGTCCACTTCGTCGGCTGCCGTCGTCGGGACGACCACGATCTGGCCGAAGAGACCGAGCACGATCGCTGCGACGATACCGACCCGGAGCGCGACTATGAAGAGGCGATTCATGCATCGATTTTCGATAGATATCGATCGAAAGTCAATCGACTGCTTCTGGGCTTCCGTAGGTTCACGCCGCGCGTACGAGCGCTCACGACGATGACGGGTACGGCCTACGGTTGCGGCTTGCGCGCCGACATCGAGCGGCGCGCGGCGTAGACGAGCGCACCGGCCGCGAGCACCGCGGCGCCGGAGACGACCGAGGCCCACGGCAGTGCGAAGGCCAGGGCCAGGCAGCCGGCCAACCCGACGGCGGGGATCAGGAGGCGGGGGCGGCCTTCGTCGGGGGCGAGGGTCCAGGCGGAGGCGTTGGCGATGGCGTAGTAGACGAGCACGCCGAAGGAGGAGAACCCGATGGCCCCACGCACATCGGCGGTCGCGGCCACCACCGCCACCACGGCACCGACGAGGAGTTCGGCGCGGTGGGGCACCTTGAAGCGGGGATGGACGGCGGCCAGGGCGCGGGGCAGGTGACGGTCCCGGGCCATGGCCAGGGCCGTACGGGAGACGCCGAGGACGAGGGCGAGCAGGGAGCCGAGCGCGGCGACGGCGGCGCCGACGCGTACGACGGGCACGAGCCGGTCGGCGCCCGCGGCCCGCACGGCGTCCGACAGCGGAGCCGACGCCTCGGCCAGCCGCCCCGGGCCGAGCGTCGCCAGGACGGCGACGGCGACGACGGCGTACACCACCAGGGTGATGCCGAGCGCGAGCGGGATGGCCCGGGGGATGGTACGGGCGGGATCGCGGACCTCCTCCCCGAGTGTGGCGATACGGGCGTAGCCGGCGAATGCGAAGAAGAGCAGGCCCGCCGCCTGGAACACCCCGCCGACGGTTGCGTCCGAACCGATGTCCAGCCGGGCGGGGTCCGCGGTCCCGGAGGTGAGGGCGGCGACCACCACGGCCACGAGCACCGCCAGGACCAACGCGACGATCGCGCGGGTCAGGAGCGCGGATTTCCGTACCCCCGCGTAGTTCACGGCCGTCAGCGCCACCACGGCGGCCACCGCGACCGCGTGCGCCTGCCCGGGCCACACGTACGAGCCGGCCGTGAGCGCCATCGCCGCGCAGGAGGCGGTCTTGCCGACCACGAAGCCCCACCCTGCCAGGTAGCCCCAGAAGTCGCCGAGGCGCTCGCGACCGTAGACATAGGTGCCGCCCGAGGCCGGGTATCGGGCGGCCAGCCTCGCGGAGGACGTCGCGTTGCAGTAGGCGACCACGGCGGCCAGGGCCAGGCCGATCAGCAGCCCGGAGCCGGCCGCCCGTGCTGCCGGGGCGAGGGCGGCGAAGATCCCCGCACCGATCATCGACCCCAGGCCGATCACCACGGCGTCGGTCACGCCGAGCCGCCGCTGCAGTTCGTCCGGGACACCGGTGGTCGATGGCTTGTTCACGGGCGTACTCCTCGGCGGCAGGCCACACGGGGCATGGTTTCCGACACCGGCAGACGATAGAGGAGCTTCGGGCAGGCTCCCACGGCCGCGGGCCCTGCGCCGCCCGGCCTGTGCGGTGTGCGGTGTGCGGTGCGCCATGTGCCACATGGGTCAGGTGCCCGGACGGCTTTCCGGGCCTGCCTGACCGTCGGTTCGTCGCGCTCCGTCCGGCGCCCGTGGCCGGTTCGTTCGGCTTCGTCACGACGCTGACCCCCCGCCCCCACGCCTTTCGGCCCCGAGGTGTCCGTCGCCGTCGTGGCGCTACCGCTGATCGTCACCGGCGCGGGTATGGCGCTCACCGCGGGGCTCGTCGACGGACGGGCTCTCCAACTCGTCGACGTGCGCTCAGGGGTGTCGGTTTCAGTCCGTCTCGCGCGTCCCCTTCTGCGGTTCTCGTAAGAGGCCGACCAGGGTGGCGCGAGCGCGTGCCACCCTGGAGCGGACCGTGCCGATCGGGCAGCCGAGGGCCCGTGCCGCATCCGCGTACGGCAGGCCCAGCATCTGGGTCAGGACGAAGGCGTCCCGCCGCTCGGCAGGAACGGTGGCCAGGAGTTCGGCCAGCGCGACTCCGTCGTCGAAGCCGGGAGTGCGCGGCTGGCGGCGCTCCACCAGGCTCTGCCAGTCGTCCCGGTCGTAGAGCCGGGGTCGCGCGGCGGCGTGGCGGAAGCTGTCGACGACCGTGCGCCGGGCGATGGACAGCAGCCAGGTGCGCGCGGAGGAGCGGCCCTCGAAGCGGTGGAGGCTGCTCAACGCGCGCAGGAACGTCTCCTGAGTGAGGTCGTCGGCGCTCTGCGGTTCCGCACTGAGGTGGGCCACGTACCGCCAGACGTCTTGGTGCAGCATGCGGACGAACCGTTCCACCGCAGCGGTGTCGCCGTGAGCGGCGGCGATGGCGACACGGGTGATCTCCTCATCTGTTTCGGCGAGCGACCGGGCGGGCGTTCGTTCGGGTGCGGGCCGCACCCGGTGGGCGAGGGCAGGGGGCATCGTGACGTGTCCTTCGGGATGTCGGTTCCGGCGCGCGCGGGGCGCTGCCGGTAAGCGGTACGGCCTGCCGGGCGGCATGACCGATGCCCGAGGCGCGGCGTGAGACCCGCGCGTCGGGGTGCCGGCTGTCAGACGACAGCGATCCCGACAGGAGGTCCGCGCGTCTCGCGGGACGAGGCGAGGAGGAGGCGGCGAGGTCTGGTGGCGGTGTGCCGACGGTGTGGGCGCGGGGACGCCCCGCTGGGCGACGGCACCAGACAGAGGACGAGGCGCAGGGGCGCGGACAACCAGCCCGCGACGGCGCGCAGGGCGCGGAATGCGACGCGTTCGCCGTGCGCCAGCCACAGACCGCACAGCAGCGCGGCGAGGAGGTGGGCGGCCAGCATGCAGAGAGGTGCCGTGTCGGACATGTCGTGGACGGCGGACATCGCTTCCGACCCCGTGCCGTGTCCGTCCGGCATCATGCCGGCCGCCATGTGTCCGGTGTGCGGCGTGCCGTGCGGCATGCCGTGAGGCGTGGCGTGGCTGCCGGGCA
This sequence comes from Streptomyces sp. NPDC032161, assembly GCF_040636995.1. Classification (NCBI taxonomy): domain Bacteria; kingdom Bacillati; phylum Actinomycetota; class Actinomycetes; order Kitasatosporales; family Streptomycetaceae; genus Streptomyces; species Streptomyces sp. NPDC032161. Next base: position 392,360 of record NZ_JBEZVN010000003.1, on the reverse strand, counting down.
TCGCGTTGTGCGCCGCGTGCGTCATGGCCTCGGCAACACGGTGCTGGTGGTGGTGCTCAGGGACGGGGCCGTTCGTCGTCGACATCATCGAGGGGATCGACTGCGCCGAAGGCGTCGACTGCATCGAAGGCGTCGATGGCATGCGGCAGAGCAGATGGTCGGCCCATGTACGGAGCACGGAAACGCCCGGTGGCCGTGGCGCGGTCAGGGCCTGGCTCAGTGAGAAGGCCGCGTGGAGGCCGGCTTGGGCTGTCACCGTCGCCGCCGTCACCGTGGCCGTGCCACGCTCGCGTACGGCGAGGGCCCATGCCGCCGTACCGGTCACCGCGAACGCGACGACGAGCCCCGGCCCGGCGATCGGCGAGCCCGACATGAGGATGTGGCCCGTGGCAGCGAGCAGCACGCACGTGGCCGCGAAGATCGCGGCCCTGAGCGCTCGGCAGCACCGGCCCGTAGTCATGGCGGGGTCATCCTCGCACCTGCCGTCGGCCCTGTTGCGGGTCGGTGCGCGGATCGGAGGAGTGGCCCTCTTCGTCGCGTTGGTGTGGCGCGTGCCACAAAGAGGGGCGGGAACTGGTGCGGCGACGCGTACGACTTCTGACGGCAGGCCGAGACTTGCGGCGGGCCCACGCCCGCACCACGGCAATGGCGAGGAGGTGCGCATGGGCAGGGACGGGCCGGAGCGGCTCGGCTCGGGCGCGGGTGGTTCGAGGCCGAGCGGCCGGCCCAGTGACAGTGCGGTGGCCGGCTGCCGGGGAGCGGCCGTTCTCGAACACCACTGGCCGCCCCGGCCAGGGCGTTTCGGCTCGGGGTCGGCCGCGTCGTGCGCCCGCCCCGCCGTCCGCGACCACGCTCTCTTCGCGGCCACCGAAGTCAGCCCACCATGTCTCCGGACGACAACCACCATCTCCCTGGACCACAGACGTGCCGCGCCCCCGGATCACCTGCGTGCCGGGTCCCCGGATCACACAGGCGTGCCGCGCCCACACGGCGCGGCTCCCGCTTCTCTATGACAGGAGAGCCATGAACCGCAGAAACCTGCTCCGCGCCTCCACCGCCCTCGGTGCCGCCGGGGCCTCCGCAGCCGTGACGGGCATCGTCGCCACTGCGGCCTCGGCGGATCCGTCGACCGCTCGGACGGGCACCAGAACGCTCCGACCGGGCGCCGGGCCGCTGCGTGTGCACGTCGTCATGTTCGACGGTGTGGAGGAACTCGACTTCGCCGCCCCGTACGAGGTGTTCTCCGCCGCCGGGTTCTTCACCGACCGGGCGATCGACGTCCGTTACGTCAGCGCCACCGGCCCCGGCACGGTCCGGGCCTCGTACGGGACGGAGATCCGTGTCGAGCACGGCTGGTCGCCGCATCAGGCGGACATCCTGGTCGTGCCCGGTGGTGGCTACGCGCGCCGGGACAGCCCCGGGGTGTGGGCCGAGATCCGGCGCGGCACGCTGCCCAAGGCCTTGGTGGCGGCGGCACGGAGAGGGCTCACGATCAGTGCCGTGTGCACCGGCACGATGATCTTGGCGGCCACCGGCCTGACCCGCAACCGTCCCTGCACCACTCACCACAAGGCGCTGGCCGACCTGGAGAACCAGGGAGGCATGCTCAAGAACGCCCGTGTCGTGGACGACGGCGACCTGGTCACGGCAGGCGGCATCACCTCCGGGCTCGACCTCGCACTCTGGCTCGTACGCCGGGAACTCGGCGCGAATGTGGCGACCGAGGTCGAGGCGATGCTGGAGTACGAGGCACGGGGCACGGTCTGGGTGCCCGACAGGCGACGGTGAGCCACGTGGGATGTGCGGCGGGGCGCTGTGAGGCGCAGCGTTGTGAGGTGTGGGCTGTGTGAGGTGTGGGCTCTGAGGCAGGGTGCTGTGGCGGGTGCTCTGAGGTGGGGGCGGACTCCCTGTCCCCGCCTCCACTCCCCTCCCATGCGCCGCGACCGGGGCCGCGCCGGGGGCCGGGCCAGGGCCTCGGCGCGGCGGGTCCAAGCCGGTTCACCTGAGGCATGGCCACTCCGGCGATCGGATTGCAGTCCGCTCGCAGCGGCACAGGATTGGATCCACAATCCAGGTTTGGGATGACGCTGGACGGGATTCAATGGGCGTGCCTATGGTTTTGGGATCCAAAGACTTCAGAGGTTTCCATGTATCTCATGCTTTGCACGTGTTCCACATGCTCTGGAGGCTCTGCGTGCTTCGCGCGGCCACGTGCCCCACGTGCCCTGTGCGCGTCGCGTGTGCCATGTCTGCTTGGGGAGGAGTGAGATGAGCGGCGGACTGCCCGGCCTGGCCGGTGTCGATCACATCGGGTTCACGGTTCCCGACCTCGACGAGGCCAGGGCCTTTCTGGTCGACGTGCTCGGCTGCGAGTACATGTACTCGCTCGGCCCGTTCCGCGATGACGACGGGAACTGGATGGCGGACCACCTCGACGTCCACCCGCGCGCGGTCATGCGGCAGCTGCACTTCTTCCGGTGCGGTGGGCAGGCGATCTTCGAGGTCTTCGAGTACGCCGCGCCCGGACAGAACACGACCCTGCCGAGGAACAGCGACATCGGCGGCCACCATGTCGCCCTGTACGTCGACGATCTCGACGCCGCCGTCTCGTACCTCCGGAGCCGGGGGGTACGCGTCCTCGGCGAGCCGACGACCAGCAGTGGCCCCAGCGAGGGGCAGCGCTGGGTCTACTTCCTCGCCCCCTGGGGCATGCAGTTCGAGCTCGTCTCGTACCCGGGTGGCAAGGCCTTCGACCGGCAGCGAGCGGCCGGATAGGCTCCGGGCGTGCTGGGGGAGAACGTGCCGGGGAGGAAGACGAGCGCTCCGGAGCGGAAGGCCGCGCCGGAACGCGAGACCGCGTCGGCGCGCGAGATTGTTCCGATGCGCGGGATCGTGTCGGAACGCGATACCGCGTCGGGCGCACCGGACCGTGCCGGAGCAGTCGGACAAGGCGGTCGGGGCCCCTCGGCCGGGGCGACCAGTCAGCGGATCGCACACCATCTGCGCGAGGCGATCCTGAACGGCGAGATCGCGCCGGGGGAGCCGATCCGGCAGGAGAAGGTCGCCGAGCGCTTCGGCACCAGTCGGCCGCCGGTACGCGAGGCCCTGCGCATCCTGGAGGCCGAGGGCCTGACCGAGCACCGGCCGAACCGGGGCGCCAGGGTGCCCCGGCTGGGCAGCCACGAGGTGGGCGTGGTCTACCACATGCGCGAGCGACTGGAACCTCTCGCGCTGGCCGAAAGCCTTCCGCACCTGACGGAGGACGACTTCCGGGCCCTCGACGAGATCCAGCGGCGGATCGAGGCGGCCGACGATCTCCTCGAATTCCTCGCCCTGGACCGGGAGTTCCACCTCCGCAGTTATTCCGGCTGCCGTACCGACCACCTTTCCTCGGTCGTCGTCCGCCTGTGGAACTCCACCCAGCACCATCGCCGGATGTTCATGCGCCTCGGCGGCTCCGGCAGGCGATGGGTCGTCAACGCCGAGCACCGACTGCTGCTGGAGGCCATCGAGCGGCGCGCCCCGGTCGACGCCGGATGCGTCCTGGAGGGCCACATCCGGCGCACCCGCGTGGAACTCTCCCGGCATCCCGAGGTCTTCGACGGGTGAGGAGGCCACGGTTCTGTCCACGGCCGTGGCCCTCTCACCCATCCCGTCCCAGGCCCCCGAGGAGCGGCGTCGCGGGTGGCATCCGTGCGGTGGCGAGGATCAACGCGGCGTCGAGGGCGGCCGTGCCGCAGCAGCCCGCCCGACGACGGGCGGTGCCGCAGCAGCCCGCCCGACGACGGGTCGTGCCGCGGCAGGCCGTCTCACGCCATGCCGTCTCACGCCATGCCGTCTCACGCCATGTCGTCTCTCGACAGGCCGTCTCACGACAGGCCGTCGCGCACGTCGGTGCCGTCCGGTGTCAGTTCGAGACCGGCGGCCCGGGCGGCGAGCGGCAGCAGAACGGCGAAGTCCTCCTCCACACGTCCCTCGGCGACCGCTCCGGCGATGATCTGCCCGACCAACGCGGTCACCGGAACCGGCACCTGCATCGAGCGCGCGGCCCCGAGCCCCAGGTCGAAGTCCTTCTGGAGGAGGACGGGGGTGAAGGTCGGCGTCAGGTCGAGGTTGACGAACGCCGGAGTTTTGTACCGGGTGAAGACCGAACCCATCACCGAGTCGTTCAGGAAGGTCAGGAAGTCCGTGCGGCTGATGCCGCCCTTCTCCGCGAGGACGGTGACCTCGGCCATCGCCTGCGTGACGATGCCCAGGAACAGGTTGTGCGCGATCTTCACGAGCCGGGCGCGTTCCCCCTCACCGACATACGTCACCGAGTGGCCGATCGCCTCCAGCAGTTCCCTCGTCGAATCGAAGGCGTCGCGCGGTCCGGAGGCCACGATGGACAGCCGGCCCTTCGCGGCGACCTTGCTGTTGCCGCTGACCGGAGCGGCGACGAACGCCACTCCCTTGGCCGCGGACGCCTCGCGCAGGCGCTCCGAAGTGCCCGCGTCGACGGTGGAGCTGTCGACGACGACGCGCGGCACCCGCTCGCCGGTGAGCAGCCCGCCCTTGTCGAGCATCACGGACTCCAGCACGGCGGGGGTGGACACCATGGTGAACACCACGTCCCGGCCCGCGAGGTCGGTGATGTGGTCGACCACGGTGGCGCCCTGCCGCTCCAGCGGCTCCGCCTTGGACCTGGTCCGGTTCCAGACGGACACGTCGTAGCCCGCGGCCACGAGCCGGCCGGCCATCGACGTACCCATGCGACCCAGGCCGATCCAGCCGACGGTCATCTCGCTCATCAGTCTCTCCTTGCCTTCCGCACGGTTCGCGGCAGCTGCGTCAGTGCGCCATTCCGCGCCTGTGCTCCTTGTGTCGGCCGACCGGGGCGGCGGCGCGAGCGAGCTGTGGTGGGTGGGCCGGGCAGGGGAGGGGCGCGGCGGACAGGGACTCGCTCGGGAACCCGGCCCGGTGCCCCGGACCGGAATGCCTACGAGGCGTGGCGTAGCCCGGTCAGCACCGCTCGACTGCTATGACGCCCTGGGGCGGCACGGGCTGAACTGCCCCGGTGACATCTCGGTGATCGGCTTCAGCGACATGCCGTTCATCGACACGCCGCGCCCGCCGCTGACCTCGATCCACGTCCCCCACCACGAGATGGGCCGGACCCGGCCCGACGGGGGCTGTCGTGATCGACAACGACCCACCAGGCATGCTGGAGTTCCGGTAGCGGCCGACAGCGACGCAGACGAAATGCGGCCATCGCCGGGCCCGGCACACCGTGCCCGGCACGCACGACGGAGGAGGGGATGGCGAAGTGCCTGAGCGCACACGCGAGTTCGGGAAGTACGGTGCCCAGGGCGTCAAGGGCCACGAGTTGGTCGCCCGGCGGCTCGACGAACTCGCGGGCGGCATCACCACCCCCATCACCGCCAAGCGCGGCCTGATGGCACGCCTGCACTACCTGACGAGGTCGGCCCACGCCCGCGCGGCGGCCCGGGACGCCGGCCTGACCGTAACCGACCGCACCCTCAAGGCATGGCTGGACGGCAGGCGCAGCCCCTCGCGCAAGAACCTCGAAAGGATCGAGAGGGCCTACCGCACGGTGCGCCGCGCGAACGTGGCCCGGTACCTGCTCCGCCGCCTCAACGCTGAGGGACGCGGCACACGCGTCGAGATCCACCCCCTCAACCAGTCCCAGGTGCCGCGCCCGCGTCAGCGGTTCCTGGAGTTCCGTACGCTCAACATCCGCCACTGGGACCGGATCGTCGACGCGTGGGCCCGGGAGGACGATGCCGCGCTGGATGCCGCGTGGGTGGACCAGATCGTCGACCTGGGCTCGCAATGGGGACAGTACGAGTACTGCACCAGCATCGGTTTCGCCGCGTAGCGACTCGTCATGGCCTGTGACGGATCGTAACGACTCTGAACGGGGTGTGGGGTACGAGGTACGGAGTGCGAGGCGCGGGATCCAGGCATGCGCGGCGCGGGGCACAAAGGATGCGCGGCGCGGCGCGTGGGGCAAGGGTGCGGGGTCGAAGGGTACGGGGTGCGGTCGTGTTCACGGAGCGCCGCACGCCGACGGCCTTCCGCCATTCGCCGCGAGCGACGTGACGGACGTCTACCTGTTGCTGGTTCACTCGTTCGGCCCAGGACGTCCGTTGTGACGCGGGGTGTCGTTACCCGATCGGGTGATGTAGGCCCCTCCAGCGAGCTAATCCGAAGATGTTCGTGATGTGATCCATTTCGGTACTTTCGTCACCTGATTGGAGAAACATGCGCATTCGAACCGCTATGGCCGCCACTGCTATGGCCGCCTCGGCCGTTCTCGCCGGCGCCGGTGCCGCCGCTGCCGACGCCGGTGCAGGGGGCGCCGCCATCGGCTCCCCCGGCGTTCTCTCCGGCAACGTCCTCCAGATCCCGCTCCACGTCCCGATCAACGCCTGTGGGAACAGCGTCAACGTCATCGGTGTGCTGAACCCGACGTTCGGCAACACGTGCGTCAACTTCTAGTGCATGAGGGGTGCTGATGCCGCCGGGAGCGGCACTGGGACGGTGACCGTGTCAGTGCCCGCCCCGAACAGCACGGTGCCCGATGCCTGACGCATGGCGCAGGGTCCGCCCGGGATCACCCGGGCGGACCCACGTGTGTGCGGCGTTCGGAACCCTACGGCCCGCGTGCCGCCCGAGTTCCGTCCGAGTCCCGCCCGAGTTCTCGTTCGCACCGGGTAGCCGTCGGCGCGGGTCCTGGCGAGGAAGCCATTCATCAGGGGGCGGTTCGGCCACCGGCGACGCGTACGGCCTCATCGAAGTACGCGCGTTCACGCGACCCCTCAGGCGCTCCGAGAACCGCGAGCCCCCGGTCCGCGAACGGCCGGAACAGCCGTCCGTGCCGGAGCACCGTGTCAGGGCCCGGAGCGCCGGTGTCCTCGACCGTCGTGAGCGGCAGGGCGCGCGAAGCCCCCACGGTCATCGTCACCGCCCAGCGGGTGATGTCGTCCTCTCCGAGCGGGAGGGGCGCGAAGCGCACGCCGCTCACCTCGTCCCAGGCCACCCGGCGACGTGACCACGGTCGGAGGACCGCGACCCCGGATTCGTCGAAGCACACGGCGAACCGGCCCCGCAGCGCGAAATGCACCACGACCGGCAGCACCAGGCAGGCGGGGAAGAACCACCATGTCGGATGGTCCCCCAGAAAGCCGAGGGCCCCTGCGACGGTGACCAGAACCCAACTGATGGCCGTCTCGGCGCACAACCACTCGACGTGCAAAGGCCCTTCCAGCACACGTACCTTCACCGCTGCCGTCACGTTCGCACCCCGTCGCATTTTGCCGCCCGTGTCGTCGCTCATAGCGCGGTCAACGTAGCCAACGCGGCGCGCCGACGCCATGAGCACTCGTACTCAACCATGTTGACCCACGGCAAGTTGGGACATCGAAGCGACCGGCGGACGGCCCTCGCACTCCGAGGTCACCGGGTCACCGGGGCGCCGGCACCGGCATCGGCTCGGCGGGCCTCGCCCGAGCCGTACGCGAAGCTTCCGCACGAGGTATCCGACTGCCCGCAGCGACCGCCGATCAGTACCCGCCCCTACGACGAGATCCTGCGACCGCCCCGCATCGACTGCCTCGCAACTCGGCTCGACACGGCGGTGGTCGGCACGGAAGCGGTTGGTGCGGGAGCGGCTGGTGCGGGAGCGGCTGGTCCGGGGGCGGCTGGTGCGGGGAGCGGCTGGTCCGGCGTGCAGGTAGCGGCTGCGGACCGCGGTGACGATGTCGGCGCTTGCCTGTCCGGTGCCGTAGGGGGAGGGGAGCCGGGCCAGCCGTTCGGCACCGGCCTCGTCGTCGAGCAGTTCCCGAAGTACACGGGCGAGTTCGTGGCCGGGCTGGGCGAGGCGAGCGAAGCCGGCCTGGACGGCCTCGGGGCGCTCGGTGGAGTTGCGTACCACCACGAGCGGGCGTTTGAGCACGGTGCATTCCTCCTGGATCCCGCCGGAGTCCGACACCAGCAGGCGGCAGTGCTGGGCCAGGGCGAGGAAGGCGGCGTGGTCCAACGGCTCGATCCGGCGCAGTCGCGTGATGGACGTCCGCAGGCCGAACGCGTCGACGGCGGCCCGGGTCCGGGGGTGCAGCGGAAGCAGCACCGGCAGGTCCATTGCGGCGAGTTGGTCGAGGATCTGGGCGAGCCTCGCGGCGTCGTCGGTGTTCTCGGGGCGGTGGATGGTGGCGAGCACGTACCTGCCCGGGACGACGGCGTGCTCGGCCACGATCCAGCGGACTTCAGCCTCGGCAGGCAGGGATTCCAGGGTGGCCTCGACGACGGTGTTCCCCGTGATCACCACCCGGTGCGGTTCGATGCCCTCGCGCAGGAGGTGCGCGGCCGCGGTCGCGGTGGGCGCGCAGTGCAGGTCGGCGAGCGGGGCGATGAGGCGGCGGTTGGCCTCCTCGGGCGTCACCGCCTGACCGACGAAGCTTCTCCCGGACCGGGAATCCGTGGCCGAAACCACGGCCGGACAAGGGAGTTGACGCACCAACCCCAAGGCCCCGGCACCCGGCGCGACGACGCCTGCAGCATCGACCGGCCACCGCCGACGGCCCGTCCGGGGACGTTCCCGAAAGCCCTGAGAAGTACCTCTACGGCCGACGGGAGAACCGAGCCGTCCCCGGAACCATCACCCGGCAGCGAATTTCGCTGTCCGCTACGAAAGGCTCAACCCGTGAGAACCCGTACCCGTACCCGTACCCGTACCCGTACCCGTGCCCGTGCCCGCATCCATGTCCTGACGGGCAGCGCACTCGTCGCCGGAATCCTGTCCGCCGCAGCCCCGGCGTACGCCGCCCTCCCGGCTCCCGAGGCCGACGCCTACGTCGTTTCCTCGGAGGCCCTGAGCGGGGCCGTCGCCGTTTCGCCGACACCCCACTCGACCTACCCGTCGGGCGGAACGGAGACCCTCGTCGGCCTCGATCTGGGCGCGTTCACCACCACATCGGTGCTCACCGCGAAGACCGGCGGCAACCCGGCCGACGGCACCTCGTCGGCCTCCGCGGCGGTCGACAAGCTCGGGCTCGACCTCGGTGTCGCCCAGGCGTCCCTGACGGGTGTCGAGTCGACCTGCGAGGCGACCCCCACCGGCGCCAAGGGCAGCGGTCTGATCGCGGGCGGGTCGATCACCGTCCTCGGAATCCCGACCAACCTCCAGGCCAACGCCCCCGCCAACACCAAGATCAGCATCCCCGCCGTCGGTTCGATCGTCCTCAACGAGCAGACCACCGACGCCGACGGCGTGCTGAGCGTCAACGCCGTCCACATCACCCTGCTGCCGGCACTGAACGGTGCCAACCTGGTCATCGGCCACGCCGAGTGCGGCGGTGCGGAGCCCGCCGAAGCGGTTCCGATGATCGACCCGACCGTCGCCGGGGCCACGGGCGGCGTGGCCGTGGCGGGCGTCCTGGCCACGGTCTACCTGCGCCGCCGCAACGCCGCCGCCGACGGTTCGGCCGCCTGACGCGACCGTCCGACCGCACCGGGCCTCCGGCCCGGCTGCCCGGTCCCTCGGCCCACCGGACCGAGGGACCGGGCCCACGGGCCCGAGCCCGAGCGCGGGTCAGGGGCCGGGGCCGGGCCCCGGGTCATTCCATGAGGAGCTCCGAGGCCAGGTCCGACGCACGGCGGATGTCGTCGGCGAGGGCTTCGCGGTCGGACTCGTGGAGAAGCAGCTCGGCGGCCTCGGTCAGGCGGGTACGGGCCGTGGCCGGGTCGTCGGCCCGCAACGAGGAGCAACTCCGCCAGAATCCCGGTGCCGTCGGCTGGACACTCACACCGGACCAGATGGCGAAACTGGACGCGGCGAGCGGCAAGACGGCCCCCTACCCGTACTTCCCCTATCAGCGCGAGGAGGGCTTCGCCCGGCTCAACCCGCCTGTGGGCGGGTTCACCGGATGTCAGGGATCGAGTCCGGGGGAGCGCCGACCCACGGATGACGGTCGGTTTGCCGTGTCCGGGGCAGCCCCATTGTGCGCACCGCGCGGTGGGGCTGCCCCGGACCGGTACGCGGTCCGTGCGGGCCAGGCGGTCGGCCGGTCGGGCGGCGGCGAACCCTTCGGGCTTGATGCCTGTCGTGAAGGATCTGAACACGTTGGTGGTGGTGTTCAGCACCGGGCCCTTTGGTTTTCCCGCCACCGCGCGCTGCGGGACTACTTCACGTCGACGAAGTCACCGGGGGCGTTGACTGCGGGAGTCGAGGCCGTACCGGCGAAGCTCCAGCGCCAGTAGCCGTCCTGCACCGCCTTGACCGTGGTCTTCAGTGTGCCGGTTTTGGAGCTCTTCACCGTTTTGACGGTGGTGTATGTGCTGCTGTTCTTCTTTCGGAACTGGAGTTTGACCGACTGGGACGCGTAACCCGCGTACTTACGGGTGTCCCAGTTGGCCCGGTCCAGCTTGCCTGTGACCGTGATGGTCCTGCCCTTCTTCACGGGCTCCGGGGAGGCATCGGCCGTCAGCCGCGACAGCCGCTGGAACCTGACCGAGGAGAACGTGTCCTTCCCGGTGAAGCTCCCGTCCTTGCCCCATGCACCGGCGTAGACCCGCCAGTTCGTGGCGTTGGTGTTCCACAGGTATCCGGGATCGACCGTGATGGTGAGGGTGCAGGTCGAGGTTGTGGCGTTCGAGGCCTTGCACTTGGCCTTTGTCCCGTCCGGGTGGAACCCGAAGTCGTACAGGTTCGGGTTGTTGTCGCGGCCCCTCCAGATGTAGGAGAGAGCGTCCTCGACACCCGAGGAGTGGGACGCGGTGACGGAGACCGTCACCTTCTTGGTGGCGGTGGTACCGAGCACAATCGGCTTTCCGCTGTTCACAACGACCTTGCTGATCACCGGGGCGGCGTTTGCCCGCGTCAGCGCGAACGAAGGGCTGCTCGCCTGAGAGGCCGGCACGGTGAGGACGGACAGGGCCAAGGCGCCGGAGACAGCGGCAACAGTGGCACGAATACGCATGTGTTCCCCAAGTCTGGACTGTGGGTCTGCTGACCCGACAGACCAGACCTGGGGCGAACGTGAAAGGTTGTACACAAAGATGAAATCTTCGCGAAGATTGGTGATCAGCCCAGATCAGAGGCTGTCGCACGGCTGAGCGTTGTTTTCCGCGAGAACTACCGGGACGGATCCGACGGAGCCTCGGCCTGGACACGGACGGAAGGTGCGCCGCGACCAGAAGCCCCACCATGCGACGCGCGATGGTGCACACCTCAACTGGTGACCCGAGCGGGCCGTGCGGGCCGACGGTCAGTCGGCGGCGAACTCGCCGGACTTGATGCCCGCCACGAAGGACGTGAACGCGTCGGTGGTGGTGTTCAGCACCGGGCCGTTCGGGTTCTTGGAGTCGCGGACGGGGACGACGCCGCGGGTGGCGGCGAGGTTGGCGGCGACCTCCACGCAGTTGCCACCGTTGTTGCTGTACGAAGACTTGAACCAGTGGGGGGACTTGGTCGTGGTCGTCACGGGGTGCCCTTTCGTGCCTCGTTGATCATGAATACGGATTCCGCCTGGGACAGCGCCTCGGCCTGTAGCTGATGGTAGGCCGTCAGCAGGGGAAGTACGGAGGTCGTTTCACGCTCAAGGTGCCCCCGAATCTGGGATTCCGCGTATGCAATCACGGACATGTCCGACAGTGTCAGCAGGTTCATCGGGAGATCGAACGGCCGACGCTCTCCTATGTCGTACGGGACGACCTGGAGCACGGTGTTCGGCTGCTCGGCGAACTCCGCCAGCCGTTCCAACTGCGCGTCCATGACCTCATCGCCGCCGACCCGTCGACGGATGCAGCTCTCGTCCATCACCACCAGCATCATGGGCGGGCGGGGGCGTACCAGAGCCGCCTGCCGCTCCGCCAGGAACGAGACCCGTTCGGTCGCTTGCTCGGGACTGATCGTCCCACGCCGTACGGCGCTGTTCGCGAGGACCCTGGCGTACTCCGGCGTCTGTAACAGTCCGGGGATGATCCCGATTTCGTACAACCGGATCTCTACGGCGCGCCCTTCATGCCCCACGTACTGCGGGAAGCCCTCCAGCAGTGAACCGTGCCGGATCTCGCGCCACTGACGCTCGAACGTGTCGGCCGTGTCACCGGTTCCGAAGACACGGTCGGCGCTGCGCGAGAAGCGAAGAGTCGGCATCTTGCGACCAGTTTCAACGGCGGAGACATGCGTGCCGGAGTACCCCAGCTCCGCGCCCAGCTCCTCCTGCTTCCACCCGCGAGCCTCTCGCAAGCTGCGGATACGCGCGCCAAAAGCGGCCTCCGGACTGCTCTCGGGGTCCAACTTCTTTCGGTTCAACGGCCTTTCACCAGCTTTCCGTTCTTGCTCAACAAGTTGAAGCGTTCCAGACGCTAGGTCACGCTGGGACGCCTTGGTAGTGGAGTCACTACGGAGAGGAGTGGCCCGTGTCCGCGAAGAATGGCGCTTCGAACGAGCAGGACCCCCCATACGTCCCGGCCCCGGCTCCAACCCTGGCCCCGGTTCTCGGCACGCTCATGGTTGACCTATCACGGGACCGGGTCGGTGAGTTCCGCGGTGAGTGGTGCGGGAGGTGGTCCTTGCGGCCGGTCGGTGGCGGGGTGGAGTGGACCGTCGCTCCCGAGGACGTACGGCCGGCCGACCCGATACAGCGGCTGCGTGCCGAGCTCACCCGCGCCAACCGTCGCAGCCGTGGTGAGCTGCTGTGACGGGACCGTTCCCCCTCCGCAGCACACACGGGTGACGGCCGCACGACCGTCCGGCTCGGCACAACCGTCACCACGACTCCGCGGCTCACCCTCCGGTGGCTGCACGGCCAGTCCGCGCGGATCGCGAACGGACTGCACCCGGAACCGGGCACCCCATGGATTCCCCCATACGTGTTACGGCCCGCGCCCGCACCCAACCCGTCCCCCAACCTGCGCCCGCGCTCCGTGCGCGGATGGCCGCGTAACCCCGCTCTCACCCCACCCGCACATCCCGTACATCCCGTACCTCCCTCCCTCCCTCCCCATTGCCCTCGCCCGGCCTGCCGAAAAAGGGAAGCGCCCTCATGCCCCTCATGACGCCGTACATCGCGTCGCGCACCACCGAACAACCGGTGCGCGAAGCGGAGTTGACCATCGAGTTCGCCCGGGGTGGGCCCCGGCTCGCCTACCGCCACCCACGACCGGGGGACCGCGACCACCACGGCAATCTGTGGGTACGCATGGACCAAACCACCACCGGGCGCGTGCAGTACAACCGCATGCACGTCCACCGCCAACGCATCTGCATGGAAAACATGCTCTGCCAGATCTGCGGCAACCCCGCCGACCGGAACAGACAGGGATGGCTGTTCCTCGACTGGCACCGCCCCGACTCACCCCCGACCTGGCCCGAACGCTCCCTCACCTCCATGCCACCCCTGTGCACCGAACACGCGCACACCTCCATCCACCAATGCCCCTTCCTGCGCCGGACCGAGCACGCCGTACTGCGCGTACGCAAGCCCCGCCTCCACGGAGTGTCCGGCGCCCTCTACCAACTCACCGACACCGGATGGCACACCTCCGACAACGACGTCCTCGCCCCCTACGGCGAACCCCGCCTCCCCGGCATGCTCGCCTCCCGCCTCCACCGCGAACTACACGACGTCACCGTCGTCGCACTCCCGTAACCGCCCAGGCAGACCCCGGACCACCCCGCCCCCAGCACCACCACGGAGAAGAACCGACATGCTGCAATGCACCGCCCTCACCGACATTCCCGAAATACACGCCATCGTCGCCCTCACCACCATGCCCGGCGGACCCGACAACCCACCCGACACCGGCATGGACGGCCACGCACTGTGCGAACTCGGCGAACACGACGCACACACACCCAGCACGCCGCACGCCTCTGGGCAGTCGAACCAGCAGCCACACACGACCTGTGGCTCCTCTGGACCGACACCGACACCGACACCGACACCGACACCAACGCCAGTGCCAGCACCGGCCGACACCGCACGCACCACCTCGCCGAACTACCCCCATGCCCCGCCACCCTGCACAACCTCACCACCGGCTCCCGATGCCCATGCGCGCTGTACGACCACCACCCCGCCCCACACTCCTGGCACATCACCGACCCCCTCCGCGACCTGCTGGTGCAACAGGTCCTGGAGGGCGGACAGCGCACCCACGAGGAGACGGACTAGGGTCCTTTGTGAAAGTGGATCTCGTTCGTTGTTGATCACGTTCTGTGGGACGTGCTGATCGTGAGGCCGGGTCCACGACCTGTTCCGGCACTGGCAGCGGGACGGAACGTGGGCGAGAATCCTCACCCAGCTCCGGGCCGAGGCGGACGCCAAGGGCCTGATTGCCTGGGACGTGAACGTCGACTCCACTGTCTGCCGGGCCCGCCAGTACGCAGCCGGGGCGGCGAAAGGGAGGGATCTCCGGAAGGAACCGCCCGGCGGCGTCTTCGCCGAGCCGGCCGACCACGGCCTCGGGCGCTCCCGGGGCGGGCTGACCAGCAAGATCCACCTCGCAGTCGAGCAGGGGCAAAAACCCCTGTCGGTTGTAGTCACAGCCGGACAGCGGGGTGACTCACCGCAGTTCGGGCTGGTCCTGGGAGCGATCCGGGTCCCGAGGCTGGGGCTCGTCAGGCCACGCAAACGTTCCTTCCTGCCTCGCGACGGAGAATCGTGCGGTTCTTCGGGAACTCCTACGAAGCAGTCGGCGTCTCCAGTGATCATGAGGGAACGAGTTGAAGCGCTGAGTGGTACCGGGGTGGCCCTGGCCGGTGGATTCGTCGGGCTGCTGGGATGGGCCGCGGATGCCGAACTCCGGGCGCGCGCCGGATTCGAAGCAGGGCCGGACTGGAGCGTGCTGTACGCGGAGCTTCCGCTGACCGTTCTCGTCGGAGTCGTAGCCGCTTTGTCAGCGTGGTTGCTGCCCCGGCGATGGATAATCGGGCCGTCCATTGCCGGGTACGCAGGCCGCGTCGCGCTCGTTGCCATAGTGATGGCCGGATTCTGGCTGGCGGTCCAGGGCTGGTACGCAGGACTGCCCGAGCCGGTACCGGACCACAAGCCCTAGCTTAAGCTGAGGGCTGTGCCGTAATCCCTGGCGGGCGCACGACGACAGCTACGGCACCTCGCCGCGTCGCCGGAACGTCCGCGTACATCCAGTATGCGGACGTCCCTCCGCCTTGCGATGCACCGCATTCGACGCCGCGCGCTGATCCACCAGGGATTACGGGACAGCCCTCAGCCGTGCCGGGTGAAGACTTCGCGGACGCCGAGCAGGTCCGCTTCCTTCTCCTTCTCGTCCTCGTATGAACCGTCCTCGTCGCGGATCGCCACGACGGTCTCCGGGGTGAAGTCCTGGCCGAAGCGGTAGATGTCCAGGCAGTAGTCGAAGCCGGACTCGCCGAAGAGGTCCGCGTCCTCGCGGCGGCAGTACTCCGCCAGGCCGTCGGAAATGTGCCAGCGCGTGCCGTCGTACCAGAAGACACCGCCTGCGTGGTGAATCGTCCGGCCCGTCGCGGAGTCCGTGAGGTTCAGCGACTCGTAGTTCTCGGGACGGTCACGGACCAGGGCGACGAGGGATTCGGGGACGCCGTCGTAGAAGGACTCCTGGAGGGCGAAATCCTCCTCGGCGTACAGATTCAGGTCCGACTCGTGGTCGAACGTCAGCAGCAGCACGCGGCCGTCCTCCGCGAAGTACCAGACCGCGGACTGGCCGCCGCCGTCGTTCCAGGCCAGACGGCGTGCGCCGGTCACCGTCACCGGTTCGACCTCGGCGAGGTCGTCCATGATGGCCGCGCGGCGCCGCACTTCCGGGAGGGGTGTCGCTGCCAGGGCATCCCACATCGCGTTACTCATTCCCGCAGGGTATCCACGGCCTACGACAAGGCCGTCACCAACTACATCGCCGCCATCCTCATCTGGTCAGCAGGGTGATCCGGAAGAAACGCCCTGAGGGCTGTCCCGTAATCCCTGGTGTATCAGCGCGCGGCGTCGGATGCGGTGCACCGCAAGGCGGAGGGACGTCCGCATACTGGATGTATGCGGACGTTCCGGCAATGCGGTGAGGTGCCGCAGCTGTCGTCGTGCGCCCGCCAGGGCCCGGTATGTGGAACGAGCGGAGCGACCGGGCTTTGTCAAAGGGCGCTGCCATGTGCGGTATCCGTCACCAGCGCCCGACGTGCGGCGCGTTCCGGCTGTCATGCGTCCGCGCTCGCGCCCTCGGGGGCGGCCCTCACTCGGTTGCGAAGGGTGGGCCACGTCGTGGATGAAGCTGCTGGTGCGGTCAGTGGCCGCTGCCTGCGCTGAGCCGTTCAAGCACAAGTCGGATAGCCGGGTCGCGTCGCCGTGGCCCGGCTGCCCGACGTACGAGCTGGTGCGTGATGGCGGCTGAGCATGCGGTGGTCTGCCGGAAGGCTGTTGTTCAGGCTGTCGTGGCGCGGTCAGCCGCCTCGCCGGGGTGGTCACGGCGGAGCCCGGGGCAGCCGTCGTCCAGGAGCACCTCCACGTCGGAGAAGTGCCGGAGGCAGGCGTCGGGACGAACGCACACCGCCCGCCACGTCCGGCAACCGGTCGACGGACCTGGACACCGAACAGCAGCCCCGGCGCCGAGTGCGGCAGATCGTGCCGCAGGTGGATCGGCGACCACACCCTCAGCCACTGTCACGCGCCGGCTCGTAAGGTGAACCGGTGGACACCGAGGCATTGCGTTCGTTCGTCCGGGCGGCCGAGCTCGGACAGTTCCGGCATGCGGCCGATGAGCTGGGCGTGACACAGCAGGCGGTTTCCAAACGGATCGCCGCGCTGGAGCGCGAGCTGGAAGTCCGTCTGTTCGCACGTACCCCCCGTGGGGTCGAGCTGACGCTCGACGGTCAGGCGTTTCTCCCCCACGCGCGGAGCATCGTCACGGGTGTCGACCGCGCCGTCACCGCGGTCAGGCCGGGCTCCCGGGCCCTGCGGATCGACGTTCTCGGCCTGCGAAGCGCGCAGGCCGTTGTGCTGCACGACTACTGGCGGTCGCATCCCGAAACCGAGCTCGACGTGGTGACCCTCAGGGTCGACGACCCGCGCGTGGCGGTCGCCGCCGTCGAAGCGGGCGATATCGATGCCTCGTTCCGTACCGTCACCGACCCGGCCGCACTGCCGCCCGACGTGCAGATGATCCACGCGTTCGACTCCCCGCTGGAACTCCTCGTCGGCCCGAGACATCCGCTCGCCTCCGCCCGCAGACTGACACCACCGCAGCTGCGTGAGCACCGGATCTGGGTGCCGGGCATCGCACCCCGAAGCGAATGGGCGGAGTTCTACGAACAGCTCGCCACCGACTTCGACCTGCGCATCGACGCGGCAGGCCCGCACTTCGGAGACGAAGTGCTCCTGGACACCCTCGCGGACTCGTCGGACGTGGCCACCCTCGTCGGGTCACGCGACCGGTACATCTGGCCGACGAACCACGACCTACGCCGCATCCCTGTCGTGAATCCGACCCTCGCATACCCGCTCTCGCTCATCCTCCCCAGAACGAATCCGCATCCAGAACTCCGTCGGATCATCGCCCACCTCGGAACCCTGCCGAGGCTTGCCGAGGCGGTCTGGCTCCCGTCCTGGGCGACGACGCCACGGCGCGTCGACAGCGAGATCGCGAATGCTCACGGGGTCCAACCCCGACAGGGGTGACTCGACCTGCTGCCGACGGCGGCCTCCACCAGCGCCTTGTGAGTCCTGTCCAGGTCGCGGCCGCGAGGCGCTGCCCGGCCCCCGTCCGGCTCCGTCGGACTGGGCATACGGTGCGGCCGGCATCAGGCTGGAGGACGAGACAGGTGGCGGCGGACCGCAGACCCGCGCGGTTCTCCCACACCGTCGAGTCGAGGAGGAACCGTGGCTGACCAGCGCGAGCAGGCGGACCGCATCGTGGTCGGCGTGGACGGCTCGGACTCATCGAAGCAGGCCCTTCGCTGGGCCGTGCGTCAGGCGGAGCTCACTCACGCCGTGGTGGAGGCGGTGACCGCATGGGACTTCCCGCAGTTCCACGGTGCCCTCGGCTGGCTGCCCCCGTCGAGCAGCGATGAAGCGGCTCTGGAGGGCCGGGCACGCAGAGAACTTCTGGAGGCCGTCGAGGAAGTCACGGGATCGCGGCCCCCGGTGGAAGTACGTGCCGAAGTGCGCTACGGCACCCCCGCCGGCGTGCTGATCGACGCCTCCCGAGGTGCGTCCATGCTGGTGGTCGGCAGCCGGGGACTCGGGGGCTTCTCAGGGCTGCTGCTGGGCTCGGTGGCCCAGCACTGCACTCAGCACGCGCGCTGCCCGGTCGTCGTGATCCGCGACGGTGGGGAGTGAGCCCGGTGGTCGTGGGCCGGTCCTCGGCGCGGCTGTGTCGTGCAGAAGGTCCGTCTGCGCCGAGCAGCCCCCTGTTTTCACTGGAAAGCATTGCTTCCAGAGCGGCTGCGTCGCGACCCGACACGATTTCCGTAAACGTGGGAGCCGCCGCCACGAGGCCGGCCATTGCTCGCCCGGGGGGGTGAGAGCCGATTCGGTCCGGCTCGGCCGCCGCTTCGATGACGGCGGTGCACCGCAGGAGGGACGGAGCAGTTGTGAAGGCGTTCGTGATGAAGGAAATCGGGCGTGTGGGCTTCATGGAGAAGCCGATTCCGCAGCCGGGTCCGGGCGACGCCGTCGTGCGGACGACCCGGGCCACTCATCTGCACCTCCGATTCCCATACCGTCCAAGGGGGCATCGGCCCTCGGGAGAACCTGACGCTGGGACATGAAGCGGTGGGTGTCGTGGACGCTGTGGGGAGCGAGGTGAAGGAATTCCGACCCGGCGACCGTGTGCTGGTCGGCGCCATCACTCCCGACTGCGTGGCGGGTCCTGGAGCCCGTGCTCACGGCCTGGGACAGGGACCTCGTCCCGTTGGAGGAGTACCCGGCCGGTTCGGCGGGACCCCTTCCGCATCGGCGGTAGGGAGACGGCCGACGGCGTGCAGGGTGCCTGACACCTGACGGCCCGCGCGCCGGTGGCGCGTACCGGCCCGCTTCGCTCCGAGGCCCGCACGACAGCGGGACAGCCGTGACCGAACCGCCGCGGCTTCCCCGTGCCGCCGAACCGGTCGAACACCGTCAGCAGCTCCCGTTCGGGTTCCGTGGCGATGACGAGGTCGGCGAGGCGGCCCGCGATTTCGCAGGACCGCCGTCCCGAGACGGCGACGCCGATGGGGACACGTGTGGCGGGAAGGTCCCAGATCTTGGCCCGGTCCACCGCGAAGTGGGCCCCG
Source organism: Streptomyces sp. NPDC032161 (assembly GCF_040636995.1). Classification (NCBI taxonomy): domain Bacteria; kingdom Bacillati; phylum Actinomycetota; class Actinomycetes; order Kitasatosporales; family Streptomycetaceae; genus Streptomyces; species Streptomyces sp. NPDC032161. The sequence continues at coordinate 373,096 of NZ_JBEZVN010000003.1, read as the reverse complement.
CGACGGCTCACGTACCCGCCGTCGAACAGCGCCGCGATGATCTCCACAGCCTCTTCGAGCATCTCCAGCCGCACCCGTGGCGAAGGCCATCCCGCACCGACCACGTGTTCGTTGAGGTTCTCGCCGGAACCCAGGCCGAGCCGGAACCGCCCTTCGGAAAGGTCCTGCAGGGTCGCCGCCTTCTGCGCCACGACCGCGGGGTGGTACCGGGTGGTCGGGCAGGTCACATACGTCATCAGCGGGATGGTCGATGTCGCCTGCGCCGCCGCGCCGAGCACGCTCCAGGCGTACGGAGCGTGGCCCTGGGAGTCCAGCCAGGGAAAGTAGTGGTCGGAGGCGACCGAGAAGTCGAACCCGGCCCGTTCGGCCCCCACCACGTCCTCGACGAGAGTCCGGGGCCCGGCTTGTTCGGTCATCATCGTGTATCCGAATTGCGCCATATCGGACAGATCTCCGATATCTGGGCTCCGAAACCCGTGCGAAGGGTATTCCTGGTGGAGGAGGACGGTCCCCTCCTCGGCAGCGCTGCGGTCGCGCTCGTGGTGGACGTGCGGGAGACCGTACATGGAGCGAGTATCGAAACAGTGGAACCGAGCGTCGATGGACCGTGCGTCGAGCGATGGCCGCGAGCGGACATGAGCGGTCCGCTCCGCGCCCCGTCCCTTTGCGGTCGCGCGGCGCGCCAACGGCTCGGAAAGGGGGCAAGGCATGGCCGGTGACCGTCGTGGGCCCGTGCTTCCCCGGCACCGTGGCCCGCTGTCCGCCGCGTTGATCGGCGCACTGGGGGACAGGTGTGCGCTGCCCGACACGGCGGCGGTGAGCCGGGCCGACCCCTACGGCGGCGATCTCCAACTGGCGCTGTACGCCTGCTACGAATTGCATTACCGAGGCTTCGCCGGGGTCGATCCCGACCGGGAGTGGGATCCCCCGCTTCTCGCGCTCCGCGCAGCCTTGGAGCACCGCTTCCTGGCCGCTCTGCGCCGTGACACGGGTGCGCGGCGGTCGCTGGACGAACTCCTGTCCGGCCTGCTGACCGAACCCGTCGACGGTGGCGGCGTATCGGAGTTCCTTGAGGAGCGGGGCACGCTGGACCACCTGCGTGAGTACGTGAAACAGCGTTCCCTCTACCACCTCAAAGAGGCGGACCCGCACGCGTGGGTGCTGCCACGGCTCAGTGGTCGCGCCAAGGCCGGCATGGCCGCGGTCGAGTACGACGAATTCGGCGGCGGCAGGGCGGAGCGTGTGCACGCCAGGCTGTTCGCCGACCTCATGGCGGATCTCGGCCTTGAGACGCGCTACGGCCACTATGTGGACACCGGCTGTGCCGAGATGCTCGCGCTGGTGAACGCCATGTCGTTCTTCGGGCTGCACCGACGCCTGCGCGGGGCTCTGGTGGGCCACTTCGCCGCCGTGGAGATCACTTCGTCGCCGTCCTCCCGGCGCCTGGCGCACGCCATGGAGCGCACCGGTGCCGGGCCGTCCGCGGAGTTCTTCTACAGCGAGCACGTGGAAGCCGATGCCGTGCACGAACAGGTCGTCCGGCGGGACGTGATCGGTGGACTCCTCGACACGGAACCCGAGTTGGAGCCGGACGTCGCGTTCGGCATCGCCGCGACCTCGCACCTGGAGGACCGTCTCGGCGCACGGCTCCTCGCTGCCTGGGGCGCATGAAAGACGGAACGCCACCGCGCTCTCACGGTGCGTCCCGGAGCGGTTCCGCGGTCGCTCCGAACGGCGGCCGACGTCATCCGGAGAGACCATGGAAGCGGTTCGGTTTCTCCCACAGGAGCAGGCGCATGGCTGACGGGCTCGTGGACTCTTCAATGCCCCTTCTGGTGAAGCCACCGGGGGTCTACGCGCCTCAACGCGACACACGCTTGCTGATGGCGGCACTCGACCAGGAGCGCGTCAGGCCCGGGGCAGCAGTGTTGGACATCGGAACGGGGAGCGGGGTTCTGGCCATCCGGGCCGCGCAACTGGGCGGGAAGGTGACGGCTGTCGACATCACACGCCGGGCGGTCCTCACCGCGCGCCTCAACGCGCTTCTTCATCTCTGCCGCATCACCGTGCGCCGCAGTGATCTGACCTCCGCCGTCCGCGCGCGCACCTTCGACCTCGTGCTGTGCAACCCGCCCTACGTGCCCGCTCCCGCGGCGGAGATCCCACGACGTGGCGCCGCCCGTTCCTGGGACGCGGGGACGGACGGCCGGGCGGTGGTCGACCGGGTCTGCGAGGCCGCGCCCGCGATGCTGCGCCGGGGCGGGGTACTTCTGATGGTGCACTCCGGACTGTGCGATCCCTGCACCACACTCGAGCGTCTCGACCGCGTGGGGCTGAAAGCGACTGTCAGTAACCGTGTGCACATACCTCTCGGACCCGTCCTGCTCTCCAGAGAGAGCTGGCTGCGTGAGCGGGAGCTGTTGGAAGGCGAGAGGAAGACCGAGGAATTGGTGGTCATCCGTGCCGAACGAACCTGATGCCGTACGCCGTGTCACCGTGACGGAACGAGGCCCCCTGCTGGTGGAGGGGCCGGTGCAAGTCACGGGCCCCGACGGAGTCACGCACGTCTCGAACCGCTTCGTCGTCGCGATCTGTACGTGCCGGCGCAGCCGCATTCCCCCTTGGTGCGACACCAGCCACCGTCGCCGCTGCGGCGGCACCGCTGGGCCCCGTGGCTCCCGCAGTGCCGAGTAGCCGTCTCGCGGCTCCTGCCGTGCCGGGTAGCCGCTTGCCGCTGGGCCATGCGGTTGCCGCGGGGGTGTTCGAGGAACAGAGTGGTTTCAGGCTGCTTCGGCGGGGTGGGCGGCGTTGGTCGGGACGACGTGCGAGAGCCCATGGGAAGCGAGCGGCTTCCGGAACGGTTTCCAGATCGCCGGGTCGGCCAGGTTGGTGAACAGCCCCTGGCAGGTGTTCGTTTCCCCGGTCACCAGTCCGTACACGACAGCCTTGTCGGAGCCGGATGCGTTCGGATCGAACAGCGGCCCGCCGCTGCCAGGGCATTCACTCAGCTGTGTAACAGCCATGGGCGGTCGCCTCCGGGGCGGGCCCGATGGCGGCGCGTCCCGGCACGCGCACGGCGCCGACGGGCCGGACCGTGGTCGACGGGCCAGACCGGCGCCGACGGGCCAGACCAGGGTCGACAGGTCAGACCGAGTTGTCGTGATCCGCACTTGGGCCCGAACTGCTCGACGACCCGGCCGCCTTGGTGCTCGCCGGGCGCTCCACCGATGGCCTCGTGGTCGCCGGGGCGGTGGCGAGCCGCAGTGACCGAGCGGCCGGCTGCGGGGCGGGCCGAGCAGCCGCTTCACCGCCGACCGAACTCCGTGACGTTCAGGCGCTGTTGCAGGCCCCGTCGTCAAGGTTCCGCTTGCCGGCTGTGCGGTTTGACGCAGGCCCAGGCCCTGGTGGACTCCCATTCCGTACGGCGCACGACCTGCACGAGGGAGCAGCCGGGTACGTGCCCCGTGGCCCACCAGGGCCATTCGGCATCGACGTCCGCGTCGCCCGGCGGCCCGGAGACCGCGGCTCAGCAGTTGAGTCCGCCCGGGCCACCGAAGAAGAGGTAACTGCCCCACGACGAACCGGAGTGGTTCGTCACTTCGAGGCCGTAGCAGTTCTCGGAGGTGGGCTCAGGCGCCAGGTCGGCCGACTCCGCTCCCGTGGGCAGGGCGGTGATGATGTCGTGCTGGTAGGCGGCGTGGCCGTAGCCCGCGGGCGGCTTCTCCCCCGAGCCCATGGAGGGGAACGCCGTCCCGGCCCCGCCCACCTCGCCGCCGAAACCGGCGCTGGCCGCCTTGTTCGCCAGCATGCCGGAGCCGAACAGGGTGGCCGGGTAGTAGCCGATCCAGTCGTCGCCGATGCTGAACCACCATGCGCCGCCGGTCAGGAAGAAGCCCATGCGGTACTGCACGGGCGCACCCGGCTGGGAAGCCGTGAGCGCCGCACCGAGGACGTGCGAGGCGCCCGTCCGGTACACCCACGTTCCGGCATGCCAGTCGTTGTAGCAGACGGAGGTGTAGCCGTCCGGCGTGTAGAACACGAACAGCCGCGGTTTGTTGTCGAAGGGCGGGCCCAGCCGGTAGCCACACTCCACGGATTGGAAGGGGCTTGAGCTGGTGCCCGACGTGTACCACTGCTGCGATGCCGAGGACTCGACGCCGAACACCAGCGGCGCCCACACGTTGACCCCGCTGGAGCCGCCGTGGTTGTCGCGTCTGTCGTACGCGTTGCCCCAGATCTTCCCGAACGGGTGTGCCACACCCTCCTCGTCGCGCCTTACTTGCAGACCACCGCGCAGAAAGTCCTCCAGTGTGCGGAACCTGACGAGCCGTTCAAGGGTGAGCCGCAGTATGGGGACGGTGCCCTCCGGGCACAGCATCTGATTGCCGTAGATGTCCCGACGGTCGGGCCTCAACTGCGGTGGCGGCGACTGCGGCGGCTCGGTGACGAAAGCCGGGGGATCCGCATACGCCTGGGGTTCGGGCGGCGGATCGGGCGTCGGCAGCGGCTTGCTCCCGGTTCTCGCCAAGCCCGGCTGCCGTTCGGTCGGTACGCAGTCGACGATGTCGCCGTCGGGTCCCGCGAAGGAGTGCACCGCGTCCATTCCGGCGTTCCGCTCGATCAGATAGCGGCGCGCTTCCTCGAATGCCTCGGCGTCCCGCATCGCGGTGTCAGGACGGGATCGGTACGCTTCGAATTCGGCGGTGTACAGCGAATCGACGAATTCGGAGAAAGCGGGGAGAGCTGTACGAACAGTCATGGCGGCACGTCCTGTTCGGCGTATCGGCCCGCGCCTCGTGCGGTGCTCGTTCCTGCGCCCTGCACCTGCCGGTTCACCGGTCCACCAGGCGCACGGCGCCTGTACGCCCAGCGTACTGCGCGGCCCGATGCCGGGCATCTCCCAACGGCGCGAACACGACGACGGCGATCAAGAACATGGCGAAACGGCAGGGGAATTTCGTGATCTACAACTGTTTCGCGACGAGGCCACCGTTCGTCATCGTCTGATCCCGGGACGTGGCGGACGCCGTCCCGCATCGCAAGCGGCCCGATTTGAGGCATGCCGCAACGTGTATGAGGATGGAATCAGACAGCCTCATCCGGAACGGAATCGCCTGACAGGATCGAATAGTTGTCCGGTCACTGATCTCCGCGCCGTCGGCACGAAGACCATCTCTTCCTTCCCCGTGAGCCGGGTCCGTCCGTCAGCCGATCCCGTGGCCGAGTGACGAGCGCCCGAAACGCGCGCAGGGCCGAACCGGGCCCTCAGCCTCGGAGGCGGAAATGACGAGCAAAACGGTGCAATTGGTCTGCCCGACCTGTGGAGAGGTCACGACGCATGCCCTGGAGACGGATGGCGAGGTGACATCGGCCGGCCTGCGCATGCACATGAACCTGTCCGGCACAAGGCGGCCCAGTGTGGGCTACAAGAACAGTCCGCATCGTTCCGGGGGGAGCGCGATGGTCCCCCAGGGCATCGTCGTCCACTACACCGCCGGCAGTTACGACGGAGCCGTCAGCTGGTTCCAGGACCCGGTGTCCCGGGTCTCGGCGCACTTCGTCGTCGCCAGGGACGGGCGCCGGGTCCAGATGGTTCCGCTGCCCGACCCCGATACCGTCGGCCCCCGGGACGGCAAGTACCAGGCCTGGCACTGCAAGGGTGGGAACAGCGTCTACTTCGGCATCGAGCACGAGTACGGCTACCCCGGCGCCACCGGTCCCGCCGACTGGACCGAGGAGATGCTGGACTCCTCCGCGGAGCTGTCCGCGTATCTGTGCGACCTCTACGACATTCCGATCGAGGTGCCGCTCGACCCGGGCACCCGCGGCTGGTTCAAGGGGCTCGGCGGTCACTACAACGTGCCGGGGAACGACCACACCGACCCGGGCCCGTACTTCCCGTGGGACTACTACATCGATCGCGTGCGGGACCATTCCCGCCGTCTGCTGGAGGCCCCGCCCTCATTCGCCTTCGCACCGTCCGGAACACAGGCGACGGGAGCGTCGGCACCCGCGTCGCCTGCGTACCAGACCCTGTAGCGACCGCGTCGGCACGAGGTGACGCCCCATGCGAAACGCCACAGTGACGGCGCTCGCCGCCTGTTCCCCCGCACCGGGCCGACTCGACGTCTTCGTCGGCGACGACGGCGGCGGCGTGTGGCACAGGACCTTCGACGGAGAGTGGGGCGCGTGGCACTCGCTCGGCCGCCCCTGGACGTCCCCCGGTACGCCGACGGGCTCCGGCTGGCTGACCGCGACGCGGTCCGGACCGGGCCGGATCGAACTCCTCGCACTCTGCGGCGGGCGCGAGGTGCAGCACAGGAGCCTCGCGGAGGACGGCTGGACGCCGTGGACGTCGCGCGGCCCGCTGACCCCGAACCCCGCAGCGTGCGGGTACGCGGTGGCGGCGACCGGACCCGACGACCTGCACGTGCTCTTCCCCGACGGTGACCGGGAGATCACGCACTGGCGGTTGAACGGCGCAAGGACCGTGCTCCACGCCGGGCCGTACGCCTCCGGCCCGCTCGAGGCCGTCTCCGTCGCGCCCGGTCGGTTCGACCTGCTCGTTGCGGACGCGCAGCGGCGACTCATCCTGCGGCGGCGTTACTCCGACGGCTGGTCGGCCGACTGGGACGAGTTCGCCCCCTTCCCCGAGGACGGGCCGGTGCCGCTCCGCTTCGCCGCGACCAACCACAGCCTCTTCGCGGCCGGCGCCACGGGGCTGTGGCACAGCACGTGGACGGAGCCGTCGGACTGGGAGGACCTGGGCGGGGACCTGACGGCCGGCGCCGACGGCACCACGCACCTGGCCGCGGTCTCCGAAGACGCCGGGCGGACCGACGTGTTCGCCGTGTGGGCCGGCACCGCGCTGGTGCACCGGTGGTTCGACCGCGACTGGTCGGCATGGGAGCTGATCGACATCTGGGCCGACCCGCAGGGCTACCACGCGCTGCGCCCCCAGGACCTCGTCGCGCTGACCGTCCGGGGCACCGGGCTGCGGGAACGGGCCCGCTCCGACGGGGTGGTGGAGGTCTTCGCCGAACACGCGGGCGCCCGGCTGATCGTGGAGCTCCCGCCGCAGCACATCACCGAGACGGTGGAGGACTCCGGACCGAACAGCCAGGCGCGCATCGCGGGGCCGTCATGTCTCGCGTTCGCCCTCGGGCAGGAGGTCGTGCCGCTCACCGTCGACGGCGTACTGAGCGCGATGGCGCGCCTGCCCCTGGTCACCGCGCCGGAGACCGCAGGGCAGGAAGGCACCCGGCTCGAACTGCCCTGGCGTCTGCTGCTCGGGCTGCCGACCGGCGCCCGATGCGCACACCACGCCCTGCCCGTCGCAGGCGAGGACGGCACCACCGAACTGTGGCACAGCCGGATACGGGTCCCCGACAGCGCCGAGCCCCTGCAGGTGAAACCCGTCAAGGCCCTCGCGGACGAGCCGGGCCTGGCGACCCCGCTGGGACACCACGTGGCGACGATCGCCGCGCTCGGGGTCCAGTACCCGGATCAGTACGTGGCGGTCGACCGGCTGATCCTGAGCGCCTACGGCGCCTGGTTCTCCGCCTCGGCCTCGTGGCCGACGCTGGACTGGGCCCACCAGTCCGCCATGGGACGGGACTACTACGTCCGGGTTCTCACCCGCGGTGCTCTCTTCCCGTTCGGGCACCGCGCCGCGTACGTCGAGATGACGGAGCGACGGTTCGAGTCGTCGCCGTCCGTCGTGGCGGCGCTGCGCAAGAAGCGCGTCCTGATCGTGACCGAGCCGACGCGCCGCTACGGCGTCGGCCAGGGCGGCGCGCACGAGCGGGCGTTCCCGTTCCAGGAGATCTCCGTCGAGCCACGGCAGCTGACGGAGCTGGACGAGCCGACATGGCTGCCCAAGGCGTTCTGGCCCACCCGGTCCGGGGCGACCGTCGAGTTCACCGTACGGGCGCGGGCGGACCGGGAGGTCGTCGACTTCCAGCTGCCGATGCTGTTCGTGTCGGACACGGCGACCGGCACGTCCAACGCCTCGGCCCTCGACGCGGAGTACGCGCGCGGGCCGCGGTCGGGAATCCAGCGCGACACCGGGCGCCCCACGCGGGACGTCGGGCGCAGGATCGCCCTCGCCATGGAGTCGGCGACCCGCCCTCTCGAGGGCGCGGTGCAGGAGGTGCGGTCGATGTCCTTCGGCGGCGTCGGCACGGCCCTGGCAGCGAACGGGGTCGGCTTCCACCCCCGGGTGACCCGGATGGAGGTGGCCCTGCCGGCGGTACGCCAGTTGCTCGGTTCCACGCCGACGGTGCCGGCCGAGTTCTCGAAGGCCTTCCTGCAGACCGCTGCGGGTGACCGGCCGCCCGACGTGATGCTCGCCCTGCTGCAGCCGAAGGTGCTCGACTTCGCCGCGGCGGGCGCGCGCACAGGGATGGTGGCGGCCCCGAACATGGCCGTCACCGAGATCGCGCGCAAGGCCGGTCCGATCGCCGGCGGCCCCTTCCCACCGCGGCCGCAGGACCTGTTCACCGAGGACTCCAAACTCTTCGGGGTGGTCCCGCTCCGCCGCATCGTCTCCGTCATCACCTCGCGCCCGGAGATCACGTGGTCCGACGTGGTCGGCGCGCCGTCCGCGAAGCTGACGTGGCGGGAGAAACTGTCGACGGCCGTGGAGCCCTTCCATCCGAAGACCCCCACGTCGTCGGTGTTCCTGGAAGTGGTCTCGAACCTCGTCGGCGACCGGCCCGACCTGCGGACGACGGGCGAGGTCACGGACTTCACCCTGGAGATCCCCGAACGCAGCGCCGCCCTGGTCGTCCTCACCTTCAACAAGGTGCGTTTCACCGCCAACTCCGGCGAGCGTCCCGCACTCACCTTCGACCTGGCGGACGCCCGGCTCGCGGGGAAGCTGAACTTCGTCAGGACGCTGGCGGAGAAGATCCCGCAGGCCGGGCGCGGTGGGCCGCGTATCGAGATGTCGGCGGTACGGATCAAGGCGACGTACGCGATCGCCGTACCCACGCTCGGCATGGGGGTCTTCACCCTCCAGAACCTCGCCATCGACATCGGCCTCACCCTGTCACTGGAGAACAGGCCCATCGAGATCGACTTCTCCTTCGCCACGCGGGAACGGCCGTTCCTGGTGACGGTCTCCGGGTTCGGCGGCGGCGGATACCTGGAGCTCGGCGTGAGCGCCGGGGAGTCCGAGGGAGGGCTGCAACGCTTCGTCGGCGGCATCGAGTTCGGTGCCAGCGTCGCCATGAACTTCGGCGTCGCGGCCGGCGAGGTACACGTCTTCGGCGGCGTCGTCTTCGTCAAGAAGGGCGGCGACATCGAGATCACCGGCTACCTGCGGATCGGCGGCAGCGTGTCGGTGCTGGGACTGATCAGGGTGTCGGTGGAGCTGATGCTCAGCCTCACCTACAGCGTGGAGCGCAACGAGCTGCACGGCGCCGCCCGACTCGTCATCAGCGTGGACCTCACCTTCTGGTCCACCTCCGTGACGCTCGAATGCCACAAGAGTTTCAAGGGCCCCAGCCTCGCGCCCGCTCCGGAGCAGGCCCTGTCGGACTCGTCCGCGGCACCGCAGGCCTCGTCCGTCGAGGCCGCGCTGGGACCCCAGGGCCAGTCGTTCCCGTGGCAGACGTACTGCCGGGCCTTCGCGTGAGGAGTGACCCATGCCGGTGACCGATGCGCAGCGACAGTTCGTCTGGACCCCGATCCCGGCCGGGCGGGCCGGGCCGGTGTCCGGTCACTCCGCTCCGATGGCGCTGCTGTCCGTGCTGCTGACACCCCGGCTGCTCGGGCCGGACGGGAACAGGAAGCTGTCGGACTTCGGGATGCAGACCTGGCCGCAGCGGCTGTCCGCGGTGCGGTTCGACGTCTTCCGCGGCACACAGCTCGTCACCTCCTACCGGGTCCCCCATGTCACGCCCGAGGAGAAGGAGGTCGCGTTCTCGACGACGCAGCAATTGTCCGCGTGGCAGGCGCTGTTCACGGGCGAAACGCCGGTGCGCCCGTACCGGACGACCTCCTACGCCGGACGGGACGTCCGAGAGTTCCCCGCCTCCGAGGCCGCCACGGAGGTGCGCGACGCGTACACGGCCACGGCCGGCACGCATCTGGAGTACGACGGCAGGGTCCCGGAGGCCGACCTTGAGCTGCGGGAGGCGCTGGGCCGGGTCGCGGCGATGTGGCAGACGGCTCTCGGCCCGCTGGACGGCGCGACGGCGGACCCGTCCGCACACCGGTCGGCGATCGCCGAGGCGTACGCCTTCTACCGCCGTGACGAGGCCTCCTTCACGGTGCCGACACCCGCGGAGGAGGCCGTGCACGACTTCCACGACATCGTCGCCCGGCTCGCCGACCACCCGATGCTGCTGCGCGCGCTCGGGCTGCTGATCGACCTGGCGGTCCCGGCCGCCCAGCTGGCCGAGGGAGACGTCAAGGAACTGCGGGTCGTCCCGCGATGGCCGAACCCCGACAGCTCCCCGCCGACCGGCTGGACCGGTGCCGCGCAGGACGACCTGTCGCCGAAGACCGCCTACGTCCTGGACGGGAACCGCTTCGTCGCCGCGTCGCTGACGCGACCGGGGGCCACCGAGTACGAGCGGGGCATGCTGCCCCTGGCCGGTGCCGGCGTGGCGCCGTCCGCCAATCCGCGGTACGAGGTGATGCCCTTCGACGTGGACGGGGCCGCCCTGCGGATGGTCGGCGCCGCCCAGTCGGACCGCGCCCGGGCGCCGTCGGAGGACTCGGCCGACGTCGGCGCGCTGCCCGCCCTGCACTCGATGGGCTTCGCCCTCGTCGAGCGGGACCGCGAGGCGGAGCATCGCAAGCAACTGCAGCGGGCGCAGCAACGGGCTACGTCCGACGGCCTCACCACCCTGCCGCTGACAGCGGATTCGTTGCTGGGCGGCTATCGGATGGACATCTACGACGTGACGACCGAGCAGTGGTACTCGCTGTGCCGGAGGCGGGTGCGCTACATGATCGGCGGGGTGCCGATCGGTCAGGAGTCGTCCGGCGACGGCCGCCGTGGCCTGCTGGAGGAGGGGTACGTGCGTCCCGACTCCGCGGTCACCGGGGCCGGAGCGCAGGACGCGCTGTACATCCACCAGGCCGTGGCGAGATGGGACGGTTGGAGTCAGGTGACGGAACGGCCCGAGCGGGTCGTCGACACGGGCGACGCGATGGCCGCGCCGACCGACCCTCCGCCCTTCGAGGCGGTCGTCGAGTGCGACCCGGGGTCGTTGCCGCGCCTGCGGTTCGGCCGTGAGTACCGGCTACGGGTCCGGATCGCCGACCTCGCCGGTGGCGGACCGCGCTCCGAGGAGGCCGGGCCCGAGGAGGAGCAGTCGGAGATCTTCACGTACCACCGCTTCGAGCCGTTGCTGCCACCGGAGCTGGTGCCGACCCGTGCGCTGGCCGACGGCGAGACCCTGAACCGGATGGTGATCCGCAGCGACCGCGGCCAGTCGGTGAGCGACTACGCGGCCGCGCACGGGCATCGCGCCTTCGATCTGCGCCACCTTCTGGCCCCCAAGTGCTCGCTGGAACTGGCCATCCAGCACGACCGTACGTTCGACGCGGCTCTCGGCCCCGACGTGCCGGCCGCGAAGGTGAAGGAGATCTTCGAGGTCGCCAAGCGGGCCGATCGCGAGGTGTCCCACATCCCTGGGGCACAAGTCGTGGGAGCCGAAGCCGCCTCCGGCATCGCCGCTCCGTACGTCGTCCTCCCCGAGACGGGCGTCGTCCTGCCGTGGCTGCCCGACCCGGCCGGCTCGCACATCGCCCTGAACCCCCGGCCCCGGCCCGTCGACCCGGACACGGGGAAGGAAGGTACGGTCCTCGGGGACAAGAGGACCGCGGTCTGGAAGGGCACGTGGCCGACGTACGATCCGATCGCCCTGCGTCTGGTGGACGCCCCTTCGGGCTGCACCATCACCCGGTCCCCGGACCAGCGCGTCTTCACGGTCGCGCTCGGGCCGGCCGAAGAGGTGACCTTCGACATCCCGTCGTGTCCGGGGGACCGAGGCGTCCAGCTGTTCGGCATCGTCGCCTGGCTGGGCATCGACCCCAGCAATCCGAGCACGCCGGAGTTCCAGCACATCACCCAGGGCCACAATCGCCTCGTCACACCTCCGCGGACCGTCACCCTCGTCCATGCCGTGCAACGGCCGCGGTCGGACCCCACCGGGTGGCTGACCGCCGATCGTAACGCCGGGGACACCAGCACCGTCCTGCTCACCGGCGATCTGAAGATCCACATCGCCAGTACCGGGCGGCTCGACCTGCGCGCCGAGTGGACCGACCACGAGGATCTTCCGCCGGCGAAGCCGGGGCCGCAGAAGCGGACGGCGTTCGTCGGCTCGTACGACGTCAAGCGGGCCCCGCAGCACGAGGCGTTCCCCACGATCTGCCAGGAGTTCGGCGACACCCGCCGTCGGCACGTCACGTACGACGTGACCGGGGTCTCGCGCTTCCAGGACTGCTTCGCCCGCGCCACGGCCGAGGATCCCGAGGCATGCCTCGCCGACGGAGCCCTGGGCGTGACCGATGTACCGAGCTCGGCCCGCCCACCCGCGCCGAAGCTCCTGTACACCGTGCCGACCTTCCGCTGGACCCAGACGAACGACGGGCAACGGTCGCTCACCCGATGGCGCCACGGCGGCGGGCTGCGTGTCCTCCTCGAACGGCCCTGGTACGCCTCCGGGGCCGATGAGGCCCTGGCCGTCCTCACCTGGCCCGGCCCCGCGGCCCCCGACGACGTGCTGAAGTACATCAGCATCGCGGGGCGCGATCCGATCTGGGACACCGGTGCCCCGCCGGCGATCCTGACCGAGGCCCATGTCAACGCCCCGCAGGCCGGCGACCGAGCAGAGCTGCCGGAACTGCAGCGCTCGGTGGACCTGATCGCGTACTCCGCCCAGTTCGACGAGCAGGCAGACCGCTGGTTCGCCGACATCGACCTGTCTCCGCTCGTCACGTCCTCCTACTTCCCGTTCGTACGGCTGGCACTGGCCCGCTACCAGTCCCACACCGTCGCAGGGGTCCCGTCGCTGTCGCCCTCGGTCCAGACGGAGCCCGTGCAACTCCCGCCCCACCGCCGCCTTGTCGTCACACGGACGCCGGGCCACGGCACCGTGGTCGTCGACGGCCTCGGCCCCTCCGGCCCCCGGCCGAACACGGTCCGCACCGAACTGCAGGTACGGGACGCCGCCGGGCGCGGCAGCGCGGGCTGGACCACGGTCTTTGGCACCTCCGGCGCCCTGGGACAGGTGCGCGACCTGGACCTCCCCGACACCGGCGATCGACCCCAACGCGTCGTCGTCCAGGAATTCGAGACGCATCCCCCTACCACGAGCGAGGCGGGATCAGCGGTCGAGGGGACAGGACGGCTGGTCTACGCCGACATCGTTCCGCTCGGAGTGTGGTGACAATGGCTGAGCCGATATTCCAGATGCTGCCGGAGGCGGGCCCGCTCCGGCTCGCCTCCGACACCACCGGCGCCCCGGTGGCCTTCCACGTAGGCGCGCAGGCGTCGGGCATGTTCCTTCGCCTCATTGCCGTGGGGCCGGACTGCGAGCCGCCCGGTGAGGCGGCCCCGACCATCGAACTCCGCACCGGGGCGGGTGAGTTCGCCGAGGTACCGCGCTCCCCGGAAGAGATATCGATCCAGGACGAGACGCTGTTCGAGGTGGGCACCGCGACCTGGAGCCGCGAACCGCGGGACGTGTTCCTGGTGAGACTGGACATCTCCAAGTCGGCCGACCGCCCCTGGCACGTGCGGATCACGAACAACGCGCCGATGGAGCTCTCCTTCGTGTGGGTGGTGTCGGATCTCGAAGAGGACACCCTTCAGCCGCGGATATCCATGGATCGGTCCCACGAACGGAGGGCTCCATCGGGAGTTTCGATGGAGGACATCAGGGTCGACATCGGCAACGTCGGCCCCGGCCGCCTGAACCTGACCAACGCGGCGGGCACCGACATGGGGGTCGGCTTCACCCTGGACGAGGTGACGCCGACCATCCCACCGAACGGATGCGGGCACCTCGTCATCAAGGTCGCCCCCATTGCGCACGTGCCGTTCGGCGGCCCGGCGAGCCTCTCCACCGACTTCGTCCTGAAGTGCAACGCCCGCGACAAGGAGGAGAAGACCCTCCACCTCACACGCTCCGAGAAGACCGAGAAGGAGAGCAAGGACAGCAAGGAGATGAAGGACAAGGACGGCAAGGAGGGCAAGGACAAGGAGCACAAGGACACGCCGCAGGAGATCATGATGGTGCCGGACCGCTTCCCCCGGCCGGTCGGCCCGGTCCCGGCCTGGGCGAGTACGGACTCCTCGCACGTCCACTTCATCCCGCCGGAGCTGCGCCCCGACCTGTCGACCAGCGCCCTGGCCCACGAGGACCAGGGACCCTAGACGGCGGGGGTGTCGGCATGTGGCTGGTGCTGTGCGACCCCGAGGACCAGGCGGCGCGCTGGGTGCGCACGGGGCTGAGGGAACGCGGTCCGGACCCGGTCGAGCTCGTCGATTCCGAGATGCTGACGCGCTCGGTGCGGTCCGCGCACTGCATCGAGGAGGGTCGGGCGAGCTTCGAGACGACCCTTCCCGACGGTCGCACCCTCGCGAGCGACGACATCGACGGCGTGCTCAACCGGCTCACGTACGCGCCCGTTGAGCATCTCGTCTTCGCCTCGGCGGTCGACACCTGCTACGCCATGGCGGAGATGAGCGCGCTCGTGCTGAGCTGGCTCCAGTGCCTCGCCCCCGTCACCGTCAATCGCCCCAGCCCCCTGGGCCTGTCCGGCGCCTGGCGGTCCCCCGCCGAGTGGAGCGTGCTCGCGGCCGGGGCGGGGCTGCCGGTGGCACCGCTGCGGCTGTCCGGTGAGAGCCCGACGGCGGCCGGAAAGGCGGCGGCCCGCACCGTGGTGGTGCTCGGCGAGCACGTCTTCGGCGGCGAGGCGGTCCCCGACCTCGTCCCGGCGTGCCGGCGGCTCGCGCGGGCGGCCGGTGCCGATCTCATGGGTGTCGGCCTGGAGCTCGACGACCGGCACGGCGCGCGTTTCGCCGGGGCGACGCTCCTGCCCGATCTGCGGATCGCGGGCCCCGCTCTCGTCGCCCGCCTGCACGCGTACCTGACCCGGCTACCGGGGAGGCCGTGGTGATCGTCGTCTGCGGCATTGCCAGCGAGCCGCCGGTCGCACTGGTGACCGACGCGCTGCGCCGCCAGGGTCTGCCGTACGCCGTGCTGCACCAACGCCGCTTCATGGACACTTCCCTCGACATCGAGGTCGAGGGGACCAAGGTGCTCGGCCGGCTGCGGTGCGACGGCCGGACCGTCCCGTGCTCCACCGTGACCGGCATCTACACACGGCTGATGGACTGGCGGCTGCTGCCCGGGATGCCCGAGGTCGGCCCGGAGACCCTCAGGCACTGCCAGACGTGGCACGAGACCCTCGGCAGCTGGATCGAGATCGCGCCGGGATGCGTGATGAACCGCTCCTCCGCGACGGCGACGAACGGGTCCAAGCCCTACCAGGCCCAGCTGATCCGCCAAGCCGGCTTCCGGGTCCCGGAGACCCTGGTCACCGACGACCCGGCCCTCGCCCTGGCCTTCCGGGCCCGCCACGGCCGGGTTGTCTACAAGTCGATCAGCGCGGTGCGGTCGATCGTGCACCTCCTGGACGACGAGGCCGTCGACCGGCTGCCGCTCATCCGGTCGTGCCCCGTGCAGTTCCAGCGCTACGTACCCGGCGTCGACGTCCGGGTGCACATGGTGGCCGACGAGCCGCTCGCCACCCGCATCGACAGCGACCGGGTGGACTACCGCTACGCCGGCCGATACGGCGGCCGGGTCGAACTCACCCCGTGGGACCTGCCCGAGGACCTGGCACGGCGGTGCACGGACCTCGTCACCCGGCTCGGTCTGGCGCTCGCCGGGATCGACCTGGTCCTCGCCGACGACGGCGACGTCTACTGCTTCGAGGTCAACCCGAGTCCGGCCTTCAGCTACTACGAGGACCACACCGGTCAGCCCATCTCACAGGCGATAGCCCACGCCCTCGGGCGCGGGCTGTCCACGCCCGCTCACAACCACTTGCCCGAGGAGGTCTGTGATGAGCACCTATCTCAATGCGAAGAGCAATCGGATCGTCGAGTTGATGGACCGCTCCGCCGAACAGCGTGACGCCGACTGGCTGAGGGAGGCGACCCAGCAGGCGATTCTCCTGGAACTCGCCACCCTCCCCCCATACCTGTGCGGCCTGTGGTCGATCGACGACACGGGCGGCGACGAGCGCGTTCCCGACGCCCTGCGTGTCGTCGTCTTCGACGAGATGTCCCACCTGGGACTCGCCGGCAACCTGCTCACCACGATCGGCGGCACACCCCGCCTGGCCGACGAGACGTCGGTGCCGGCGTATCCGGGCCCGCTGCCCGGGGGCGTACGGCCCGGACTCACCGTCAGTCTCGGCGGACTGACAAAGGCGTCGCTGGAGATGTACGCGCAGATCGAGGAACCGGACGACCCGGTCGTGAACGCAGGCGTCGCGGCGCACACATCGATCGGAGCCTTCTACACGGCGATCCTGGACGCCTTCCGCGCCCATCCCGAGCTGATCCGAGGACTTCGGCAGCTGACCAGGAACATGGAGCACCACGGTTCGGGCAACAGCCTGGTGGCCCTCACCACGCTCGGCGCCGTCGAGTCGGCGATCGGGGTCATCAAGGAACAGGGCGAGGGCACTTCGGCATCGCCCGAGAACCCCCATCCCGGGGAGCGCGGCGAACTCGCCCATTTCTACGTCTTCCGCGAGATCTACCACGGCCGCGAACTGGTGAAGGTGTCGGACGCCCCGGAGCGGTGGGCCTTCGAGGGACCGGAGATTCCGATGCCCCGCACCCTGCCCATGGGCATCGTGCCGAGCGGGGGCTGGCCACGGGAGGGCCCCGCCGCGGCGGACGCCGGGACGACGGAGCTCCTTGACACCTTCAACCACTCCTACAGCGCCATGCTGCGCCTCCTGGAACAGGCCTGGCAACAGGACGTTGCCGCCCAGGCGAAGGAGTTGCTCAACGATGCGGTGTCCCGCATGTTCACGCTTCAGGAACCCGCACAGAGCCTGATGCGCAGACCGCTTCCCGACGGAAGCGGACAGACCTACGGACCGGAGTTCCGCTACGTCGCTCCCTGAGGGCTTTTCCGTCATTCGTGGTGGATCAGCGTGCCCGGACAGCGTGTGAATGCGGTCGAATTCCTGGACGAGCGCAAGGAAGCAGCGCTTCAGCTCCAGGGCTGTGTGTCGAAAGCGGTTCTCGGCGAGGGGGATCTCCGCCTACGGTGGCGCGATGTTCCAGGTGCGAGAGATGAACGAAGCCGACATCGACGCCGTCTCCGCGATACGGGTACGGGGCTGGCAGCACGCGTACGCGGGCATCGTTCCCCGCACCTCTCTGGACGCGATGACGGTGGAGGACGACGCCGAACAGCGGCGGAAATGGTTCGCCCATCAGCGGCGGCGGTCGACGGACCTCGTCGCGGTCGACGCCGTCGGCGTACCCGTGGGGTGGATCTGCTTCGGTCCGTACCGGGGGCGGCCGTCCGCCGCGGGGCAGGAGGAGACGAGCGGGTGGGAGGAGGCGGCCGGCGAGATCTACGCCCTCTACGTCCGCCCCGATCTGATCGGTCAGGGAGTCGGCCGGGCCCTGCTCACCGAGACCCATGCGCGTATGGGTCTCGGCGAGCAGGGCCCGGGATTCCGGACCGTGGTCCTGTGGGTCCTGGAGGACAACCGACGGGCCCGCCGCTTCTACGAACGATCCGGCTACCGGGCCGACGGCGGGATCCAGGACGATGCGTACGACGACGTCACGCTCACCGAACTCCGTTACCGTCACACGCCCCGCCGGTAGACCGGCAGGGCCCGCCGACCGGCCCGTGGAGCGATTCGCCGGTCGGCGGGGCCCGCCGACCGGGACCACTCACCGGCCCAAGCGGCACGTCAATCGGCGTGAGCACTCCGAAGCGGCACGTCGAGCGGCGTGAGCACTCCGAGCCGGCCCTCGATCTCCTGGGCGGCGGCCAGGCACAGGTCCTCCCGGAACGCGCGCCCGACGATCTGGACGCCGGACGGCAGGCCGTCGTCCACCCCGGTCGGTACGGCCACCGCGGGCACGCCCACGAAGCTGGTCACCGTGCACAGGCGCATGCCCGTGCGGACCCGTTCGTGTCCCGCCGCGTCGCGTGACTCGAGCCCCGGTTCGACGGGCGGCTCGGTGAACACCGGCCCGAGCAGCAACGGGTACGTGTCGAGGAACTCCGCCCACGACCGGCGGATGCCCAGCCAGGTGCCCATCAGTTTCATGAACTCCGCGGCGGTCGCGGGCGGAGTCCGCTCCATCGCCATCGCGATGTACCGGTCTCCGCCCGCCCCGAGCAGCGTGCGTACCACGGGCCAGGTGGGGGCGAACTCGGTCACGGTGATCCGGCCGTACACCTCAAGTGCCTCGTCCAGCCTCGGAACGTCCGCCACCTCCCGCACGTCGTATCCGGCGTCCCGCAACGCGTCGGCCGCGGTCATGACGGCCGCGTGCACCGTGGGGTGGACGCCGCGACCACCGGGGTCGGCGACGACCGCGACCTTCACCGGACCCGGCAGCGGCTCGCCCCGGACCGGTACGGGTACGGCGCGCGGGTCGCGTGGATCGGTTCCGGCCAGCACTTCGTACGCCAGCCGCAGGTCGGCGATCCGGCGGGCCAGCGGGCCGTCGGTCACCAGCATCTGCGAGGCCGGTCCGGGGTCGTCCGGTCCGAGGACACGATGGTCGGCGGGGAACCGTCCGGCGGTGGGCTTCAGCCCCGCGACACCGCAGAACGAGGCGGGGATCCGTATCGAACCGCCGGAGTCGTTGCCGAGTCCGACCGCGGCCATGCCGGTGGCGACGGCCGCCCCGTCGCCGCCGCTGGTGCCGCCGGGCGTACGGCTCGGGTCCCACGGGTTGACGGTGTCGCCGAACAGTTCGCTGCGGGTGTGCATCCCGGCCAGGATCATGGTCGGCATGTTGCTGTGCCCGATGGGTACGGCTCCGGCAGCCCGGAGCCGGGCCACCGGGGGCGCGTCGGTCGCCGCCACCAGATCACGGAACCGCGCCGTCCCGAAGGTGGTGGGCACGCCCTCGACGGCGAGGCACTCCTTCACCGTGAACGGCACACCCGCCAGGGGGCCGGGATCCTCGCCCGCGGCCCGCTTCCGATCGGTCCCCGCCGCGGCTTCACGGGCGCGGTCGGCCATCGTTTGCGTGACCGCGTTGATCCGCGGGTTGACGTCGGAGATGCGTTCCAGATGGCTGTCGACCAGTTCGACGGCCGATACGTTCCCGCTCCGGACGGCTTCCGCCTGCGCCGTGGCCGACAACTTCCATAGGGCGTCCCGCACGATCCCTGTCCTTCCCCTCATGTCCTTCGCGTCCTTCGCGTCCTTCGCAGGTCGAAGCACCCGTGCCGGAACCATAGCCCAGAAGCGATACGATCGTATCGAAAAAAGAAACGCACGGATCGAGAGTCAGGAGCGCCCGGCCATGCCCAAGCAGGTGGATTACGAGAGCAGACGCCGTCGGATCGCCGACGCCGTCTGCCGTCTCGCCGATGAACACGGGCCGGAGGGGGTGTCCATGCGCGATGTCGCGGCTCGTGCGGAGGTCTCACTGGGGGCCGTTCAGCGCTGCTTCCGGACCAAGGAGGAGATGCTCCTGTTCGCCGTCGAACACGTCGGTGAGCGTCTGACCGAGCGCGTACGGGCCCGTCTGGTCCGTGGCCCGGCCCAGTCGGCCGCCACCGCCCTGGGCCACACGGCCGGCGAGGTCGCCCTGTTGCGCGAGGAACACCGCGCCGAGGCACGGGTCTGGCTCGCGTTCGTCGCACAGGCCGCCGTCAGCGAGCCGCTCGCCGGCAAGCTCAGGACCAGTTACGCGGATCTCCAGGGTGTTTTCGCCCGCCTCATCGCGGAGGCCGCCGAGAGCGCCGGCCCGGGCACCCGGAACGGCCCCGGCACCGGGGACGGTTCGGTCACGGGGAAGGGGGCCGCTGCCGGGAACGATCCGGCCGACGCAGTCCCCGTGGCGCCCGATCCGCGGCGCGAGGCCCGGTCGCTGCTCGCGCTCACGGACGGCCTGACCAGCCATGTGCTCATCGGACACCTGAGCCCGGCGGAGGCCCAGGACGTCCTGCACGCGCATCTGGCCCTCCTCTGGGAACGCCTCGGCGTGACGACCCCCGTTTCCGGAAAGGCCGGTTGATCCGTGCCCCGTGCTCACCGCGCCGCGCTCTCACCTGGGCGTCCACCGTGCCGGGCACTCACCGCGCGCCGGGCGGTCACGGCGCCGGGCGCGTTCACCGTGCCGGGCGCAGCCGGAATTCGCGGCCCTGCCAGCGCCTTCGCAGCCAGCGGTCGTGACTGGCCAGCACGATCGCCCCGGGCCCGGTGCCCAGGGCGTCCTCCAACTCGTCGCACAGGCGCGGGGACAGGTGGTTCGTGGGCTCGTCGAGCAGCAGCAGTTGCGGAGGACTCGCCACCAGCAGTGCCAGCGCGAGCCGCCGCCGCTGGCCGACCGACAGTTGCCCGACCGGTTTCTCCAGGTCCGGCTCGTGCATCAGCCCCAATGAGACCAGCGGGACCTCCTCCGCCCGTTCGGCGCCGAGCGAGAGCGCGTAGGTGTCGCGCACGGTGCGGTCGGGCCGTGCGAACACGGTGTCCTGGGACAGCAGTCCCACGGACAGCCCCGGTCGCCGTCGCACTCCGTCCCCGCCCCCGGTCGCGAGCCGACCGGCGAGTACGGACAGGAGCGTCGACTTCCCCGCCCCGTTGCCGCCGGTGACGAGGAGGCGTTCGGTCGCCGACACGTCCAGCCGGGCGACCTCCAGCCGACCCGGCAGGCGCACGTCGCGCAGGCTCACGAGATCGCCGGGGGCGTCGTCGTCCGTCGGCCCCTGGGCGAGCGCGGTGACGTGGAACCGCAGCGGTCGCGGCGGCTCACCGACCTGCCCGCGCTCCAACTCCTCCAGCCTGCGGGCGGCGTTGCGCACCCGCCGCGAGATTTGGCCCTGCACCCGATCGCCCCGAAGGCCGTACATCATCTTCTCGTTGTCCCGCCGCTCCCGGTTCGGGGCGACGAGGCGGGCGGTCACCCGCGTCGACCGGCGCAGTGCCGCCAGTTCCTCCTGTTCTTCCGCGTACCGCCGCTCCCAGCGTTGCCGCTCGGCGTGCTTCTCCGTCTGGAAGGCGCTGTAGTTGCCGCCGTACCGCACGGGGCCGTCCACCGCCGGGTCGAGGTCGATCAGATCCGTGCACACGGCGTCGAGGAAGGCCCGGTCGTGGCTGGCCACCATCACGACCCCGGGCAGTTCGCGCACCCGCGCCTCCAGGAACGCGGCGGCGCCGTCGTCGAGATGGTTGGTCGGCTCGTCGAGCAGCAGCGCGGAGGGACGGCGGACCAGCAGGGCGGCCAGCGCCAGGCGACTGCGCTGCCCGCCCGAGAGGGTGCCGAGGGTCCGGTCGTGGTCGAGTGCGGCGAGGCCGAGCCCGTCGAGCGTGATCGCGGCACGCCGGTCGGCGTCCCAGGACTCGCGTTCCCGGGCCTGTTCCAGCCGTCGGCCGTAGGCGTCGAGCAGTTCGTCGTGGCCGGGGGAGTCCTCCGGGACGTGCGCGAGCAGATCGGCGAGGCGGTCGAGCTCGGCCAGGTCGGCGCGGGCCTCGCACAGGGCGTCGTCCAGCACGTCGGCGACCGTCGACGCGGCGTCGAAGGGCATCTCCTGGTGCAGGAAGCCCAGGTCGGCCGGGCGCGTGATGCTCCCGGCGTCGGGCTCGTCGACCCCGGCGAGCAGACGCAGCAGCGTCGACTTTCCGGCACCGTTCTCCCCGATCAGGCCGATCCGGCGGCCGGGGGAGGCGGTGAGAGACACCCCGTCGAGGACGCGCCTGTCCCCGAGCGTACGGGCGATGTCGTGGGCGAGCAGGGCGGGTTGAGACATGGTGATCCACCTGACGTGGTTGGTGTTCGGCCCGCCGGGGGACACCCCTCGGACGCGGGCCCGGCCGACACGTCAGCGGCTCACACCTCGGGCGCCCCCGTCTCCCTCAGCTCGCCGTCGGCCAGCCGCAGCCAACGGTTCACCCCGATCCGTGCGAGGAAGTGTTCGTCGTGGCTGACCACCATGAACGCTCCCCGGTAGGAGCACAGCGCGCTCTCCAGTTGGCCCGCGCTGACCAGGTCGAGGTTGTTCGTCGGCTCGTCCAGGAGCAGCAGTTGCGGGGCCGGTTCGGCGCACAGGACGCAGGCCAGGGTGGCCCGCAGCCGCTCGCCGCCGGACAGCGCACCCACGGGCAGATGGGCGCGGGAACCCCGGAAGAGGAAGCGCGCGAGCAGGTTCATCCGCTCCGCCTCCGACCGGTGCGGGGCGAACGCGGCGAAGTTCTCGGCGACGCTGCGGTCGAGGTCCAACAGGTCCAGCCGTTGCGAGAGGTAGGCGACCCGGCCGTCGGCCCGCTTGATCTGTCCGCCGACCAGCTCGTCGCCCCGTCCGTCGTCCGGCTTTCCGGCCGTTCCCCCGCCCGCTCCCTCGCTCGCGCCGTCGGTCATTCCTTCGGCCGGCTCCAGATCACCGTTGACCAGACGCAGCAGTGTGGTCTTGCCGGCACCGTTGGGGCCGGTCAGTGCGATGCGTTCGGGGCCGCGGATGGTCAGGTCGATGCCCGCACCGGTGAACAGGGGGCGTTCGCCGTGCTGGACCCGCATCCGCTCGCCCAGGAAGAGGGTGCGTCCGGCGGGCACGTCGGTGTCCGGCAGATCCAGGGTGATCCGCTGCTCGTCGCGCAGGGCGCGCCCCGCCTCGTCCAGCCGGGCCTTGGCCTCGCCGACCCGGGAGGCGTGCATCTGACCCGACCGGCCCGCGGACTCCTGGGCGCTCCGCTTCAGTCCCCCGGCGACGATGCGCGGCAGACCCGCGTTCTTGAGGTTGCGGGCGGCGTTGCTGGCGCGGCGTTCGGCGCGCTCGCGGGCCTGCTGCATCTCCCGCTTCTCCCGCTTCAACTCCTGTTCCGCGTTGCGGACGTTCTTCTCGGCGACCTCCTGCTCGGCCTGCACGGCGGCTTCGTACTCGGTGAAGTTGCCTCCGTAGAAGCGCAGTTGGCCGCTCTCCAGTTCCGCGATGCGTTCCATGCGGTCGAGCAGTGCCCGGTCGTGGCTGACCACCAGGAGACAGCCGGACCAGTCGCCCAGCACGTCGTAGAGCTTGTGCCGGGCGTCGAGGTCGAGGTTGTTGGTCGGTTCGTCGAGCAGCAGTACGTCGGGCTGCTTCAGGAGCTGGGCCGCCAGGCCGAGCGAGACGATCTGGCCGCCGCTGAGCGTGCTCAGGCTCCGGTCGAGGGCGAGACCGTCGAGGCCGAGCCGGTCCAGCTGGGCGCGGGTGCGCTCCTCGATGTCCCAGTCGTCACCGATGGTCGCGAAGTGTTCCTCGCTCACGTCCCCGGACTCCACGGCGTCCAGGGCCCGGATCACCGCGGCGACGCCCAGGACCTCGGCCACCGTGAGGTCCCCGGTCAGGGGGAGGGTCTGCGGAAGGTAACCGAGCGTGCCGACCGCCGAGACGGAACCGGAGCCCGGCCGCAGCTCACCGGCGATGAGCTTGAGAAGGGTGCTCTTGCCGGAGCCGTTGGGCGCGACCAGGCCCGTCCGGCCGCCGCCCAGGGCGAAGGACAGGTCCTGGAAGACGGGGGTGCCGTCGGCCCAGGCGAAGGACAGGTGGGAGCAGATGATGGAGGCGTCTGACATGGGGAGACCTCAAAGGGAATACGGGCACACAGAGGGTGGTGCCCGGGACACGGACAGAGGGAACGACGGAACGGGCCACGACGGTGACGCGATGCCTCTGGGCATCGGCCGGTGGCCTGTCGGAGCGGGATCTCACCCCGAGATGTCGTCGTCCCCTGCCATGTCTGGTCTCCTCGATACACGAACAACGTCGCCACGAGTCTAACAGCGGCGGCGTCGCGACGGCTTCTGGTTTTTCGCGGGCCGCCGCGACGGCCGGGGCCCGCAGGTCGAGGCCCGTGGCCGGGCGGGCCGCGCCGGGCGGGTCGTGTCAGGCAGGCCGCCGTCGTGTCCGATGTCTGTGCGCCCGGGGTCGCTCGTGCGTCCGGGGTGCCTGTGCCCGAGGTGCCACCACTGGTTTATCGTTATTCGATAATAATGATAAACGATATGGAGGTGCTGTTCGTGGGCACGAAGTCGTGGTGGAGCCGGGGTGACCAGCGGGCGCTGGAGCTGGGCTGCGCGCTGGCGCTGGGCCTGGTCGGCCTGTTCGGTGTGCTCATACCGCTTCTCGGGGTGGTCGGCGTCCTCGACCCGATCACGTACCGGGAAGTGCGGCTCGAAGAGCGGGCACCGGCCCCGCACGTGACGCCGGGCGGTGACGGGCCGTCCGTCATCGGCACCGATCAGGCCGAACTCGTCTTCGCCCACCCCGACCTCGGGCAGCGGCTGTTGCTCGCGCTGCCCGAGATCGTCGGCAGTGTGCTGCTGATCGTGATACTCGGCCTGCTACTCCGAATGGCCCGGAGCCTGCGCGGCGGCGAGGAGTTCACCACGCGGAACGTCCGCAGGCTCCACGCCATCGCGGTCACGGTGTTCCTCATGAGCGTCCTCGCGCCGCTGCTCGACGCCGTCACGACCGGCCTGCTCCTGCGGGGCACCGGGTCCGAGGACCTGGTTCCGTTCTCCGTCACCTACTCCTTCCCGTACCTGCTGCTCGCGCTCCTGATCGCCGCCGTCGCCGAGGTCTTCCGGCGGGGCGCCCGGCTGCGTGCCGACACGGAGGGGCTGGTGTGACGGGCCCGGCGCCGGAGCACGGCATCGAGGTCCACCTGGACCGGCTGCTGGCCGAGCGCGGGATGACGCTGACCCAGCTGGCGGCCCGGGTCGGGGTGTCGGTCGTCAATCTCTCCGTACTGAAGAACGACCGCGCCAAGGCGATCCGCTTCAGCACGCTCACCGCACTCTGCCGCGAGCTGCGCTGCCAGCCGGGCGACCTGCTCGGTTACCGGGACGAGTGACGGCCCGTCCCGTCGTACGGAGCGCCGGGCGCGGCACTAGCTGGATGCCGTGCGTCCGGCACCGTACATCCGGGGCCGGGCCCGGCATCCGGGCGTCGTACATCCGGGCCCGCAGGCCGGCGGCGCCCCGGCGCTCGCTCCCTCGTTCTCGTTCGTTTCGCCGTGACGAACGAGTCACAGGGCTGTCCCGGTCGCGTCCCGTCCGCTCAAATGGCCGAAATGCGATGGCTACTCTGATCCGGCTCCGGGTGCCACATCAGGCACACCGGACAGGGACTTCGCAGGAGACGGGGAACGAGACCATGAGCCGAGACAACGTGTCACGCCGCCGGGTGATGAGCCTCGCGGGCAAGGGCCTGGGACTGGCGCTGCTCGGGGCGGGTGCGTGGGGATGCGGACCGGAGGACGAATCCGCCGGCGGTGGTGCCACGCGGGAACCCGGAGAGGGCGGGAACAAGGACACCTTCACCACCCCTCCGGCGGGCACCGGCCCCCGGGCCCTCTGGCAGGCCCCGGCGGCCAACGACAGCCTGGCCGGAGATGACGCGCTCGCCGTGGTGGGCGACCTGGTCATCGTGTCCGGCGACCCCCTGGTGGCACGTGATCTGGCCACCGGCAAGGAAGTGTGGTCCCGCAAGGGCGTCACCACCCCCGGAGCCGCGCTGCTCCTGGGCTCCGGCACGCTCTACCTCGCCAGCGCCGAGTACGACGGGAACGTCGTCGGCCTGGATCCCGCCAGGGGCAAGGAGACCTGGCGCAGCCGCCTGGGCAGCCAGTACGCGCAGCCGCGGCCGATCGCCGTGGACGACGACCACGTCTACGTCACCGGGGGCATCCTGGACAAGGACTTCAGGACGCCGGACAACGTGGTCGCCGCGATCGACACCTCGTCCGGCAAGGTCGCCTGGCGCGAGCAGCGCGACCACGGCACGGAGGAGACCGGCATCACCGCCGTGGCAGTCGGCGGCCGACTCGTCTACACCGACTTCCGTGAGAACCTCACCGTCCGGGACACCAGGACCGGACGGCAGATCTGGACGAAGAAGATCGGGCGGTCCAACAACCGCAAGTTCGCCGTCCACGACGACCTGGTCATCGTCGCCGACGGGCGCCGGCTGCGCGCCTTCGAGCTGGCCGACGGCAAGGAACGCTGGTCGCTCGCCTCCGAGGAGTTCAGCCGGTTCAACGACCCGGCGGTCGTGGACGGCGTTCTCTACGCCTCCGACAGCACCCACGGCCTGTGGGCGGCCGACCCCGCGACGGGGAAGAAGATCTGGCACAACACCGACCTCCTGGACGTCGCCTACCCCTGGCAGTTCGCCAAGGTCGGCGGCACCCTCTACGGGGCGACCGAGTTCGACGAGGACGGCGGCATCCACGCCTTCGACGCCGCGAGCGGAAAACTGCGCTGGACGTACAACGACGGCAGCGGCGACATTCAGAAGTGGTACCTGACGGCCCGGGGCAAGCGGCTGGTGGCCCTGCACGCGAAGAAGCTGACCGCCCTGCCGGCCGTGTGACACCACCGCGCGGAACGGTCCCGGACCACCGGCGGTTCCGGGACCTCCGTCGGCGGCCCGGGGCCGGGAGGGCACTTGGTTCCATGAACCGTTCCCGGCCCTCCGCCCGGCCCGCCGAGCGGGTGCGGGGAGTCGGTGCGGCGGTATAGCGGGTCTATAGCCGGGGAATCCACGCTGGGAGGAGACCGCACCGGGGCCGTCGGATGGCTGCTGCGGGCGGCGGCCTCTTCTCCCCCTCTACGCACCGGAGTTGGCCGTGGACTCCAAGAACAGCACGCCGGACGTGACCGACCGGCTGGAGCGGAGCCCCGGTGACCCGCGCGACCGTCGACATCAGCTGTCGGCGGCCCGAGCCCCGGCCCGCGACCGCGCGGGGGGCCGGTGCCGCGCGTCGCGGAAGGCACCGGCACCGGCCGCGCCGCCACCGACCGCGAGCGCCCGCTTCACGGGCCGGCCGCGTGTCCCACAGCGTCCGGCGGACACGGTCGGTGCCTTCGCGGACCTGCTCGTCTGCGACGCCCTGACGACGGTTGCCGCGCGCTCGCCGCATCTGCCGCCCGCCGAGAGCGGCGTACGGTCCGCTGCGGTGCGGCACCTGGTGCCCAGGCTGCTCCGAGGAGTCTCGCACCGGCTGTCGTCACTGCTCGGCGTGGACGGCTGCCCCGAAGAAGGCCCCTGCGCCGTCTTCCGGAAGGCGGCACGCGACCTGCCGGGCATCACCCTCGCCCACATGGCCACGCGGGCCACCGGCCCGGCGAGGATCGTTCCCCGGCTGCCCGTGCTGGCCGATCACGCGTGGCTGCCGGCCCTGGAACGGCCCGCGGCACCGTCCGGCGACCGGGACGACGTGCTCACCCGCCTCCTGAGCCCCGGCAGGCCGCTGCCGCGCCTGGACCTCGCCCGGCTCGGCACCGTCACCGGCGCGGCGGACGGCCTCACCGCCGTACTCCCAGCCATCCATCACGCGCTGGCGCGGCACCCCGCCACGGCACCCGAACTCCCCTCCCTCACCGGATCGTTGACGGACGAACTGCGCCGGCTGGCCGATCTGGCCCGATCCCTCCCGCCGTCCGGGCCCGGGCAGGTGCACGACCACGGGTACGAGTACAGGACGGGCGCGCCTGCCGCCGACCGGCGCGCCCACGTGCTCGCCGACCGCTGGACGCACCTGCTGGCGGCCGCCGCCTGCCTGGGCCTCTGGCGGACGGCCCGACAGGTTCCGCAACCCGGATTCACCGCCGATCCGGTCTGGGTGACCGCGGCCCTGCACCGGCTCGCCGACCGGCTGGGGCTCGGCCCGTCCCCGCTGTCCGCGCGGGTCCGGTACCGGCTCCACGGCGAACTCGTCCACCGGTGCGAGGATC
Source organism: Streptomyces sp. NPDC032161 (assembly GCF_040636995.1). NCBI lineage: Bacteria > Bacillati > Actinomycetota > Actinomycetes > Kitasatosporales > Streptomycetaceae > Streptomyces > Streptomyces sp. NPDC032161. The sequence goes on along the minus strand of NZ_JBEZVN010000003.1, from coordinate 345,126 downwards.
ACCTCGGCCTCGATCTCACCGGCGGCCCGCTCGCCGGGACCCGCACGTCCGACGCCGGGACCCGGGTGCCCGGTCCCGGGAGCCGCACGTGCGGCGATCCGACGCGCACGTCCGACCGGACCCGTGCGCCCGCAGGGACCCGCGGCTCCCGGGGGGCCGGGATGCCCGCTGGGCGGTGCCGCTCCGGTGAACCACCCGCCCCTCACGGAAACGGAGCCACCCGACCATGAAAGACAGCAGCGGCCGGCTCGCGGTGACCGGCGCCGTCCACATCTGGCACGGCCGTGCGCCGCACACCCCGGACCCCGCCGACCTGGCCGTGCTCGACGACGAGGAACTCCGGCTCGTCCACAGCAGACGTGCCACCGTACGCTCCCACTACGCCCACGCGCACGCCTCGCTGCGCCGGGTCCTGGCCGATCACTACCTCGGCGGGCCGCCCGAGGCGATCCGGTTCGGACGGCATCCCTGCCCGCGCTGCGAGGACGGGAGGCACGGCCGCCCCCGGGTCCTCTCGCCCGCCACCGGAATGGAGTTCAGCCTTTCCCGCTCGGGGCCGTACTGGGCCCTCGCCGTGACCGCCGCCGGACACATCGGGCTCGACATCGAGAGCCGGGGCGACCTCGACGCGGACGCCCTGTCCGGCCTGGTGCTCTCCGGTCTCGTGCTCTCCGGCGGCGAGCGCGACCGGATCCGGGCCGCCGGACACGGCGACGCCCGGCGGGAACTCTTCCTCCGCGCCTGGACGCGCAAGGAGGCCGTGCTGAAGGCGGTCGGCGTCGGCATCGCCACCGACCTCAGCCGCCTGGACGTGCGCGTCGCCGAGCAGGGACCGGTACGCGTCGAGCACATCGAGCGCGACGACCGCTCCCACTGGCTCGTCGACGAACCGGAACTGGCCCCCGGACTCGTCGCCGCACTCGCCAGACGGGCGGACCGGCCCGGCCCCGTCGTCGTGCGGGGCGTCCCCTTCCGGCGGACGGGGAACGAGGTCCACGGCGCCATGGCCGTACCCGGGCCGAGCGGTGGCGGGAGCCCCCGATGACCCGGGAGAGTCCCTTCCGGCGGTTCCTGCCGCGCCCCGGGCCCGCATGCGGCTCCACTGCTTTCCGCACGCCGGGGGAGCCGCCAGCACCTTCCACGGCTGGGCGCGGCTGCTGCCGGAGTCGGTCGAGCTGGTCGCCGTCCAGTACCCCGGGCGGCAGGACCGCCACGACGACCCGGCGCCCGGTTCGCTCACCGGACTCGCGGAGGAGATCGTGGCGGACATCGACACGCCCTTCGACCGGCCCACCGTGTTCTTCGGGCACAGCATGGGCGCCGTCGTGGCTTTCGAGGCGGCCCGCCGTCTCCGGCCGCGCTTCCCCTCGCCGCCGGCCGCGCTCCTCGTCTCCGCATGCAAGGCACCCGGCGAACGCGGACCCCGCGGCCTGACGTTCGAGGAGGACGAGGTGCGGGCGTACCTCCGTGAACTCGGGGGCGAGGGCGCCCGGGCCCTGGAGGCCGACGAGGAACTGTGGCAGATCGCCTACCCCGTGCTCTCCGGGGACCTGCGGCTGATCGAGAAGTACCGCTACGCGCCGGGCGCCCCGCGTGGCCGACGGCTGCCGGGACGGCGAACCCGTCTCGCGACCGACCCGCTCGGCCGCCTCGACACCCTGGACATGCTGCCCGTCGAGGAGCGCGACGCCCTCGCGCGCCGGAACCGCACACCCGCTCCCGAGGTGACCGCATCCGTCCCGGAGCTGTTCGCACGGCGGGCCGCGGCCGTGCCGCACGCCACCGCCCTGGTCGCCGGCGACGCCACTCGTACCTTCGCCGGACTCGACGAGCACGCAGGGCGGTTGGCCCGTCGGCTGCGCGCACTCGGCACCGGTCCCGAGTCCGTGGTCGGGGTCCTGCTCGACCGCGATCTCGACCTCCCGGCCGCACTCCTCGCCGTGTGGCGGGCCGGTGGCGCCTACCTGCCGCTGGACCCGTCCTTCCCGCCCGACCGCATCGGGCGGGTGCTGGCGGACGCCGGTGCGGACGTCCTCGTCACCCGGGCGTCGCACCGCGAACGGATCGCCCCGGTCTTCACCGGACGGTTCGTGGTCACGGACGAGGAGCCGCTTGCGGAACCGGAGTCGGAACCGGCCCCGGAACCGGCTCCCGCGCCGGACCTGGACGGGCTGGCCTACGTCATCTACACCTCCGGTTCGACCGGCCGCCCCAAGGGCGCGCAGATCACCACCGGGGCCTCGCCAACCACGTCCGCTGGGCGGTCGAGGAACTCGCGTCCCGGGGCACCGGCGGCGGCGCGGTGTTCTCCTCGGTCGCCTTCGACCTGGTCGTGCCGAACCTGTGGGCGCCGCTGCTCGCCGGCCGGCCGATGCGGCTGCTGCCGCAGGACCTGGGCCTGGCCGAACTCGGCGAACTCCTCGCGGCGGGGGCCCCGTACTCCTTCCTGAAACTGACGCCCGGTCATCTGGAGATCCTCGCGAGCCGGCCCGCGCCCGAGCGGACGGCCGGACTCGCCGAACGCGTCGTGGTGGCGGGAGAGGCCCTGCCGGTGCGGCAGGCCGACCGGTGGGCCCGGGACCTGGGCCCCGGACGGCTGATCAACGAGTACGGGCCCACCGAGGCGTCCGTCGGCACCACCATCCACCCCGTGACGGCCCCGGTCACCGGCGAATCGGTGCCCATCGGACGGCCGCTGCCCGGGGTCACGGCCCATGTCCTCGACGACCGGATGCGCCTCGTGCCCGTGGGCGTCGTCGGCGAGCTGTACGTCGGCGGCACCGGTGTCGCGCGCGGCTACGGGGGCCGCCCCGACCTCACCGCCGAGTGCTTCGTACCCGATCCGTACGGCCCCGCGGGCGCCCGGCTCCACCGCACCGGCGACCTCGTGCGGCTGCTGCCCGGCGGGGACGTCGACTTCGTCGGCAGGCGCGACGGGCAGGTGAAGATCCGCGGCCACCGTGTGGAGACCGGCGAGATCAAGAGCATGCTCGACGACCATCCGGCCGTACGGGACTCGGTCGTGATCACCGTCGACGACGCCTCCGGCCGCGCGAGCCTGGCCGCCTACTGGGTGCCGGTCCCCGGAGCCGGGGACCCCGGCGAGCTGAGGGAGACGCTCGTCGCGCACTGCGCCGCGCGGCTGCCCGACCACATGGTCCCGTCGGCGCTCGCACCGATCGCCTCCGTCCTGCTGAACGCCAACGGCAAGCTGGACCGAGCCGCCCTGCCGCACCCGGACCGGGAGGCCCCGGACGAGGCGGTCGCCCCGCGCGGCGTCGTCGAGGAACGCATCGCGGAGATCTTCGAGGACCTCCTCGGCGGTCCGGCCGACTCCCACAGCCACTTCTTCCGGGAAGGCGGCAACTCGATCCTCGCCATCCGGCTCATCGCCGAGATCCAGCAGACCTTCGACATCGACTTCCCGACCCGGGCCGTCTTCGAAGGAAGCACCGTGGCCGAACTGGCACAGGTGGTCGAGGCGGAGGTGCGTGCCGAGATCGACCGGATGTCGCAGGAAGACCTGGAGACCTGGCATCCCTCGCCTGCGCACTCCGCGGCCGAGGACGAGCGCCCGCTGACCGGACCCGCCCGCCGCAGCAGCACCCGTCGCGGCCGTCCGTGTGCCGGCGTGGAGGCGGACGACGACCCCGGCCCGGCCGCGCGCCGTGCGCGGGCCTCGGATTCCCGCGTCCGGGAAGTCTCCGCGGGCGCAGGCCGGTAGCTCCGGCCCGTTCGTCGTCGGCCCGTGCACGGCGACCTCCGCACGGGCCGTGATTCCCTTCTTCCTCTTCTCTCCCCGAACTCGCCCGGCGCCGTCCGGCAGGCCGTGCGGGGCGCTGACGCATGCGCGCGATCGGGCGTTGTCAGTGGTCGCAACTATGTTCAGCAGTGTCCCGCCGACGTGGCGCGGAAAACCCCTTGGTGCATAGGAGATGGTGCGTTGTCAGTTCGGGAGAGGTCGAGCACGGCACGGGTCATACCGCCCGCCCGGCCGCGCAAGCTCGCCAAGGTTCCGTTCGTCGAGCTGGCCGACGGACGCTTGCAGGGCGTGGTGTCCAGCGGCTCGGACATCGCACGGGTCTATGTCTCGTCGGTCGCCGTCGGCACGTTCGCGTTCACCTGCAGCACCAACAACAACCGCCCCTGCGGCGGTGCGCGCGGCTCGTTCTGCAAACACATCGGGTCCCTGATCACCGAGGCGGTGCTTCAGTACGGCGCCGAGCGCGTCGCCCGCTACCTGAAGGCCGAGACGGGGGACGGGGAGCCGAGCGCGCAGACCATCACCGCGGGCATGACCGCGACGCGTCCGCCGCAGGGGGACACCGCGGCCGCCGCGTCCGTCTTCAGCCGGTTCCTGCGCCACCTGGCGTACCTGGAACTCGCCCCCACCACCGCGCCGTTGCCGGAGATGCAGTGGTTCCCGCCGACCAGGGCGGTGGCGTGATGCGTGCCGATCTGCTCGCCGAGACCATCACCGGGCTCGACGAAGCCCTTGCGGCCGTCGACGCCTTCGACCGGGTCCTCGTCACCGGGCTGCTCCGCCCGCAGCCCGCCCAGGCCACCGGCCTGGCGGAGCTGGCGAACGCCGTCGCGGGGACGCCGCTCGCCGCCCGGACCGCCGAGGCGGCGGAGAAGGCGGCGGCCGGAGCCGCCGGGGAGGACCACTTCATCGCCCTCGCCGCCGCCCGGACCGCACTCCTGGGCTCCGTCCACGACGCACTGATGACCCGCGTCGAGGAGGCGACCGGCCGTACCCGCGCCGAGGAGACCGTCGCCCCGGCCGACGGACAGCACGCGGCGAACCTGCTCGCCGCCGCCCGTTCGTGGCTGTCCGACCTGGCGCGTACCGGATGGCAGGGCATCGACCACGAGGTGGTCTCCGGGGCGGCCCAGGTCGTCTCCGCCATGCTCCCGGATCCGGCCCTGCGCCGCCCGGCGACGCTCCTCGACGGCTTCGCCGCCGAACTCGCCGCGTCCTGCCCGGGTGCCACCCTGGAACACATCCCGGAACGCCGCTGGGCCGACCTGTGGTCCCGTGCCCTGCTGCTGACGCTGCCCGGTGTGGCCGAGGCACCCGTGAGCGGTACGGCCACAGGCCGCCTCCTGCCCCTCGGCGTCGACCTCCAGGAGCACCCGACCGCCGCGCAGGCCCAGGTCCACGCGGTGTTCGAGCCCGCCGACGGCACCGCACCGCGCCTCGTGCGTGCCGCCGTCGCCGTACCCAAGCCCGACACCGTCGTCGGTGCCGGTGTGTGGCAGCTGCTGCGCCCGCACCTCTCGCTCCTGGCAGCCGCGGGCGAGGGCCGCTCGATGGACCTCACCGACATGCCCGTCACGGCCGAGGGCGACCTGATATGGAGCGACGAGCACGCCCGCCCGGGCGAGCCCGCCGACGTCTTCGCCACCGCCCGCGTCGCCCTGCCCACCGCCGCCGATCCGGTGACCACGCCGCTGGACCGGCACCCGGTGCGCATCGCCGTGCCCGTCTTCCTGGAGGGCTACACCGCCGGGAAGGGCGACGACGGGGCCCTGACGTTCACCGTCGCGGGGCACCCCCTTGCCGTCGACACCGACCGCATCCCGGCCGCCGGACCGCTGACCCCGGAGGCCGTGGCGGCGTCCGGCGCGTGCGTCGGACTGCTGCGCTGGGACGACGGATCGTTCAGCGTCCAGCCCCTGGCCGTCGAGACGACCGTGCGGAAGAAGACCGTCGCGCTCCACGCCGGGGGATGGGCCGGGGGTACGGCCGACAAGGCGGGCGCCAAGGCCGAGAAGGCCGCCACCGACGCCACGTCGGTGCTGCGGGAGCGAGCCGGAAGGCTGTTGCGGAAATGACCGGACGGACTCCCGGGACACGAGAACCCGACGACATGACCGGGGCGGAAGGCGACGAGACCCCCGCCGTGGACACCGACACGCCCCTTGCGACCCGACCGGGCGGCGGAGCCGCGACGCGAGCCGGGGACAGCTCTGCGGCGGACCCCGGCGGGACATCCGCGGCGGACCCCGGCGGGACATCCGCGGCGGACCCCGACGGAGATCCGGTGGCGAACCCGTACGACAACCGTCGCCAAGTCCTGTACTGGCGGCTCCTCGCCCGCCTCTTCGACCACGAGGAGCAGCCCACGCTGGAATCGGCGAGCCTCGCCGTCGTCGAGGACATCGGTCTGCCGTCCGCGCTGCTGGACCCGCAGGCATCCGTCGACTCGGTGGTGCAGCGCCACCCCGGTCTGGCCGACGAGCTCGACGGCCTGATGGCCCCCGTACCGGACGGCGCGGACGACGCCCCGGCCGAGGACGAGGACGTACGCGACCGGGCCGCCGAGGTACGGCGCGCGGCACTGGTGTCGAAGGTGCTGCTCAACGTCTTCGCCACCGGTTCCGGCACGGTCACCGCCGGACAGCTGGCGCGCTGGCAGTCCGACGCGGGCTGGCTGGAGCGCGCCCTCGGCTGCAGGCCCGGTGAACTGCGCGGTGGACGCGGCGGCGGCCGTACCGGCGGAGGCGTCGCGGGAGCCGGCGTCAGCCCCACCGGCACCGGCGCCCGGGGCACGAACCCCGACCTCAGCCGGCTCATCCCGGCCATCGGCCCGGAGCTGGGCGCACTCGAGGCGGACCTCGTCAAACGGATGCACCTGCGCGAGGTGCTCGCCGACCCCGCGCTCGCCGCCCAGCTCACCCCGAGCATGTCGCTGATCGAGCAACTGCTGCGGGACAAGAACAACCTCTCCGGCGTGGCCCTGGCCAATGCCAAGGCCCTGATCCGCCGCTTCGTCGACGAGGTCGCCGAGGTGCTGCGCACCCAGGTGGAGAAGGCGACGGTCGGAGCCCTGGACCGCTCCATCCCGCCCAAGCGCGTCTTCCGCAATCTCGACCTCGACCGCACGATCTGGAAGAACCTCACCAACTGGAGCCCCGAGGAGGAGCGGCTCTACGTCGACCGTCTCTACTACCGGCACACCGTCCGCAAGACGACGCCCCAGCGGCTGATCGTCGTCGTGGACCAGTCCGGCTCCATGGTCGACTCCATGGTCAACTGCACCATCCTGGCGTCCATCTTCGCCGGGCTGCCGAAGGTGGACGTCCACCTGATCGCGTACGACACACAGGCCCTCGACCTCACCCCCTGGGTGCACGACCCGTTCGAGACCCTGCTGCGCACCAACCTCGGCGGCGGCACGGACGGCACGGTCGCCATGGCCCTGGCCCAGCCGAAGATCGCCGAGCCCCGCAACACGGTCGTGGTGTGGATCTCGGACTTCTACGAATGGCGAAGCGAGCCGCTGTTCGAGAGCATGACCGCCATTCACCGCTCGGGCGCCAAGTTCATCCCGGTCGGCTCGGTGACCAGCTCCGGCCGCGCCAGCGTCAACCCCTGGTTCCGGGAGCGCTTCAAGGACCTCGGCACGCCGGTGATCTCCGGTCACATCCGCAAACTCGTCCACGAGCTCAAGACGTTCCTCACCTAGGTCCACCGAATCGACCGAATCGACCGACTCCAGGAACCGTCGAACGCGCCGGATCCACCGACTACGCCGGATCCACCGACTACGCCGGATCCGCAGAACCCGGCAACTTGCCAAGTCGCCAAGTTGCCAAGCCTGCCGAACATCATTGAGAAAGGCCCTGACATGTCCGACCTGTTGCGCGCCCCCGCCGAGATCAAGTACGCCGAGGAGCTGGACTGGCTGGAGTCCATCGACGACAACCCCAAGCCGTTCTCCTGGCGGTTGTCCCCGAAGATGGTCCGCCTGTTCATCCTGGGTTCCGAGCGCGCCGACGGCCTGGACCGGGAGATCTCCCAGAAGTGGTTCGGTGACCGCAGCTTCGTCGAGCGCTCCATCGTCACCCTGGCCTCCGACCGCGGCCTGCTGCTCATCGGCGATCCCGGCACCGGCAAGAGCTGGCTGGCCGAGCTGCTGTCCGCCGCGATCAGCCGCAACTCCACCCTGGTCGTGCAGGGCACCGCCGGCACCACCGAGGACCACATCAAGTACTCCTGGAACGTGTCCATGGTCATCGCCAAGGGCCAGTCCCGGGAGTCGATGATCCCCTCACCGATCATGACCGCGATGGAGACCGGCGCGATCGGCCGCTTCGAGGAGCTCACCCGTTCCACCAGCGACGTCCAGGACGCGCTGATCTCGATCCTCTCCGAGAAGTACATCTCGGTCCCCGAACTGGACAGCGACGGCATCGTCTTCGCCAAGCCCGGCTTCTCGATCATCGCCACCGCCAACAGCCGCGACCGGGGCGTCAACGACCTGTCCTCGGCGCTCAAGCGCCGCTTCAACTTCGTACGCATCCCCGTGGTGACGAACAAGAAGAGCGAGGCGGAGATCGTCCGCTTCCGCACCGAGGAACTGCTGCGCCGTCACCAGATAGAGCTGGACGTCCCGCCGACGCTGCTGGACGTGCTGCTGCAGAGCTTCGCGGATCTGCGCGCCTCGTCGGCGGCGGCCGGCAGCGACGACGAGAAGCTGGAGTCCGCGCTGTCCACCGCCGAACAGATCGGTGTGCTGGAGGACGCGATCCTGCACAGCAACTTCTTCGGCGAGCGCTCCCTGACCGCTCGTGCCCTGGCCTCCTCGCTCGTCGGGTCGCTGGCCCGGCGCGAGCCCGAGGACCTCGCCATCCTCAACAAGTACCTGCACGGCGTCGTCGAGCCCCGCAGCAAGGAGGAAGGCGGATCCTGGCCGGAGTTCCTGGAGGGCGGCCGCGACGCGATCGCCACCCTGTCATGAGCGCCGCCCACGAGGGGACCTTCGCGACACTGCGCACGCAGCTCCAGGAAGCCGCCGCGACGTTCGCCGACGGACCCGACGCCCTCGAAGGAATCCTCCTCGGCATCGTCGACGACGTCGACCGCGCGGTGCGCGAGCCGCTGGAGGTCTTCCCCGTCTGCCACCACTCACCCGCCTCGGCGACCGCGATGGCCCGCCGCCTGCGCGAGAAGCAGCCCAAGGTCGTCTACCTGGAGCTGTGCGAGGACATGACACCGCTGCTGACCGAGCTGCGCAACTGCCGCCTCCCGGTCGCGGTCCAGGCGTTCGCGACCGAGGTCGACGGCTTCCCCGCCGAGTGGTCCCCGCTGTCGGTCGTCGCTCCGATCACCGAGGCGTCGGCCGAGTACCAGGCGATCGCCTATGCCCTGGACACCCCCGGTGTCGAACTCGTCCTCGTCGACCGTTCCTCGGACCACGTCTTCCAGTGGGACCCGCGCGGCACGCGGACCGAGCATCCCGCCGACACGGACGCACCGCCGCCCACCGAGGAGGAGGCCGCGCTCCACGGCGACGCGGTCGGCGTGGAACTGGGCGACCTGCGCCCGCGCTTCGCCGAACTGGAGGAACACCTGCTGCGCCACGGCAAGGTGCGGCACTGGTCGGAGTGGTGGCACCAGTACGTCGAACTGCCGCTCGGCGACCGGGGCAGCGACCACGACACCTACCGCCAGGTCATGCTGCTGATCGGCAGCCTCTTCCGGCGCCTGGCACCCGGCGACTCCGACCGGGTGCGCGTGGACGAGGACCGTGAACGCCACATGTGGACCAGGATGCGTGAGCACCTGGCCGCGACCGGCACCGATCCCGCCGAATGCCTCTATGTCTGCGGCGCCTTCCACGCGGTCAGCCGCGTCGCGGAGTTCGGCGTCCACGGCACCGACACCTTCGAGATCGGCCCGCGCACCGCCACCACGTGGCAGTACGGGCTGATCCCGTCCAGCCACGCGGCGATCGAGGCGCAGTTCGGCCTCGCCGCGGGCTCGGTGTCGATCGCGGCGACGGTCTGGGCCAAGAACCTCAAGCGCACCGGCGTCAAGCCGTACCGCCTGGCAGGCCAGAACGGTACGAAGAAGGCGAAGCCCAAGAAGACCGCGGCCCCGGCGGCCCCCGCACCGACGGCGGCGGTCCCGGCCTCCGACAAGCTGACCGGATTCCTCCGGCGGCCACCCGTCCTGGACCGCCTGGACGAGGCCGAACTGCTCGGCTGGTCCGTGGAGATCGTGCGCGCCGCCCGCCGCAACGGCTACCTCGCCTCCACCGCCGATGCCATCGCGGTGTTCGAGACGTCGATCCTGCTGGCCGGGATGCGCGACCGGGCCAGGCCCACGCCGTACGACTTCCAGGACGCGGCGGTCACCTGCATCGAGAAGGACACCGTGCCGGGCCGGCGCGACGTGCGCCGCCTCGTCGAGATCATGATGGGTGGCGACCGTGTCGGACAGGTCGGCTACGACGCGCTGCCGCCCCTGGCACGCGACGTGCACGACCGGCTCGCGCCGCTGAACCTGAAACTCCAGCAACGCGGCGTACAGAGGGCGTTGCTGAACATCGCCGCACAGCCCGAACTGGAGCGGTGCTCCGATGTGCTGTGGATGCTGCGCCGCCTGATGCCGCACGGCGCCGCCCGGCCGATCATGGGCGAGCGGCGGCTCGGCGAACGTCCGATCCAGGAATCGTGGGACCTGGCGCTCGGCACCCACCAGCGGGCCCTCATCGAGCTCGGCTACGAGGGCGTCAGCCTCGAACAGGTCCTGGAACAGCGCCTGCGCCGCACGGCGTACGACCCGCAGGCCACCGCGGCGACCGTCCTCGCGACCGTCGAGGACGCGACCCTGTACCTGCGCAGCCGCCGCCTTGCCGACGAGCTGGGCACCCGTGCCCTGGAGGTGCTCTCCGCCGAACGCAGCGTCGACGACGCACCGGAGGTGCTGCGCCGGGTACGCGGGCTGCTGGCGTACTACCGCACCAGTGAGCCGGTGCTGCCGCCGTGGATCGAGTCCTTCGTCAAGGCGGGCTACGCGCACTACTGCACCCTGCTGCCCACGGCGTTCACCGACGACGACGCCACCGTCCGTCAGGTGGCGGCGATGCTGGGCTTCCTGTTCAGCATGGAGAGCCTGGCCCTGTCCCTGGGGTGCGACCGGGCCCAGCTGGAGCTGGCGGTCGCCCAGTCGCACCCGGAGGACCCGTCGAAGACGGCACTGTTGTGGGCGGCCCGGAACCACCTCGGGCTCCTCTCCCGCGCCGAGCTGCGGGCACGCTGCGACGAGCTGCTCGCCAACCCCCTGGTGGTGCCCGCCTATCCGCGCTACCTCAGCGGCTTCGTGCACGCCCTGGAGCCCGTCCCGGGCCTCACCGACTTCGTCGTGGAGGCGGTGTCGAACGCGTTCGGACGGCTGCCGGACCCGGTGCTGCTGCCCTGGCTGCCGACCCTGATCAGCACGTTGCGGACGAGCGGTACGGAGCTGGCCCCGCTGCTGATCCGCGAGGCCGGACGGATCTTCCCCGGCCGGCTCGCGGCCCTGGACGAGTGGGTCCCGCCGTGGCGGGCCCACCCGGAGCCGGAAGCCGTACGTCCGGTACGGGGCACGGCCGCGGCCCGGGGCGTCGCGCTGCTCGCCGCCCACCCCGCGACCTGCGATGCGGTGGCGAACCTGCTGGGCTGCGACGGGAGCTGGGAGACGGCGGAGACCGGCCCGTCGGGTGCGGCACTGGTCGGCCGTCACCCGGACACGGCGGTGGCGCTGGAGGCCCTGCTGGCGGGTGCGTGACGGCGGAAGGGCCCGAGATCGCCGGGGGACGTCCACCGGGCGGGGGAGGAGCGGGGTCCATGTCCCGGGCAACCGGGGCATGCGCGGGCTCCGCTCCCGGCCGGCCGCGATGTGGTCGAGCGCTGCTTGGCGCGGTTGAAGCAGTTCCGGGCCGCCGCGATCCGGTTCGACAAGCTCGCCGCCCGCTACTGTGCCGGTGTGGTCATCGCGTCCATAATCCTCTGGCCGAGGGACACCGGGAGCTGAGCGAACCGCAGCCGAGCGGGGCAGCGAGTACGTGCCCCGACACCGCTCCGGAGCTCCCGACCGCGGCCGTCAACATGCCTCTGCGGTGGGGAGGGTGTTCCCCTGGCTGCGGGTCAGCCGCCAGATCTGATCCTCGCCGGTCCCGGCCGGGGCGAGGCGCTCGGCAGGGCGGCGGAGGTGTTCGGTGAACCCGAGCCGGGCCGGGACGGCACCGCTGGCGCGGTTGGCCGGGTCGTGGACGACCTCGACGTAATCGACGCCGGAAAGGCGGAAGGCCTGGTCAACCAAGGCGCGGGCGGCCCGAGTGGCCAGGCCACGGCCGGTGGCGGCAGGGTGCAGCCAGTAGCCGATCTCACGGCCGTTGTCCGTGGTCTCCCCGCGCCGGAACAGCACGCAGGCGCCGACGATCGCCCCGTCAACCGTGATCGCGTAGGTGAACGCCTCGCCGCCGGCCCAAAGCTCCAGGCGGCGGGCCAGGAAATCGGTGGTCCTGGCCAGGCTGTGCTCAGCGACCCAGGGCATCCACGGGCGCAGGTGCTCCAGCGACTCCTCAATGACCCGGAAGAACTCCGGAAGGTCCGCCTCGCCGCTGAAGCGACGCAGCGTTAGGTCGCCCAGTTCGATCACCTGCTGTGGGAGGTCCATGCCAGGAGGATCGTGTGCGGGCACTACCGCCAGCAACAGGATTTCGAAAGCGTCAGTTGCCCTGGAGGCCGTGGCTACGGCTGCAAGGGTGGTTGGGTGGGCGTGGGTGCCCCACCTGGGGCGGGATGGGCTGCCCGGGTGTCGGTGATCGGCTCGGTCCGGCCGCCCCTCTTGGACGCTACGGCGCAGACAGCGAAGGTCACCCCGAGCAGACCGAAGATGATCGCCAGGTCACCTTTCGCCTGCATGTCCGCCTGCCGCGCCGCAACCTCCCTCTCCCAGAAGGCCGCATCTTTCTGCATGGTCGACTGGTGCTCAAAGAAACATTTGAAGAAGAGCTGATCGGGCGGGGTATCCGCCTTGATGTCGCAATCGGCGTCCTCGAAGAGATCTATCTTGCTGCTGTATTCGTCCAGCGGCTGGTCGGGCACCTTCGAGGCCACATCCAGTGCGACCGCCGACAAGATCACCGCCGTGATCATGCTGAGCATCGCCAATACGATACAAAATACGGTTCCGGCACTGCGCCCTTGGGATGACATGGCAGGGAGACTAACGGCAGGCATGAACCGCCGTCAGCCCAAGGGCCGTCCTTTACCGCCCGGCGCCCCCCCCCGGCGCGCTCCGGCCCGCCCCGGGGTTGGGGGGGCGTCCGCATACGCCCAGTATGCGGACGCCCCTCCGCCTTGCGATGCACCGCATCCGACGCCGCGCGCTGATCCACCAGGGATTACGGGAGAGCCCTTAGTACTCCAGTGCTCCAGTGCGGTTTCGTGATTTATCCAGCGGGTTCGTCGGCGGTTCGTCGTCGGTAGTGGCTGCGTCGGGCTGTTGCATGGTGGCGTCTGCGCCAGATGGACCAGTTCAGCAGCTTGGCCACGGTCATGGCCGGTGGGTCGAAGACGGCGGCGAGGAGGCGGCGGGTCTCCGGGACGGTCAGCGTGATCGGATGGCTGCTTCGGGCGGGCTGGTGCGTATCGGCGGGCCGTTGCGGTGCAGCGTCGGCGGCGAGGGCGGTCAGGAAGGTTCAGGGCGAGCGTGGCGAGCGTGATGTGCCGCTGCCAGGCCGTGGCGGGCAGGCGGTCGGCGAGGGTGTCCGCGCGGACAAGGGTGCGGCCGTGGTTGATCCTGACCCGCATCGAGCAGACGACGGTCATCACGTAGCCGACGCCGCGTGCTTCGAGGGCGGTCGGAGCCGGCCTGCCTTTCGGGCCGTCTCTCCCGCCATGCAGCCCTGAGGCAACTTCACGGCCCGTCCCCGGAACTCCGGGGTCATTCCAGGACGTTGACGTCCCCGGCGGTCCGGTCGGCGGTGGGGAGCGGGCGGTGGCCTTCGTCCCAGTGGTTGGACCAGGAGCACAAGCCGCAGGCGTACCGCCCGTCCAGCCCGTACACCTGGGCGTCGCAGCCCCGGCAGCGGGTGGTGGTGATCTCGGGGATTATCGCGACGGTCGGGGTGACGGAGGACCAGCCGCACTGGTTGGAACAGGTCCACGAGCCGTCGGGTCCCTGAGTCGCCGCCGCGCCGCAGTTTCCGCACGTCATGTATGGCCTCCGGGTTCTATGGCCTCCGGTACGGCCCCGTCGACCGGGGAGGACCCGGAGGGCGGCGCCGACTCCAGTGTGCCAGTGGACCGTTCCGCCGGGACAGCCCCGGCGGAACGGTCGGCCTGGCCGTCAGGCGGCGCCGAAGTCGCCGGCCTTCACGCCGGCCACGAAGGATGTGAACGCCTCCGCGGAGGCGCTCAGCACCGGACCGCCCGGGACCTTGGAGTCACGGACGGGGACGATGCCGCGCGAGGCGGCGAGGTTGGCGGCGACTTCGATGCAGGCGCCGCCGTTCTCGCTGTACGAGGACTTGAACCAACGGGGGGAGGGGGTGGTCACGGGGTTCCCTTTCGCAACTGGTTGATCACGGCCACGGATTCCGCCTGGGACATCGCTTCTGCCTGCAACTGATGGTATGCGGTCAGCAGCGGCACCACGGAGGGGCTTTCCCGCTCAAGCCGCCCTCGCTGCGCGGACTCCGCATAGGAGAGAAGGGCGCGGTTCTCCATCGTCAAGATGTACAAGGGCAAGCTGAGTGGGCGGCGGTCGCCCATGGTGAACGGCGCGACTTGGAGCACCGTGTTCGGCAGCGCGGCGAACTCGACCAGGCGAGCCAACTGCGCTTCCATGACTGCGGTGTTGCCCACGGGCCTTCTGAGGCAACTTTCGTCGAGTACCACGAACAGCAACGGTGGGGGCGTCCGGTCGAGGACCGCCTGACGGGAAGCCACGACTGCGTTTCGTTCGTCTCCCTGCTCGGGGGTGATCGCGCCCCGCTCGACCGCGCGAGCGGTGAGCGCCGATGCGTACTCCAGCGTCTGGAGTATCCCCGGAATGACACCGACCTCGTAGAGCCTGATCTCAGCGGCGCGTGCTTCATGGGTGACGTACTCCGGGAACCCCTCCAGCAGAGACGTCTGTCGGACGGCCCGGCTCTGGCGTTCGAGTCTGTCGCCGGTGCCGAACACTCGGTCAGCGGTTGCGGCGAACCGGCGGGTTGGAGGGCGGCGACCAGTTTCTACGGCGGAAATGTGCGTCCCGGAGCACCCCATGCGATGGCCCAGTTCGTCCTGCGTCCAGCCGCGCTTGTCGCGCAGGGTGCGTAAACGCTGGCCGAACGGCCGCGACCGGCGATTCCTCGGGGTCCAGCTCTTTGCGGTTCACCATCGAGACATCCAACTCTCTGAGCATTTCTTGCAAGTTGAAGACCGGCTGACTGTAGGTCACGCTGGGGCGCCTTGGTAGTGGGATCACTACGGAGAGGAGTGGCCCGTGTCCGTGAAGAACGGTGCCCCGAACGAACCAGAACCCCCGCCCCTCCCGGCCCCCGGCTCGCTCATGATGGACGTTTCGCAGGACCGTGTCGGCGAGTTCCGGGGCGAGTGGTGCGGCCGGTGGTCGCTGCGGCCCCTCGGTGGTGGAGTCGAGTGGACCGTCGCGCCCGAGGACGTGAGGCCGGCCGACCCGATAGAGCGGCTGCGTGCCGAGTTGGCCCGTGCCAACCGTCGTAGCCGCGGTGAGCTGCTGTGACGCGGCCGTTCCTCGCCGCGGCGTACGCGGGTGACTGCCGGACGGCCGCCCAATCCGGCGGGGCGTGTGTTTCGTCGCCCCGGCTCGCGCCGTGCCCGTTGCGGGTGAGGCCCCGGAAACCGAACGGTCCGGGCCCGGAGCCGGGCACCCCGTGGATTCCCCCGTACGTGTGAGGCCCATGCCTCTGCCCGTGCCCGATGCTGCCCGTGCCCGATGCGGCCTGTGCCCGATGCGGCCACTGAACGGCGTGCCTGGGCGTGTCATCCCTTTCAACGCTTCTTCCATCCATCCGCAGATTCCCCGCAGACCCCGCCGGTCGGCAGGAAGGAAGTCCGATGCCTCTCATGACGCCATACGTCGCGACACGCTCCACCGAACAGTCCGTGGGGGTACCGGAGTTGACGATCGAGTTCGCCTCCGGTGGGCCCCGGATCGCCTACCGCAGACCGCGTCCGGGGGACCGGGACCATCACGGGAATCTCTGGGTGCGCATGTCGGAGTCCACGGGCGGGCGCGTCCTGTACGACTGCATGAACGTGCCGCGGCAGCGTGCCTGCATGGAGAACCTGCTGTGCCAGGTCTGTGGCGGTCCCGCCGACCGGAACAAACAGGGCTGGTTGTTCCTCGACTGGAGGCGCCCGGACTCGCCCCCGACCCGGCCCGAGAGGTCCCTCACCTCCATGCCGCCCCTGTGCGCCGAACACGCCCGTGTCTCCGTCCGCCAGTGCCCGTTCCTCCGCAAGGCGGACTACGCCGTGCTGCGGGTGCGCAAACCCCAGCTCTACGGGGTCTCGGGCGCCGTCTACCAGCTCACCGACACCGGCTGGCGCGCCTCCGACAACGACGTACTCGCCCCCTACAGCCAACCCCGCCTCCCCGGCATGCTCGCCTCCCGTCTCCACCGCCGACTACGCGGCGTCACCGTCACCCGACTCCCCTGACCCGCCATCCGCGTCCACCGCCCCGGGGGAGAGTCGGCATGCCCGGTCCGTCAGTGTGCGGCGGCAGACCTTGCCGGTGGGACCGAGCGGCATGACGGGGACGTGGAGGAACCGCTCGGGCAGTTTGCGTTTCTCCAGACCTCTGTGCAGCAGGAAGGCGTTGAGATCGGTGAGGTCGGGGACGGGGGCGCCCGGTACGGGGCGCACGCAGACGCAGAGCCGTTCGCCCAGGTCCGGGTCGGGGACCGGGACGCAGACCGCCTCGGCGACGTCCGGGTGGTGGGCGAGTTCGCTCTCGACCTCGGCGGGGCTGATGTTGAGGCCGCCGCGGATCACCACGTTCCTGAGGCGGCCCAGGACGTACAGGCGCCCGTCGGGACCGATCCGGCCGAGGTCACCCGTGCGCACCCATCCGTCCGGGGTCCGGTAGCGGGCGTCGAGTTCGGGGCCGGCCAGGTAACAGAGCGGGGTCATGGGGCCCTTGGCCTGGATCTCGCCCGAGGCGCCCGGCGGCACAGGTGCGCCGTCGGCGCCGGTGATACGGATGTCCGCGACCGCCGGGTCCGGCCTCCCCACGCACCCGTCGTCGGTGCCGGGTGACCAGACCGTATGGCAGTTGACGCCGTCCGAGGAGCCGTACACGGTCAGCACCGGCCGTCCGAAACGCTCCGCGCACGCCCGCGCGGTGCCGTGCGGCAGTGCGGCACCGCTGGAGACGAGGGCCCGCAGCCCCGGGAGGTCCCCGGCCTCCGCCGGGCAGCCCTCGGTGAGGCGGCGCAGCATCGTCGGCACCCCGAACACATGGGTGGGGCGGTGGACGGTGAGCGCCCGCAGCGCCTCGGGCACCGAGAACGCCGGCAGGACGACGAGCGTGCCGCCGAGCCCGACGAGAGTGACGACACCGCACGACCCGAAGGAGGAACCGAGGGGTACGAGGACCAGATGGCGGCGCTCCGTCGCGTCCGGGTCGAGCGCCCTGAGGTAGGAGGCCCGGCCGCCGGCCATCGCCTGGTGGGAGTAGGCCACCATCTTCGGCGCGGTCTCGGTGCCGGAGGAGACGAGGACGCGGGCGGGCGCGTACGGGTCCACCGGGGCGGGCCGCCAGGAGTGCCGGGCCCGTTCGCCCAGCCAGCGGGTGCCGGTCATCTCGCGTTCGGTGCCGAACGCCACGTCGAGCAGCGGCAGTTGCGCGCACACGGCGACGTCCTCGGGGTCGGCGAGCACGGCGGCCCGCGCGCGGGAGCGCCCCAGCAGGGCCAGGGTGTCCCGGCTGCCGCCGCCCGGCGGGTACGGGAGGGCGACTGCCCCGATCGCGTACACGGCGAGTTCGGCGGCGATCGCGTCCCTGCCACCGGGCAGCCGCAACGCCACGATGTCCCCAGCCCCGAGCCCCGCCTCCGTGAACAGGGCGGCGATACGGCGGACTTCGGCGTCCAGCTCGGCGTAGTCGTGGCCGCCGCCGGCCGGGTCGCCGCTCTCCACGAGCGCCCGCCGCCGGGGGTGGCGGCGCACCTGCTCCCGGAACAGGCTGTAGAGGTCGAGGTCCGGGCACAGCCCCGCCTCGGCCCAGGCACGGCGTTCGGCGCGCGGTACGAGGTCGGGTACGGCCAGACCGGCCCGGGAGGCCCACACACCGTCGCGGCGGGCCCCTGGAACGGTCACGGGAGCGGTGAGCGTGCGGGCCGCGGCTTCCCGCACCGCGCCCGTCACGAGAACGTCCAGGGGCTGCGCACCGTCGCGTATCCACCGGGCGGGGCCGGGACGACGGCGTCCCGGAAGGCGGGGTCGGCGGGGAGGGCGCTCAGATCGGTGCGGACCTCGGTGGCGCCGAGCCCGGCCGAGCGCAGCCGCTCCCGCCACTCCCCGGTCGTTCGACTGCCGAAGCGCCCGGCGACGGCCCCCGGAGCGGCGTGCGCCGTCCCGGTGACCCGGGCGAGCGCGGCCAGGTCGGCGCGGGCCCGTTCGCCCAGGTACAGATGGCCGTCCGCCGTCCGCAACGGCAGTTCCAACGGCGACCACGCCGCGCGGCGTACGGGCGGACGCGGCACCAGGGCGGCGGCGGAGAGCAACGAGGTCTCGGCACGGACGCCGCTCCCGGTTCTCGCCCGCCGCAGGAGCCCGGCCACGACCGCGTGGGCGCAGACGAGACCGCCGAGGACGTCGGTCAGCGTCATGAGCGACGGCGCGGGCGGCTCCCCGGCCGGGCGCAGGGCGGCGGCGAGGCCGCTGCGGGCCTGGGCGAGGTAGTCGGTACCGATCGGGGTGTGCTCGGGCGGGTAGGCGTCCCCGAAACCGGATGCGCCCACGTACACCAGGTCCGGTCGCACCCGCCGCAGCCCCTCGTCGTCGAGACCGAGGCGCACATCGCGTCCGGGCGCCCAGTTGTGCACGAACGCGTCGGCGTCCGCGACGAGTTCGCACAGCACCGCACGGCCCTCGGCGGTACGCAGGTCGGCCTCGACGACGGCCTTGTCCGCGTTGAGCGCCGCATAGCGGGCGGAACAGCCGTCGGCCAGCGGCGGCAGCCCCCGCATCGGGTCGCCGCCCGGAGGTTCGACGCGAATCACCTCGGCGCCCAGCAGTTCCAGTACGTGCCCGGCGAGCGGGCCCTGGACCCGGCGGGTGGACTCGACGACCCGTATGCCGCTGAGCGGGAGCGCGCCCGGCGACGCGGGCCCGCCGCCCGGCCGGGGGACGCACGCACCGCCCGGTGCCGGTACGAGCCGTACGGGCTCCGGCAGTCCGGGCGGCACCGGGTCGTCGGACAGTGCGACCAGGCTGACGCCGCACGCCCGCGCGGCCGCGTGAAGGGCGTCGAGCGGGGCGGTACGGGCGGCCTCCCGCAGTTCCCCCGGCAGTACGCAGACGGCGGTCGCGAACCGCTGCTGGAACGGCGACCAGCCGCGCCCCGCCACCCGTGCGCTGATCCCGAGCCGCGCCCAGAACTGCCGCCACGCCTCGGGATCGAGGGTCTCCAGCTCGAAGGCCGCGCCCTCCGCCGACACGAGCGTCGCACCGCCGACGGCCGCGCCGGACGGAACGGGGATCCGTGGAGCGGCGGCCTCGTCCGGTGGGGCCGTGGCCTCGGCGAGGTACTGACAGAGTGCGAGCAGCGCCCCCTGCGCCGCGGAGGTCCGTACCTCGCGCAGCTCCAGCCCTCGGTGCCGGGCGAGCAGTACGGCGGACACGCCCTGGGCGGTGAGCACACCGGCCACGGTGGCGGCGTAGTCCACGGCGAGCGGGAGCGGCCCGCCGCCCGCCCTGCCGTGGACGTGCATGATCCCGCAGGCCGCCTGGACGGCGCCCTCCCCGTCGAGATCCTCGGCCACGGGCCCGGCCCAGTCGGCCGTACGGCGCACGGCGCGCGGTCCGGCGACCCCGGTGTCCCGGGTGTCTCCGGTGTCCTGGGCGTCTCCCGTGTCCCCGATGGTGTCGCGCAGCAGCCGTGCCGCCACCTCGCCGACGACCGACGGGGCGGCCGGAAGGGTGACGGGTGCGGGGGAGGGCGCGGAGAAGGCGATGCTCATCGGGGAGTTCCTCCGGGCTTCCGGCCCTGTGTCGAGTACAGGACGCTGGACGCCGCACGGAAGCCCGGATCGGTCATCAGCTCCCGAATACGGTCGAGTTGATGATCAGTCATCCCCTGGGCGAGGAGCCGGTCGCGCAGGTGATGCGTGTGGTGGAGCTGGAGTTGGAGGCTGGCCGATCCGGCGTGCCGCACCTCGACGTACGGGCGGACGTCGACCGCGACGAGCCCGGCCTCCCGCAGTGCCGCGGGGACGCGCCGGCCCCAGTGGGGGTCGCCCCCCGCGGCGCGCAGGGCGGCGGACTTGGCCGCGAGGAAGGCGGTGTAGAGCTGTTCGGACTCCGCGTCGGGGGCGAGCAGCGGGGGCTCGTAGGAGGTGTCGAACTCGTCGATCTGGAGCACCCCGCCGGGTCGCAGCGCACGCACGAGCCGGTCGAGCACCGCGCGCCGCTCCGGCAGGTGCTGGAGGACCAGGCGGGCCACCACGAGGTCGTAGTGGTTCTCGGGGAGCGGGTCGCGCACGATGTCGTGTGCGCGCACCTCCAGGTGCGGGGCGGGGGAGATGTGGCGCGGGTCGAGGTCGGTGGCGAGCACGGAGCCGCCGGGGCCGACGCGTCCGGCGAGCCAGCGGGCGACGCTGCCGCCGCCCGCGCCGACCTCCAGGCACGTCCAGCCCGGACCGACACCGGTGGCGGCGAGCCGGGGCAGGGTCACGGGGTCGTAGGCGGCGGCGAGGCAGCGGTGCTGCTCCGTGCTGTGCGGGGTGGCGTTGTCGAAGGCGTACCCGGGGTCGGGCCGGACCTGTTCCGGGGCCGCGGGCCGGGCCGATCCCGGATCGGGCGAGATGTGCTCCGGCCCGGGCTGGGCGGGGGTGGGGCGGGCGGCCGTCGGCTGCGGCACGGTGTTCTCCTCCGATGGGACTGGGACTCGATGGGGCTGGGACTCGATGGGGCTGGGGCTCGGTGGTGTGTCAGGTGGTGGTGGGGCTTGGCGCGGTGCGTGGTGAGCGGCGATCACACCCCGACAGGGGGATCACGAACCGGGCCCAAGCGGGACCGGATCGGGCCCGGGACGGACAGGGCCGGGCCCAGGGGGGACCCGGGTGCCGGGACAGAAAGGCCGAGCCCCGGACGGGCGGGCGTCAGGTCCAGCGGCCGGTGCCGCAGGTGTCGGAGTCGCCCGTGAGCTGCCGCAGCAGGGCGGCGCGCCGCACCTTCCCGGTCCCGGTGCGCGGCACCTCGTCCCAGGTGAGCACGACGGGATCGGCAAGCGGCGGGAGTCCGTCCGCCGCGGTCTTCCAGCGCGACGGGTCGAGGCACCCGTCCCGGGTGACGACGACGGGCAGCGGATCCTTGTCGTCCGGGCGGCCGAGGACGACGCATTCCAGCGCCTCGGGAAGCCGTTCCTCCAGCCGGTCCTCGGTCTCCAGACAGCTGATCCGGCCGGGGTTGTCGACCTCGCGGTCGAGCAGACGGACACTGCCGTCGCGGCGCAGCAGCCCGATGTCACCGGTGTTCCACCAGCCCTGGTGCTGCTTGTCGGCCCAGCGGTCCTCCTCGCCGACGTAGCCGAGGGCGAGGGCGGCGGTCCGGGCCTGGAGGAGCCCGGTCCGGCCGCGTGGCAAGGGCAGTTGGGTGCGCGGGTCGACCACGCGCAGCCGGGTCTTGACGGGGATGGGGCGGCCCAGGTCGCGGGCGGTGTCGGTACGCTCGCCGTCCCCCGGGGAACGGCGGGTGTGGAAGCGGAAGGTGAGCGGGCCCGTCTCGGTCTGGCCCCAGCCCTGCATCCACACCGGGTTCCGGCGCCGACTGGCCGCCAGGTAGGCGCGGATCGTGGGCGGGTGCACGGCGTCGTAGGTGCTGATGAAGAGGCGTACCCGCCGGAAGGCGTTGTCCAGGCGGCTGGTGAGTTCCTGGAGACGGACGTACGTGCTCGGCAGCGCCTCGGCGATGGTGGGCGGGTGTGCGCGCAGCAGCGGGTCGGCGGCGTCGGGGTCCGCCCCGGACAGCAGGACCATGGCCTCGGGGGCGCGCGAGAAGGCGACGCCCGTCCAGCAGAAGGTGCGCCCGTGCGCGTAGGAACCGGCGTGCAGCAGGGTGTCGTCACGGCGTACGCCGATGCCAGGGTAGGGGACGGCCTCGAAGCGGGCGAGCTTGCGGATGATCGTGCGCGTGGAGTGCACGACGAGCTTCGGCACCCCGGTGGTACCGGAGGTGTGGTTGATGACGAGCGGCTCGTCGTCGTGGCGGCGGCGGTGCACCGCCGGCCCCGGAGCGACATCGGCCAGCGGAACGGCGCGTGGTGCGGCCTCGTCCACGGTGAGCGTGGTGCCGACGAGGGAGGTGAGGTCGTTCCCGGTGGCCCGGCAGCGCTCCAGCAGTGCGGCGGAGGTGACGAGCACGGCCGGTTCGAGCCGGGCGAGGAGCGTGGCCAGGACCGCCGGTTCGAGCTGTCCGGAGAGCTGGGCGGGTACGGCCCCGGCGCGTACCGCCGCGCAGGCGAGGAGGTCGTAGTCCCAGTGGTTCTCCTTGACGACGGCCACGCGGTCGCCCGGGCGGGCCCCGGCTGCGGCGAGCCGTGCCGCCGTGGTGGCGACCAGGTCCGCGAGGGCGGGGACGGTCCAGCGGGTGCCGTCCTCGGGCGCGAGGTCCAAGGGCCGGTCGAGGTGGACGACGGTGGTGTGGCCGCGCTCCGCGGCCTCGTCGAAGAGCACACCCATGTCGTACGGTTTCACCGGGCAGTCTCCAACTGTCGTTCGGAATGGGTTCGTCGGGTGCCGAGGCGGCTGAGGACGCGGGAGGCCGCGAGGCTCCCGGAGCGTACGGCCCCTTCGGAGGCGGGCCGCAGCATCACCCAGTCACCGGCGTACTCCACGGGGCGCGTGCGGCGGCGCATGAAGCGTTCCCGCAGATGCAGCGCGCGCGGGGTGGCCTCCGGCAGAGCGTGCGGGAAGGCATGCACGAAGCTGTGCCGGGTGGCGCGGCCGAGTCCGGGCACATAGCGCTCGGCGGCGGCGATCAGCCGGTCCTTCGTCTCCGCCTCGGGGCACTCGGCCAGTCCCGGTACGGTCCCCGGGGCGGCCATGAGGGTGAGCAGCCCCCGGCCGTGCGGGGCGCGGCCGGGGTGTTTGACGTGGTCGGCGATGACGGCGGTCAGGACGTCCTCCTCGACGGCGGGGGTCAGCAGGAGATAGAGCGGGCGGCCGTCGGCGGTGGGGGCGAGGGGCCGGTCCAGCAGACAGCTGACCTTGAGCGCGGAGCTGAAGGTGCAGGCGCCGAGGAACTCGGCCTCGTCCGGCGGCGCTTCGGGCCGGAGCGCGGCGGCGAGCGGGGCCGGTACGGCGAGAACGGCGGCCCGGGCGGTCACCTCGCCGCCGTCGAGACGCAGCCGGGCCCCGTCCTCGGTCTGGACGACCTCGTGCACGGCGCGGCCGGTCTCGACCTCGACGGTGTCGGCGAGCCGCCGGGTGAGCAGGTCCATGCCGTCGAGGTAGGTGCGCCAGCCGGAGGGCGGACCGACCTCGGCGAGCAGGCTCAGCATCGGGGCGGCGGCGGAGCGGGCGGTGTCCCAGCCGAAGCAGCAGCCGACGAGCGGCTGGAGCAGGTAGTCGTGCAGATCGGGGTGGTAACGCCCGGCCACGGCGCGGACGGTGGCGGCGCCGACAGGGGTGTCGTGCGGCCGGTCCCCGTCGTAGCGGCGGCGGTCGCGGGCGATCCGGCCGAGCAGCCGGACGAGGTCGAGGCGGGCGGCCGGGCCGAGCCCCGCACCGCCGTCGACGAGGGCGGCGGGCCCGCCGACCCCGGGCCGGGCCCGGCCCTCGCGCCACACCGCGACCTCGCCGCCGATGCGGGGCACCTCGTCGTGGCGGACACCGAGACGGTCGAGGAGTTCCCAGGTGGCGCGGTAGCCCCGGGACGGGACCTGCTCGGCGCCCCGGTCGACGGTCCAGCCGTCGTGGCGGAAGCTGCGCATCCGGCCGCCGACCTCGCGGTGGCTCTCGTAGACGCGCACGCTCAGCCCGGCACGGCTCAGCTCGTGGGCGGCGGTGAGCCCGGCGGGACCGGCGCCGACGACGGCCACGTCCAGGTCGGGGGAGACGGGCCGGCTCATGCGGCCCCTGCCCCGACGAGGAGGTTCGCCACGACGAGGAGGACGACGCCCAGCCGGTGCACGCGGAAGCCGATGCGTCGCGCGGCCATGATGTTGTCGGCACGGAAGCCGGTGAGGTACTGCCGCAGCCGCAGGCACCCGGCCGGGAGCATGACGAGCGCGAACCACCAGGGGGCGATCCCGGTCGCCGAGGCGGCGACGCTGAGCAGGTACTCGGCGGCGGACAGGGCACCGATGAAGAGGGCGTTGCCGCGCGGCGAGACGAGGACCGCGACCGTGGGACGGCCCACGGCACGGTCGCCCTCGATGTCGTTGGTGTTGGAGTACACCCCGAACATGAGCGGCCCGAAGCCGAAGAGCACGCCCTGCACGAACAGGAAACCGCTGAACTCCCCGGTGAGCAGTCCGTACTGGGCGATGACGAGCACGAGCCCCAGGGCGGCGAGGAACGCCTCCTGGAAGCCGTGGTAACTGATCTTCAGCCCGTAGGAGTACTGGAGGGAGACGACGTAGAGCAGGCCCAGCAGGATCAGTGCCCACAGCGGGCGGTGCGGGGCGAGGGCGACGGTGAGCGCCCACACGACCGCCCCGGCCAGCGCGCAGACCCAGGCGAAACGGAGCGCCTCGCGCTCGCTGAGGGTCCCGGCGACGAGGGGCTTGCGCAGTTTGTTGCGGAGCGGGTCGTCGGGGCCGTAGTTGGCGATGTCGCTCCCGTCGCGGAAGCCGGTCACGTCGTCCAGCGCGACCATCGCCATGATGACGAGCACCTGCCCGAGCAGGAAAAGGACGAGCGTGGCGACGGACCGTCCGTCGAGACCGGGGCTCAGGGGCAGCAGCACGGCGGCGAGGACCACCGGGGTGCTCAGGTAGTAGTCGAACACGTCGAGCTTGCCCAGCCTGCGGTAACTGCGCAGCTTGCTCTCCGGCCGGGACGCGGCGGGCACTGCCCCGGCGCCGGCCGTGACGCTCTGTGTCATGGGTTCTTCTCGGTCCTTCGTGTCGTGTCGTGCCGTGTTGTTGTTGTGCCGTGTCGTTGTGCTGTGTTGTGTTGCATTGCCGTGTCGTTCGCCGTCGGCCCGCGGGTGACGGCGGACCAGCGGCGGATGTGCACAGGCATGTCCGGTACGGGACCGGGCGGATCCGGTTCGGGCCGGTGCTTGCCGGTTCGAGCCGAGCCGTGGTGCGGTCGGAACCCGGGCCGGGGCCCGGTGCCGGAGGCCCGTGGGCCTCCGGCACCGGTCTCAGCGTCCGGCCGCGAAGGCGCACACGCTGTCGGCGACGTGCTCCACCTCGGCGTCGCTCAGCAGGTGGTGCACCGGCAGCGACAGCGCGCGGGCGGCGGCGGCCCGGGCCCGGGGCCACTGTTCGCCGACGGGCGCGTACCGGGCGAAGGCGGCCTGCTCGGGCAGCGGCAACGGGTAGTAGACGTGGGTGGCGACCCCGGCGCGGTCGAGGTGGGCGCGCAACGCGTCCCGTTCCTCGACCAGCAGGGTGTAGACGTAGTAGCAGCGGCCGTCGCGGCCCGCCGGAGGCGGAACGATTCCCTGCCCGGCGAGCGGGGCGAAGCGCTCGGTGTAGTAGTCGGCGATCCGGGCACGCCGTTCGAGGCGCTCGGGGAAACCGTCGAACCGGTGCAGCTGGAAGGCCGCCTGTACCTCGTCGAAGCGGCTGTTGCGGCCGACGAGGTGGTGCACGAAGCGCTGCCGTCCGTCCTGCCCGTGGTTGCGCAGCATCCGTATCCGCGCGGCCAGCCGCGGATCACGGGTCACCACGGCGCCGCCCTCGCCCGGCATCCCGCAGGACTTCACCTGCACGAAGGAGAAGACTCCGGCATCGCCCCACAGCCCCGCGGGGGTGGAGCCGAGCACGGCCCCCTGGGCGACGGCCGAGTCCTCCACGAGCCGCAGCCCGTGGCGTCGGGCGAGGGCGGTGAAGCGCGGCATGTCCGCCATGACCGAGAACATGTGGGCCGGCATCAGCGCGGCGGTCCGGGGGCCGATGCGGCGCTCCACGTCGTCGGGGTCGACGACCATGGTGTGCGGGTCGATGTCCGCGAAGACCGGGGTGCCCCCGACGTTGACGACGGCGGCGGCCAGTGGGGCGCACCCGAAGGCGGGAACCACGACCTCGTCCCCGGCGCGCACCTCCATCGCGGTGAGGACGAGTTCGAGCGCGGAGGTGCCGCTGCCGCAGAGCACCACGTCGGGCGCGCCGAGGGAATCGCGCAGCACCCGTTCGAACTCCTCGGTGCGGGAGCCGAGGATGAAGCGCTGGGAGGGATCCAGGGCCACCTCGCGGAAAAGACCGATCAGTTCCTTCCGGTCGGCTTCGAAGAGCTTCCGGGGGAAGAACTCGACGCGGACCGGAGGCACATGGGCGGCGCCGACGGCCCCGACCCCGGCCCGGTCGCCCGCGTCCGCGCCGTCCGCGGCTGCGTCGTCGGCGTCCGGCGCTGCGGGGAGCGTGTCCGCGGTCTCCGTACGTCCCGCGGTCTTCGTACCTTCCGCCGTCTCTTTACGTCCTGCGGCCTCCGTACGTTCCGCGGCCGACACGTCGTCCGCCTCGACGCCCGCCTCGCCACGCACCTCTTCGGTAGTCCCGCGCCGGGTGTGCGGGACCTCCGGGGCGCGCGGGTTCTTGGGGGCCTGCCGTACGTAGAAATCGGCGACCGCCTGGCACACCCGGTCGATCTCCTCGGTGCCGAGGTCCGGGTACAGCGGCAGCGCCACGGCCCGTCCGGCGGCGGCCTCCGCGTGCGGGAACCGCCGGTCGCGGCAGTCGAGCTCGGCGAAGGCGGGCTGCCGGGGCAGGGGCACCGGGTAGTAGACCTCGGTCCCGATCCCGTGGGCGTCGAGATGGGCGACGAGGTCGTCACGGCGCTCGGCCTCGATCAGATAGACGTAGAAGACGTCGCGGTCGCCCCGCTCGGGCCGGGCGGTGGACCGGGGCAGCCGCAGCACACCGGGGATGTCGCGCAACCGCTCGGTGTAGCGGGCCGCCAGGGCTGCGCGGCGGGCGATGTCCTCCTCCAGCGTGGTCGACTTCGCCAGCAGGACGGCGGCCTGCACGTCGTCCATCTTGCTGTTCACCCCGGGCCGACTGCTCTGCGTGGCGATCGCCGGGAAGTTGTCGAGGGTGTGGCCGGCCCGTCCGTGGTGACGCAACGCGTCGACCGTGTAGGCAAGTTCGGGGTCGTCGGTGAGGACGGCCCCGGCGTCGCCGAGAGCGCCGAGGGTCTTGCTGGGGAAGAACGAGAGCACCCCGCCCGCCCCGAAGAGCCCGGCGTGCCGGCCGCCCCGCCGCATCCCGATCGCCTCGGCGCTGTCCTCCACGACCGTGAGCCCATGGGCCCGCGCCACTTCGCCGATCGCCGCCATGTCCGCCATCGTGTGGAAGAGATGCACGGGCATGACGAAACGGCAGGCCGGGGTGACCGCCTCGGCCAGGGCGCGCGGATCCATGGCGTAGGTGGCGGGGTCGATGTCCACGAAGCGGGGGACACCGCCCGCGAGGACCACGGAGGAGGCGGTAGCGAAGAACGAGTACGCGGGCACCAGCACCTCGTCGCCGGGGCGCAGCCCGCAGGCGCGCAGCAACAGCACGAGCGCGTCCGTACCGCTGTTCACGGCGATCGCGTACCGGGCCCCGGTGAGGGCGGACAGTGCCTTTTCCCATTCCGCGACCTGAGCGCCGTGGGAGAATTTCCCACTGTCGAACACGCACTCAAGATTCTGTTCGACCAGCGGCCACAGCCGTTGGAATCCCCTCGCCTGGGAGAAGAACGGGACGGGTGACGAGGACCCTCCGGGGTCCGGTGCTCCGCCCCGAATCCCTTGCCCTGCAAGGCTGTTGATCTCCAAACCCGCCCCCACCCTGACGTCCTTCCGATCCGCGGTGCACGTGGGATCAGCGTGGCCGAAGGGGAAACCCGACCGGTAGCGGAAACCCTTCCGCTTCACACTTTGCGGTGTTCATTTCCCACTTGGCTTGACGTCGGCGCGATGGTGTCGAAAAGGTCCGTGTAGAAATCCGTGCAGAAACACGCCGGGGACACCGGAGCATGTGCGTTCCGGCTGCCGGGAGCCCGTTCCGCTCCTTCGTCACCACCCCGTGCGACGGGCGCAGGACCATGGCAGCGCGCCGACACCGACTCCGACATCACACAGAACGACGGGCGGTCGCGCCGCCATGCCCGCCCCCTTCATTCGTTCCTTCCTTCCGTTCTTCCCTCCTCGAAGGAGCCACCTTGTTACAGCCCCTGGTCGTAGGACTCGGCCGCTCGGGAGCCGGACTGCACCTCAAGGCGCTCCGGAACCTGGCACGGTCCGGACAGATCCGGCTGGGACCGGTGATCGGCTGCGACCCGCGCCCCGACCTCGCGCGCGATCTGTCGGGCGTGGTCCTCACCACCTCACCGGAACAGGCCCTGCGCCATGTGCACGACCCGCGGACGACGGTCGCCCACGTGTGCACCCCGCCGCACGACCGGCTGCCGCTGGTGCGCGAACTGGCGGACCACGGGGTGAGACACCTGCTGATCGAGAAACCGATCGCCACCACCCGGGACGAGCTCTCCGACCTGCTCCGGCTGCGCGAGCGAGCGGACCTCCGACTGACGGCCGTCACCCACTGGCTGGCCGCCGAACTCACCACGCGGCTGCGCCGACTGGTGACGGAACAGCCCTACGGCCCCCTGCGGCGGCTCACCATCGACCAGGACAAACCGCGCTTCACCCGGTCGCTCGCCTCGGGCTCCCACCGCACCGCCCTGGAAGTGGAGATCCCGCACGCGCTCGCCCTCGCCGTACACCTCTGCGGTCCGGCCAAGGTCGTACGGGCCTCCTGCACCGAACTGCGCACCGACCACGAGGCGCGCCCGCACCTCGGCGGAGCACGGGTCGAACTGCACCACACCGACGGCGTCCGCACCAGACTGCGCTCGGACCTGACCTCGCCCGTCCGCCGCCGCAGCGCGGAGCTGGAGTTCCGGGACGCGACCGTCGTCGCGCACTACCCGGTCGGCGAGGACGACGACCACGCCCAGCTCCAACTTCCCGGCCGCGCGCCCCAGATCTTCCGCGACGACGCCCTCCTCGCCTTCTTCCACGCCGCCTACCAGGACTTCGCCACCGAGGATTCCCCCGGTTCTGCGCACGGGCACTTCGCCACCACCGCGGAAGCGGCCCGTCTCGTCTGCGAGGCGAAGGCCCTGCTATGACACACCGCCCCGCCACCCCCGACCCTTCGGTCCGTACGACCGCCGGCCCTCCGGCCGGCACGGCCCCCGCCCCCTCGGACCGCACGGCTTGCGAGCCGCTCGGACCGGTGGGCCGCCCGGTCCTGGCCGGCCTCACCGACGAGGCCGCCGCGAGCCTGGACGGCCAGCTCGCCGTCGTACGGACACTCGGCTGGACCGCGGTCGAAATCCGCTCCGTCGACGGCGTCCCCCTGGCCGAGCTCCCCCGCGACGCGGCAGGCACCATGGCCCGGCGCCTCGCCGAGTCCGGCACCCGAGTGGTCTGCCTCGCCTCCCGCATCGGCAACTGGGCCCGCCCCATCACCTCCGACTTCGCGCTGGACCTCGACGAACTGCGCGTCCTGGAGGAGTACGCGGACCTCCTCGACTGCCACCGCGTCAGAGTGATGTCGTACCCCAACGACGGGCTGTCGGAAGCGGAATGGGGCCGCAGGGCCGTCGAACGGCTGCGCCGCCTCACGAACCGCGCCGAGTCGGCCGGACTCACACTGCTCCACGAGAACTGCGCCGGCTGGGCGGGCGACGACGCGGAACGCGCCCTGCGTCTGCTGGAGGAGGTGGACAGCCCCGCCCTGCGCCTGCTATTCGACATCGGCAACGGAGTCCCGTACGGCTACCGGGCCGCCGGACTGCTGCGCCCGCTCCTGCCGTACGTGGACCACGTCCACGTCAAGGACGCCGTGCGCGACGCGGCGGGAGGCATCGCCTACACGCTGCCCGGCGACGGCGATGCCGAAGTCCGCACCTGTCTGCGGATGCTCGCGGAGGCCGGTTACGACGGCGCGTACTCCATCGAACCCCACCTCGCCGTGCGCCCCCACGAGGGCCTGGCACGGCCGGGCGAGGACGCGGCGGACCTCTTCGTCCGGGCGGGACGCCGCCTGGCGGAACTCCTGGACGCCCCGGCGGTACGCACCGCGGCGGACGACGCCCCGGCGGAGCACGGCCTCGGCGGGGGGACCCCGTGAACACACCCCTTCCGCCCTCGCCCCTCCTGCACGCGAGCGACCACGAACTCCTCCTGCGTCTGCTGGACCTGCCCACGGCCGGCCCCCTGGAAGGCCCGCTCGAAGGCTCCGTGGACGGCGGCACCGCAATCAGCGGCACCACGGTCGGCACCGACGGCGAACACCCCCTGCGCACCGCGCAGGAGCTCTACGCCGGGGCCGCCGCGCCCTGCGGGCTGCGCGTCGTGCAACACGCTCCCGCCGATCCGAGCTGGCTGGAACGCCCAGGCGTCCCCGTGGTGGTACGGGAGGCGGCCAGCGCGGACCCCGGCTTCCTCACCGCCCAGCCCAGCCTGTTGCTGCGCCTGGGGCCCCGGCTGCCGCCCGCCCGCACCGTCATGTTCAACGTGCACCTCGACACCGTGGCCGGCACCGAGCCGGTCCGCTTCGACGGCCGCCGATTCCACGGCCGGGGGGCCGTCGACGCCAAGGGACCCGCGGTGGCCCTGCTCGCCGGGATCCGGGCCGCTGCCGCCGCGCACCCGGCGCTCGGCCGGGACATGGCCGTCCTCGTGCAGGCCGTGGCGGGCGAGGAGGGCGGGGCGATGGGCACCTACGGCACCCGCCCGCTGATCGCCGCCGGTCACTACGGACGGATCAACGTCTTCTGCGAGCCGACCGGGCTGCGCTCCCTGCCCCGCGCGACCGCCGCCATGACGGCACGCATCACCGTCGAGGGCGAGGACGCCGTCGACGACCGGCCCGAGGCCGGACACAACGCCACCGTCCTGCTCGGCCACCTCGCCCAGCACCTGGCCCAGCGCCTCGACGGCGCCGTCCCCGGCACCCGCGTCTGCGTGGCCGGGCTGCACACCGGCGAACGCCACAACCGCGTCTACGGCACCGGCACCCTCCTCCTCAACCTCTCCTACGGCACCGGAGCCGACGGCGCACGGCTCGCCGCCGCCCTCACCGACGCCCTCGCCTCCGGACTGACCGCGTTCACCGAACGCTTCGGCGCCACCCACGCGTTCGCCCGCACCGCCGAGGACGCCACCCGGCTCGTCCGGTTGCGCTGGGACAAACGGGACCTGCCGGCCCTGCGCAACGGCGACCCGTGGGCCGAGGCACTGCTGAGCGCGGCCGGAGCCCTCCCCACACCCCCCGACGACCCCGGCTTCACCTGCGACGCGATCTGGGCGAGCGGGCTGCCCGGCACCCACACCACGGTCCTCGGCCCCGGCTCCCTGGACGCCAACCACGCACACGCACAAGGGGAGTTCATCGACCTCGACGACCTGGAGCACTTCGCCCGGATTGTCGCCCGCCTCCTGGGCGCCTTCGCCGAGGAGTCCGCCCGGCCCGATCCCGTCAACGCCCTCGTTCCCACCCAGGGGAACGTTCACCCGAAAGGCAGTACCACCGCGTGATGACCACCACCGTCCGTCAGGCCGGGGCGCCCTCCGTCCTCGTCGCCCACGAACGGCTGCTCGACGCCCTCACCGGCCTCTTCACCCGCCACGGCCTCCCCGCCGCCCGCGCCCGCACCGCCGCCGAGGCGCTCTGCCACGGCGAGTTGAGCGGATTTCCCTCGCACGGACTGTTCAACCTCGCCCGGCTCTACCTCCCGCTGCTGGAGTCCGGACGCTGCGACCCGCGCGCCGAACCCACCACCGTGACCGACCTCGGCGCCTGCGCCGTCATCGACCACCGGCGCGCCCTCGGGCTGTGGGCGGCGGCCGAGGCGATGGACGACGCCGTGGCGCGGGCCCGGAAGCACGGCATCGGACTCGTCGCCGTACGCGGCGGCACCCACTTCGGATGCGCCGGCTTCCACGCGGGGCGTGCCGCGGCGGCCGGAATGGTGGGCCTCGTGGCGAGCAACTGCGGAGGCCAACGGCTCGTCCCGGCCCCCCGCGGGGCGCTGCCGCTGCTCGGCACCAACCCCCTCGCCGTGGCCGCCCCCGCCCTCCCCGGCCACCCCTTCGTCCTCGACATGAGCACCACGGCCGTACCCACCGGCCGGCTCCGCCTCGCGGCACGGCACGAGGAACCGTTGCCGCCCGGATGGCTGGAGGACGAGCACGGCACCCCCGTCACCGACCCCGGAGCCTACGACCGGGGCGAGGCCCGGCTGCGCTGGCTCGGCGGGGCCCCGGAGACCGGAGCGTACAAGGGCTTCGGCCTCGCCCTGGCTGTCGAGGTGCTCGCCGCGGGGCTCTCCGGAAGCGCCACCGGGCCCGCCCCGCAGGCCCTGGCGGACGACGAGGAGTCGCGGGGGACCGACGACGGCATCGGCTTCCTGCTGCTCGCCGTCGACCCCGGACGGCTGCGCCCCGGCGACGGCTTCGCGGAGGCGATGCGGGAACTCTTCGGGACCGTCAACGCGAGCCCGCCCGCTCCCGGAACCGACGAGGAGGTCCGCTACCCGGGCTGGCGGGAGGCCGAACGGGCGCTCCACCGACGGCGCGAGGGCGTTCCGTTGCCCGCCTGGCTCCACGAGGAACTCACCGGCCTGGGCCTGTTCTACGCGGGGCACCCCCTGTCCGATTCCCCCCGTTCCCGGAACGCGGGGGGCGACCGCCCGTGACGGCCACCCGCGCGGCCCTCGGGGTGATCGGCCTCGGTGCCATCTCCCGTTACTACCTGGCCGCCCTGGAGCACTCCCCGCACTGGCGGCTCGCCGCGGTCTGCGACGCCCGCCCCGGCGTGCTGCGCCGGCACGGCGACGCGGTGCCCGGCTGGACCGACGCGGCCGCGATGCTGCGCGAGACCCCCCTCGACGGTGTGGTGGTCGCCGTCCCGAACGACGCCCACGCCGAGGTGTGCCGGGCGGCACTCACCGCGGGCGTACCGGTCTGCGTCGAGAAGCCGCTCGCCCTCACGGCCGCGCAGGGACGCGAACTCACCCGTCTGGCAGCCGAGTTCGAAACCCCGCTGCTGACCGCCTTCCACCGTCGTCACAACGACGCCTTCCTGGACCTGCGATCCGCCGTCACGGCCGCGGGCTCGCCCGTGCGCACGGTCCGGGTGCGCTACCTGGAACGCATCGAGGAACACACCCGAGGCGAGTCCTGGTACCTGGAGCCCGAACGGTGCGGTGGCGGCTGCGTCGCCGACAACGGGCCCAACGCCTTCGACCTCGTACGCCAACTGCTCGGCGACGTCGCACTGACGCACTCCTTCGTCGGCCGGGACGCCGCCGGGACGGACCGCACGGCCCACCTGCGGCTGCGGGCGGACGACGGAGCGGAGGCGGAGGTGCTGCTGGACTGGTCGTACCCGGGGGAGGCCAAGGACGTCACGGTGACTCTCGCGGACGGGCGCGCGCTCCACGCCGACCTGCTCGCCGGTCATCCGGGCTTCAAGGGTTCACTGTGGCACGAGTACGAACGGATCCTCGTGGAGTTCGCCGGACTCCGCACCACCACGAACAGGACCGGCACCGCCGACGGAACGGAAGGCGGAACCGGTGACGGCGCCGGGGGCGGCCTCGCCTGTCTCGACCTCGTCGCCGCGGCGTACGCGCGCGAGGCGGCCCGCCCGGACGCACCGCTCGTGCCGGAGCCGTCCCGGCGACCGGACAACAGCGAGGCCAGGGAGGCCCACGAATCCAGGGAGTCCAGGACATGAGGAACACCGTCGAGGACGGCCCCAAGAGGGCCGTGCGCGCCACCCTGGTCAAGGTGTTGCTGCACAGCCGTACGGACCGGGGCATGAGCCTGCTGGAGTGGGCCGGCCGCTGCGTGCGCGTCGGCGAGGTGCACGAGCTGGTGGTGACGGACCAGTGGGACCCGGTCGCGGGGGCCACGATCGACCGCGTCGGCTTCCTCGGCTTCGCCGAGATGGAGTGCGGCGGGGTGGTGGACCGCGGGGACGTGCTGCGGATCGGCGACATCGAGGTGGGGCCGGTGCTCGGCTTCGACGGCTGCCACTTCCCGAACCACTACAACATCCTGGTCCACAACCCCGTTCTGCTGACCGGGGCTTCGCTCGACCTGCGCCCGGAGTCCCCGGTCGTCTTCGGCGGGCAGCAGGCAGCGGCGGAGGGTGCGAAGGACTGAGAGGGGAAGGCCCAGGAGACCCGCGTCCGGGAGAGGCCGCCGGGAGATGCCGGGGCCGGTGGCCGGACGAGGAGTCCGGCCACCGGCCCCGGCCTGTGATGGACCGGACTCAGCCCAGCAGCTCGACGTCGAGGCGCCCGTAGTGGTACTCACGCACCACGCGCAGCAGCTCGTCCTCGCTCAGCTGTCCGTCACCGTTCGCGTCGATCTTGCTGAAGGTCTCGGCGGCCTCGGTACGCGGCAGACCGATCCCGGTGAGCCACGCCTCGAACTCGGTGGCGTTGAGCGATCCGTCGCCATCGCTGTCGGAGAGGGTGACGAGGGCCTTCACCACCGGCGAGAGGGCGCGGTTGAACGCCGCCTCACCCTCGGTGAACAGCAGCTGCTCGGTGGCCTGCAGGAAGCCCTGCTCGGAGATGCCCTCCTTGGCGCTGCTCCCGGACTGCTCGGCGAGGTGGGTGTAGAGGGCCTCGAAGGCGTTGTGCAGCGCCCGCACCCCGGGGGAGTCCGGCGTCGCGCCGAATCCGGAGACGATGCGGGCGGCCTCCTGCCGGAAGTCCTCCAGCTCCAGCAGGCCGTTGCCGTCCACGTCCCAGCGGGCGAAACGCTTGCGCAGCCGGTCCTTGGCCAGGGCATTGGTCATGTCTGTACTCCTTCTCAT
The DNA here is from genome assembly GCF_040636995.1 of Streptomyces sp. NPDC032161. Classification (NCBI taxonomy): domain Bacteria; kingdom Bacillati; phylum Actinomycetota; class Actinomycetes; order Kitasatosporales; family Streptomycetaceae; genus Streptomyces; species Streptomyces sp. NPDC032161. The sequence continues at coordinate 310,091 of NZ_JBEZVN010000003.1, read as the reverse complement.
GTTTCTCGTTATCCGCGGTACCGCGTTGGCTGCGGTACCGCGTTGTCCGCGGCATCGCGGTGAAGAACCGGGTCCCGGTCATCGGCACACCGGGGAACGGGACCCGGCCGCGCACGCCGGACCGGCGTGCGAGCAGGGGGCCACCGCCCGGTACGGGGGCGGGGCACGGAATCCGGAACGCGCGCATGCGCGGGCCGGGTTCAGAGCGGGGTGACGAGCCGCCCGGCGAGCGCTCCCCGGGTGTCGAAGACGGGGCGGCCGCAGCGGCTCAACGCCTGGGGGTCGTAGCAGGCATGGGGCTGCAGGAGGACGACGAGGTCGGCGGTGCCGAGCGCCTCCTCCAGGTCGGTGGACCGGGGCAGTGGGGCGTCGCCCACGTGGAAGTGCTCCACGTACGGGTCGTGGTAGCCGACCTGGACCCCGGTCTCCAGCAGCCGGGCCGCGATGGCCCGGGCAGGTGTCTCGCGGGTGTCGGCCACGTCCGGTTTGTAGGTGACGCCGAGGAGCAGCACTCTGGCTCCCTCGGCCTTGACGCCATGGGTGTCGAGCAGTTCGAGCACCCGCCCGGCGACATGTCCGGGCATGGCGTCGAGCACTTCCCGGGCGGCGGCGAGCAAGCGGAAGGAGAAGCCCTGCCGCTCGGCCTCGACGGCGAGATAACGGGGATCGACAGGGATGCAGTGGCCGCCCACGCCCGGCCCGGGGGTGAAGCGGCCGAAACCGAAGGGTTTTGTCCCGGCGCAGTGCAGTACGTCCCAGACATCGATCCCGGCACGGCGGCAGTAGAGCGCCACCTCGTCGATCAGGGCGATATTGACATAACGGTAGGTATTTTCCAGAAGCTTGGCCATCTCGGCCTCGCGCACACCTTTTGCGAGGACGAGGTTGCGAATGAATCCGGAATAGAAAGCGACCGCGCGTCTCGCGCATTCAGGGGTGTATCCGCCGACTATTTTCGGCGTGTTCTCCACTCCCCATTCACGATTTCCGGGGTCAATGCGCTGAGGGGAGTAGGCGAGATGGAAATCCTGACCTGCGACAAGTCCGCTCCCCCTTTCCAGCAGTGGTTTGACGATGCCTTCCGTGGTGCCCGGATGGCTGGTGGACTCCAGGACCACGAGGTTTCCGGGAGCGAGGGCGCGGCCCACTTCCGCGGCGGCCTCCTCGATCGCCGAGAGGTCCGGCCCGCCGTCCGAGGTGAGTCCCGTGGGCACGCAGATGACCACCGTGCGCGCGCCGCTCAGGACGCCGGGGTCGGCCGTGGCGCGAAAGCCGCGCTCCAGCATCCCCGCGACCTCGTCGTCCGCGACGCCGCCGACATGCGAACGACCGGAGCCGAGACCGGACACGACTCGGCCGGAGACATCGAGCCCGACGGCCCGGATCCCGGCGGCGCAGGCGGCGCGGGCGAGCGGCAGCCCGACGTGCCCGAGCCCGACGACCACCAGCTCGGCGGGCCGGCCCCCCGGCGCCGGTAACGGCGTCTGCCGTGGCAGCCGGGCCGAGGGGGCCGCGGATGCGGCCTGTGCCGAGTCCTCCATCAGCCGGAGAAGCTGCCGCTGCCGGGCACGACATGGGCGCCGTGCCCCGGTTGCACGACCAGCCCGGGCGTCAGGCAGAGCGGGTCGCCGTGCACGGTCACCGGACGGTCGCTCCGGTTCACCAGCACATGGGAATCGACCGGGAGTTTGTGACAGCCCCGGGGATTCTCGTACACGGTCACCGGAGAGACCTCGGTGCGGAAAACTGCGACCTCACCACCGCTCGCGGGAGCGGCATGAGCCGCCGGTACGAATACGGAAAGCGCACCCGCGGTGGCGAGTACGGTTGCGACCCCGAAGCGATGCAATTTCCAACCTCCTGTAGCAGTGCGCACGAAGAGTTCGTGGACACTGGATATTTTGGGGCTCGCAGAAGGCTTTCACGGCCGCCGCAGGGGGATATGCACACGTATGGGTGACGGAATCCGGCAGCGACATCGGGCGGGAACGGCAGCCGCTACGCTCCGCTCCTTTTTGTCGTCCGGGCAGGCTTGTCGCCCGGGTGCCGGCCGAAGCCCGCCCATCGCTCTCGACAAGGAACGCCCTCATCCTTGAAGTCACCGACTGTCACTTGTGGTGATGACCCTTCGCATAGGGAGGAAACGTCATGAAACGCCGGATCGCTTCCGTCCTGAGCGCCGCGGTGCTCGCGGTCGGAGTCCTGGGCGCCGGTGCGCCATCGGCCGGTGCCGTGCCCGGAGGCTGCTCCTACGCTTCGTCGACCTACCGCCCGACCCTGCGGTACGGCAACACGGGGGTGGGAGTGAAGCAGGCCCAGTGTCTGTCGAACGTCTGGGGCGGCGTGCCGAAGCTGTCCGTCGACGGCACCTTCGGCAGCCGGACACTCACCAAGATCAAGTGGATCCAGGGATGCCACGGCCTGACCAAGGACGGCATCATCGGCCCCAAGACCTGGAACGTTCTCTACACCCCGGCTCCCGACTGCTACGACCCCTACCCGGGATAGACCCTCCCGTGGGCCGTACGTGTTGAACGTCGTCCCGCATCTCGTGAACGTTGTCCCGTACGCCTTGAACCGTGCTGTCGCGGCCGGTGGTACGGGCCGTCAGCGCCAGTCCGACGAGGCACTGGACGACCGCGAGCGCGATCAGTACGGCGAGCGGGGCGTCCCATCGGCCGGTGACCGAACGCAGCAGGCCGATGCCCAAGGGTCCGGCCGAGGCCACGAGATAGCCGGTGCTCTGCGCGAACGTCGACAGTGCCGCCGTCTCCTGCGCGCTGCGCCCGCCGGTCGTGATGACGGCCAGGACCAGTGGGAAGGCGCTCAGCCCCACCCCTGCCAGGACCGCCCAGAGCGCGGGGGCGGCGAGCGGGGCGAGAGCCAGCCCCAGGCAGCCGGCCACCAGCGAGGCGCCGACGAGGACGAACGCCGCCCGGAGCCGGCCGGCGCCGCGAGTGAGGGGCATCAGCGCGAATGTCGCGGGGATGCCGACGGCGAGGGTCAGACCCAGCATGGTGCCGGCCCGGGCGGAGCCGAGGCCCTGGTCCGCCAGCATGCTCGGAAGCCAGCCGATCACCGCGTAGCTGCTCAGGGACTGGAGTGCGAAGTACGCGGTGATCAGCATCCCCTGGCGGGTGCGGCCCATGCTCCACGCCGAGACCCGCTCGGTGGGGGTCCGGGCCTCCGCCGCGGGCTCCGGGGAACGCGGGCGGGCGGCCCAGACGGCCAGGGCGAGCAGTGCGGGCAGGGTCCACGCCGCCAGCCCCAGCGACGGCGAGCCGGCGAGGCCGGCGACCGGCACCGCCGCCGCGGCGGCCACGGACGAGCCGAGCGCCATCGCGACGGTGTACACCCCGGTCAGCCACGCCACCCGGTCGGGAAAGCGGTCCCGCACCACCGCGGGCAGCAGGACGTTGCACAGCGCCAGCCCCGCCGCACCGAGCAGGGTGCCGGTCAGCAGGGCCGCCGCGCCGGGCACGGCGCGCACGGCGAGTCCCGCGCACAGAGCCGTCAGCGCGAGCAGGACCGCCCGCTCGGTGCCCACGCGCCGGGCCAGCATGGCGCTGGTCGCGCCGACCGCCGCGAAGCACAGCGTCGGCAGCGTCGGCACCAGCGAGGCGACCACCGGGCCGAACCCGTCCTGGGCCCGCAGTTGTTCGAGGAGCGCCGAGGCGCTGCTGATCGCGAGACGGAGATTGAAGGCGATCAGCACGATGCCGACACCGGTCAGCCAGGCGGCACGGGCCGGGGAGGGGCGGGCGCGGACGTGACGGGGAGAGGGGTGAGTCGAAGGCATCTGCCAAACATAAAACGTCTGACCTTTGACGTCCAACCTTTTCCGATAGGCTGGCCGGGAGCCCGTACGGCGCCCCTGACACACGGAAGGCCCTGTTTCCATGGCCCTGGCCTCAGCTCGACGAACCGCGTTGGTGACCGATGTCATCGCAAGCCTGCGGGCCGAGATCACCTCCGGCCGCTGGCCGGTCGGCTCCCGCATCCCGCCCGAGCCCGTGCTCATCGAGCAGCTCGGCGTCGCCCGCGGCACCCTTCGCGAGGGCGTCCGTGCCCTCGCCCACGCGGGCCTTCTCCAGGTGCGGCAGGGCGACGGGACGTACGTCCGCGCCACCAGCGAACTCTCCGGCGCCATCCAGCGCCTCGACACGGAACTGACCGAGGTCCTGGAGGTCCGCCAGGCGCTGGACACACAGGCCGCCCGGCTGGCCGCCTCCCGCATGACCCCCGCCGCCCTCGACGACCTCGCCGCGCTGCTCGCCCGTCGCGCCGACGCCTGGGAGGACCGCGACCGCGACGCATGGCTGGACGCCGACCACGCCTTCCATCAGGCCGTCGCCGACACCACCGGCAACTCCCTGCTCAGCGACCTCTATGCCGCACTCGGACCGGCCCTGCGCCGGGCCATGACCTCCCACTGGTCGGACGACGGCTTCGACGGCGCGGACCCCCGCGGCCACGAGGACCTTCTGGAGGCGCTGGGCGCCGCCGATCCCGAACGCGCCGCCGCCAGCGCGACCGCCAACATCGATGCCACCGCACACTGGCACGACGCGTCCACACCGCCGCCCGGCGAACGAGACCGCGGATGAACAACGGCGGCCGGCCGCTCGTACGGACGGGGCAGCCTCTCCCGCACCGGTCCCGCACCGGTCCCGCACCGGGCGCGAGTCGTCGGGCACGAGCGGCAGGCGCGAGCGGCCGGCGCGCGTCGCAGCAACAGGACCTGAAAAAGCCTTCAGAACGGCCCCGACGGGCGTCGTAAGGTTGGCCCGGGCCATCGGCGACGGACCGCCAGGGACCTGATGGAGGACGCGTGCGCATAGCCATCACATCCGAGGACGGTGATTCCGGAGCCCTGCGCGAACTGCGCCGCTGGCTGTCCGAGGAGCCCGAACTCCGCGGACGGATCCGCGCGCACACGCCGGGGCCCCGCGGCCCGACACCATGGGGCTGGAGGCCGACGCGCTGCTCGCGCTGCTGGCACCCGGCGGCGTGGCGGCGGTCTTCGCCGGAGCGCTCGTCGCCTGGGTACAGACCCGCCGCGGCGACCAGACCGTCACCCTCACCCGGCCCGACGGGACCACGGTCACCGTCTCCACCACCCGCCTCAAAGGGCTGAACGCGGAGCAGAACGCCCGGTTCGTGAGAGAGCTGGCCGCTTCCCTGGACACGCCCCCGACCACGAATATCCGCCCCCGCCCGGCCCCGGACCGCCGACGACGAACCACCGGTTCCGCCCCGCCTGCCGTGACACGGGGAGCCGCCGGGACCAACGGCGCCAACGGGACCGATGACACCGCCGCGACCGCCGGCCCGGCGGGGCTCGCCGCGTCCGGCGCCCACGCCGTCCTGATCGGCAGTCACAGCCACGTACCCGGTTCCGAACTGCCCGATCTGCCCGCGGTCGCCACCACGCTCGACGACCTGGAGGCGGCCCTGCGGGACGTCTGCGGATTCGACCCCGAGCGAGTCGTCCGCGTCCCCGCCGACGCCGGCACCGAGGAGGTGATCGGCACGATCGAGCGCGTGGCGCGCCGTGCGACCGGCGCCGTGTTCCTCTGCTACGTCGGACACGGACCGCTGGGCCCCGGCGACGAGCTCCACCTCGCCACACACGCCACCCGCTCCCCGGAACAGATCTCCCGCGCCGTGCCCTACCACACGGTGCAGGGCCTGCTGGGCGAGTGCGCGGGCGGCGGCATCGTCGTACTCGACTGCTGCTGCTCCGGGCGGGCCGACGTCCCCTCCGGCAGCGGTGCACCCTACGGAGGCGGCGACAGCGGACTCGGAACCGCGGGCCGCTCCCGGGCCGCGCATCGTTCTGGGGCTGCGAGCCGACCACTACGGCAGCTGCCTCGCGCATCCTCCGCTCGTACGCGTACTGGAATGCCGTTCCTCGCGCACGCGCTGCGCGAGACCTGGCGAAGACGCAGCGGTACGACCCTGACGCTGGCCGGCTACCAGGCCACCGGCGGCATCTGGCACTCCATCAGCACGACGACCGAGCGCCTCTACCAGGACCTCGACCCCGGCGGGGCGGGACGCCCTGCGCGAACTGCTGCTGCGCATGGTCCATGTGACCGCCGACGGCGGCGACACCCTCGTACGGCGGAAGGTCGCCCCCGACGCCCTGCTGGACGGATTCTCGCCGCAGCGACGGCGCATCGTCGGCACCATCCGGGACCGTCTCGCCGAGGCCCGGCTGATCACCGTCGACGAGGACGGCGCGCAACTCTCCCACGAATCACTGTTGCGGTCCTGGCCCCGGCTGCGGCACTGGATCGACGAGGACCGCAGCGGCCTGATCGTGCGTCAGCGGCTCTCCGAGGCCGCGCGCGCCTGGGAGTCCGCGGGCCGCGCCCCGGGATTCCACCACCGGGGCAGCCTCCTGGAGGCCGCGCGAACTGGTGCGCGAGGAACGGCTCAGACACCGCCGACTGCCCCGGCTCGACGAGGAGTTCCTCGCTGCCAGCACCGAGGCCGACCGCGCCGAACGGGCCCGCGAAGCGCGCCGCACCCTGCGCCTGAAACAGGCATTCGGCGCGGTCGCGATCGCTCTCGTCCTGGCCCTCGTCGGCGGTGCCTTCGCCCTCCACCAGCAGGGTGTGGCGAAGGCGGAACGCAAGGCCGCCACGTACCGGGCCCTGGTCGCCGAGGCCACGGCCCGGCGCGCCGCCCAGCCCCGGCTCGCCCTGAGACTCGCCATGGCCGCGCACGCGTTGGACGCCACCGCCGAGACCCGGGCGGCAGTGACGGACACCCTCGTATCCAGAGCCGCCTGGCCGGCAGCTCCGCCCACGACGAACGGCAACCGCTGCTGAGCCCCGGCGACCAGATCCAACGGGTTTGAGCTGGCGGAGGTCTTGAGGGCTTTACACCGCCGGTTCCTCGCGTCCACCTTCCCGTCTCGCTTGCCGGACCCACACCGTCCGGTCGTACCGGTGCGTCCCGTCGTTGTCGGGGCTGCTCTCCACCAAACCCGGTCGTCCCATCGGGCCCGGCTGCCCCCAGCCTCTACCGCTCCGCTGCGACGGAACGGCGGCGCGGGTCTTGCATCCGCACACGGATCACAGCGCCTCGTGGCGCACGGTCTTTCACCTCCACTCGAACCAACAGCGCCTCACGGCGCAAACAGAAGCTGAGCCAGAACCATTTTTCGTGAACATTCCCAAGCCCGTCGACCTCCAGCTGCTGCCCAGAGTGCCGGACAAAGCTGCTGCTGAAAGTGAGGAAAGCCACACCCCGACATGGTCCCCCACGTCCGCTAAGGTCGGCTTAGACCCGCCCTGAACTGGGATTTTGCGTCGGCCGCAGCGATGTGACCGCCGCGGGTCCAGCCTTTCCTGGAGATTGCATGACCGATCTAGCATTTCGCTCCGCAGGGCAACTCGCCGCCGCCGTCGCGGCGAAGGAGGTGTCGAGCGTCGAGCTGCTCGACCACTACCTCGCCCGGGTGGAGCGGTTCGGCCCCCAGGTGAACGCCGTCGTAGCCCGGGACGAGGAGGGGGCGAGGGCCGCGGCGCTGGAGGCCGACCGCGCGGTCGCCGACGGCGAGCCGCTCGGCCCCCTGCACGGGGTCCCCGTGACGATCAAGGACAGTCTCGAGGTCGCGGGCATGCGGACCACCGGGGGTTCGACCCGCTGGGGACACCATGTCTCGACGCGGGACGCCGAGTCGGTCGCGCGGCTCAAGGGCGCGGGAGCGATCGTCTTCGGCAAGTCCAACATGCCGCCCGACGCCCGGGACTGGCAGACCTACAACGAGATCTACGGGACCACGAACAACCCGTGGGACCCGACCCGCGGTCCCGGCGGTTCGTCCGGCGGGTCCGCCGCGGCGGTCGCCGCGGGGCTGACCGGCCTGGAGCTCGGCGGTGACACGGCGGGTTCGATCCGGGTGCCCGCCCACTTCTGCGGCGTCTACGGGCTGCGCCCGTCGTTCGGGATCGTGCCGAGGTACGGGAGCGTCTCGGGACACGCTCCCGGGACACTGGCGGATTTCGACATGGCGGTACTCGGCCCGCTCGGCAGGCACGCCGACGACCTCGACCTCGGTCTCGACGTGCTCGCGGGAGCGGACCACGACCGCGCCCCGGCCTGGCGGCTGGAGCTGCCCGCAGCCAGGGCGAGCACGCTTCGGGAGTTCCGGGTCGCGGCATGGCTCGACGACCCGTTCTGCCCTGTCGACAGCGAGCTGGTCGCGATCATGCAGGCGGCGCTGGAAGCGGTACGGGCCGCAGGCGCCACCGTGGTCGAGGACAAGGGGCCGGTCGGCCTCGACGAGACGATGGACCTCTACCAGCCGTTGCTGATGGCCCAGAGCGGGCTGGTCGAGCCGGACGAGTCCTATGCCCGGCTCGTGGAGCTCGCCGCGACGGAGGGGGCCACGAGCGGGTTCGCGTCGGACCTGACGCTCCGCTTCCGTGACTGGCACGCGCTCGACGAACGTCGGCAGCACTCCCGCCGCCGCTGGGCGGAGTTCTTCCGCGACGTCGACGTGCTCCTCTGCCCGGTGAGCCCCACGGCCGCCTTCCCCCACGACCAGCAACCCGACCCCGGCTGGTCGGTCCGGACACTGCGGGTCGACGGCACCGACCGGCCGTACCGCGAGATGCTCACGTGGATGGCGCCCTCGTCGGTCAACCATCTGCCCGCGGCGGTGGCGCCCGTCGGGGCGACCCGGGAGGGGCTTCCGGTCGGCATCCAGGTGATCGCGCCCTATCTGCACGACCGCACCGCGGTCCGGTTCGTGCAGTGCCTCGCGGAGGTGATCGGCGGGTTCCGCCGTCCGCCGGGCTTCTGAGCGCCGCCGCCGGGCCGCCGGGCTTCTGAACGCCGTCACGGGTCGGCGGGTCTCCCGAGCGTCGCCGGGCCGGCGGCCCGCGGCGTGGCGGCCGGGCGGCCCGGTCACCGCGCCGTCGGCGCGGCTCGATCCGGCCTCCGCCCTGTCCGCGACGCGCCCGCCGATTCCCGCGGCCGACTCGCGCAGTCGAAGGCCGCGGGAGTCGGCCGTCGTCAGGCGCGGTGCCGGCCTCCGTCGTGGATCGACGACATCAGCAGTCGGTGGGTCTCGCCGTCGGCTGCCACGACGAGTCCGCGCCCCGCCCGGCCGACCGGGGCGCCGTCGATCCCGGTGACCACACAGCCGGCGGCCCGGCACAGGGCGATGCCGGCGGCGAAGTGGACGCTCTCGGAAAGGTCCCCGCCGTCGGTCACGTAGGCGGCGCGCTTCCCGGCGGCGACCCAGGTCAGTGCCAGCGTCGTGGACACGACGCGGGGCCGGAACCGCTCCACGAACCCGGGCTCGGCCAGCAGGTCCACGGCCCGGAATCCGGGCGCGTTGGGGAACGGCGGGTCCAGATTGACGTCCACGAGGCGGGTGGCGGCCGTGGGCACCAGTCGCGTGTCGACACCGTCGCGCCGCACCCGGGCGGTCTCACCGTCGGTGAGGAAGACCTCGCCGCCGAAGGGGTCGGCCACCGCCGCCGCACCACCCCGCAGCGCCACGTTGACGGCCACCACCATGGTGCCGGCGGCGTAGTTCAGCGTGCCGCACAACGGATCCACCAGCCACTGACGCGCGGCGTCGGACGCGCCCCGCCGCCCGCCCTCCTCCCCGAGCACCGCGTCGTCCGGCCGGGCGGCACGGATGACATCGAGGATCGCCTGTTCGGCCGCCACGTCGGCGGCCGTGGCGAAGTCCCCGGCGCCCTTGTCGACGCGGGCGAGCCGTCGGCCGTACATGCCCCGCACCACGTCCGCGCCGGCCCGGGCGGCGGCCGCCGCGACCCCGCGATCGTCAAGGTCCGCATATGAGTTGACCATGTCGCGCAGCATAGCGACGGCGATCCGGAGTCCTGCCCGAGCCGACCCGGCCCCCGACCGCACGCCGATCCAGTGGAGGATCCATTCCGTACGCTTGCGTAGTTCAGAGGCTGCCGATTTGTGCAGATTGCTGTTGCCCTGTTCTGTCAGGGCCACTTGCGGGGCATGACCCACGGCTCGCCCCTGTCGGCATTCCGTACCACAGCGAACGCGGTCGCACGACTGGCCCGGTCATCCCGGAGCCCGAGCGACCCCGCCGGCGGCGGCGATCCCCCGGCATTCGGGCGGACGACGCCACTTTCGAAACACGCTCCAGCGGGAGCCGACCGGTTCGGCCCGGTTGCTGAGGCTGAACTCGTGGTTAAGGGGTGCCCCGTAATCCCTGGTGGATCAGCGTGCGGCGTCGGATGCGGTGCATCGCAAGGCGGAGGGACGTTCGCATACTGGATGTATGTGGACGTTCCGACAACGCAGCGAGGTGCCGTAGCCGTCGTCGTGCGCCCCCAGGGATCACGGGCCAGCCCGTAGGGGCGACGGCCAGGCGTCACGCGAGGCCCGCCCATGCGTCGGCTCCGAAGGCGCCCTTCACGTCGGAGGCGATGGTGGTGGCGTCCACCCTGGCTCGCAGGGCGTACACGGTCGTCTTCCGCGCGCTGCGGACGCTGAGGTGGACCGGGTTGTCGCCCGGATGGTCCGCGAGGATGCGCTTCAGTTCTCTGACGGTCCGTTCGGTGATCCGGTGGGCGGGGAGGGCGAGCCGCACAGGGGGGTTCCCCCCATGCTCGGCGGAGGACACGTCCAGGACCGCCAGTTCCCTGCCGAAGATGTTCAGGGTTCCGTCCCGGTCTTCGATCCTGCCCTTGACGGAGATGACGTCGTCTTCGACCAGTGCGTGTTGCACGAGCTGGTAGGCGGCGGGAAAGAAGAGGACCTCGATGCCGGCATCACGGTCCGCGAGGTTCACGATGGCCCAGGCGTTGCCCTGCTTGGTCATCTTGAGCTGGATGCCGCTGATCAGTCCGGCGAGCTGTACATCCCCGGTGGTACGGCCGGAGGCGAGCAGTTCGGCGATGGAACAGTCCCGTGCCCTGGAGAGGATGTGCTCGGCACCGTCCAGCGGGTGGGCCGAGACATAGAGGCCGAGCATGTCGCGTTCGGCCGCCAGGAGTTGCCTGCGGGGCCACTCCGATTCGTCGACGGGGAAGTCGAGGCCGAAAGCCGGCGGTTCGCCGATCTCTTCGCCGCTCAGGCCGGCGAAGAGATCGTCCTGTCCGAAGCTCGCCGCTTTCTTGACGGGGACGATCGCGTCGATGGCGTCCTCGTGAATGGCAGTGAGCCCCTTGCGGGAACGCTCCAGGGAATCGAAGGTGCCGGACTTGATCAACGACTCCACAGCCCGTTTGTTCAGTGCGGGCAGGTCGGCCTTGTCGAGAAAGTCGGAGAAGGAAGTGAATTTCCCATTCCGGCGGCGCGCGTCGACGATGGCCTCGATGACGTTGTCGCCGACGTTGCGCACGGACCGCAGCCCGAACCGTACGTCGTCGCCGACGGCGGTGAACTCGGCGACGGACTCGTTCACGTCGGGCTGGAGAACGCGGACGCCGTTCTTGCGGGCGTCGGCGAGGTAGATCGCGGCTTTGTCCTTGTCGTCGCCGACCGAGGTGAGCAGGGCGGCCATATACTCGGCCGGGTAGTTGGCCTTGAGGTAGGCGGTCCAGTAGGAGACGAGGCCGTAGCCGGCGGTGTGGGACTTGTTGAACGCGTAGCCGGAGAACGGGAGCATGACGTCCCACAGGGCCTTGATGGCCTCCTCGCCGTACCCGTTGCCCCGCATGCCGTCGTGGAACTTGTCCCACTCCGCGGCCAGCACCTCCGGTTTCTTCTTGCCCATCGCACGGCGCAGCAGGTCGGCGCCGCCGAGGGTGTATCCGGCCAGCTCCCGGGCGATGGCCATGATCTGCTCCTGGTAGACGAGCAGATGGAAGGTGTTGCCGAGGATCGGCTCCAGTGCTTCGCGCAGTTCGGGGTGGATCGGGGTGATCTCCTGGCGACCGGTCTTGCGGTGCGCGTAGTTGGTGTGCGCGTTGGCCGCCATGGGGCCCGGCCGGTAGAGGGCGTTGACCGCGGCGATGTCCTCGAACCGGGTGGGTTCCATCTGCTTCAGCAGTACGCGCATGCCGCCGCCGTCGAGTTGGAAGACACCGAATGTGTTGCCATCGGCCAGCAGCCGGTACGTCTTGGCGTCGTCCAGGGGGATCACGACGGTGGACGGGTCGCCGTCCAGGGGATCCACGGTGGCCAGGCTGATGCCCCGGTTCTCGCGGATGTTCTCGATCGCCTGGTCGATGACCCCCAGGTTCCGCAGCCCCAGGAAGTCCATCTTGATCAGGCCCATGGCTTCGCAGGACGGGTAGTCGAAGCCGGTGATCTTCACGCCGTCCGAGGCACGCATGTGCAGGGGGATGCGATCGGTGAGCTTCGTCTTGGAGAGGATCACCGCCGCGGCGTGCACACCGGTGCCGCGGGTGAGGCCCTCCACCCCGCGGGCTGTGTCGATGACTCGCTTCACATCCGGCTCGTTGTGGTACATCTGCCGGATCTCGCCGGCCTCGCCGTACCGCTCGTGGGAGGGGTCGAAGACGGCAGCCAGTGGGGCGGGCTTGCCGTTCTGATCCGGCGGGAGGGCCTTGGTGATCCGCTCGCCGTGGGCATAGGGGTAGCCGAGGATGCGTGAGGAATCCTTGATCGCGTTCTTGGCCTTGATCTTGCCGAACGTGTTCACCATGGCGGTGTACTCCCCTCCGTACTTCTCGGTGACGTAGCGGACCATCCGGTCGCGCTGTCGGTCGTCGAAGTCCAGGTCTACATCCGGCGGGTTGATGCGTTCGGGGTTCAGGAACCGTTCGAAGAGAAGGCCGTGCTCCAGGGGGCAGAGCTCGGTGATGCGGGTGGCGTAGGCGACGATCGAGCCGGTGCACGAACCCCGGCCGGGGCCGAGGGGGATCTTGCTGTCCCGGGCGTGTCGGCAGATGTCCGCCACGACGAGGAAGTAGGAGCTGAATCCCATGGGACCGATGACCGCCATCTCGGTCTCGAAGCGGTCCATGATGTGCTGGGGGATCGGGGCCCCGTAGCGCATGGCCAGCCCCTTGAGGACTTCCTTGCGAAGCCACGACTCCTGCGTTTCGCCTTCGGGTACGTCCGGGAACTGCGGCATCTCGTCGACGTGGTCGAAGACCTCGTCGTAGGACTCGATGCGCTCGGCGATCAGCAGGGTGTTGTCGCAGGCTTCCGGAAGCTCCGAGAACAGGCTGCGCATCTCGGCGGCGCTCCTGAGGTAGTAGCCGGAGCCGTTGAACCGAAAGCGGCCCGGGTCGTCCTTGTTCCTGCCGACACCGATGCACAGCAGGCTGTCGTGAGCGTCGGCCTGGTCCTCGGTGACGTAGTGCGCGTCATTGGTGGCCAGGAGGGGAAGCTTCAGTTCCCCGGCCAGACGCATCAGTCCCCCACGGACCTCGCGCTCGATGCTCAGGCCATGGTCCATCAGCTCCAGGAAGTAGTTCTCGCGGCCGAAGATCTCCTGGTAGGCCGCGGCAGCGGCCTTCGCCTCGTCATACTGGTTCAGTCGCAGGCGGGTCTGGACCTCCCCGGAGGGGCAGCCGGTGGTGGCGATGATGTCGTCGGGCCGTTCCGCGATCAACTCCCGGTCCATACGGGGTTTTCCGGCAGGGAACTGGCCCTCGTAGCTGGCCTGCGTGCTGAGCCGGAACAGGTTCCGCAGGCCCCGTCCGTTGCGCGCCCACATGGTCATGTGAGTGAAGCGGCCGCCACCGGAGACATCCTTCGACCCCTCACCGTCCGCGCTCGTGGCGCGACGGCCTCCTGGCCCCCAGAACTCCTGTTTCCGGACGAGCCGAGAGGAAGGCGCCACGTACGCCTCGATGCCGATGATCGGCCTGATCTCCTCGAAACCCTTCGCGACCTGCGCGAACTCATAGGCGCCGAACATGTTGCCGTGGTCGCTCATGGCGATTGCGGGCATCCCCTGCCTGGCCACCTCGGCGAACATCGGCTTCAGCTTCTGCGCGCCGTCCAGCATCGAGTATTCGGTGTGATTGTGCAGGTGAACGAAGGTATTCGGCATGTGCGGGGCACCTCCGGGATGAGTAGGAAGCCCCCGTCCCGGCCAAGGCGCGATGGGGGACCTTTTTGGTGGTCTGCCGTAGCGGCATCGGTGGACGGGCGGACGGATCGAACCGTCGCGGTGCGGTCACGCCGATGGGGCGGCCAACGTGCCGCACCGCCCGGGTACGTGATCAGGCCGAACCCTTGAGGTCAGGCCCGGCAGCCACCCGGCTGCCGGGTAGCGCGCCTTCCGTCGTGCTGCCTGCCAAACCACATATTGACCAGAGACATCAAAGCGAGCGTGGCGTAACGGAATCAAACAACTATTTCGCCGCTCAGAATCAACGATTGGTTGTCTGCCTAGGATGGTCGGCATGGACCTCACCGCCGTGCGCACCTTCGTCGCTGCTGCGGAAGCGGGGCAGTTCCAAGAAGCCGCCGCCAACTTGTCGATCACCCCGCAGGCCGTTTCCAAGCGCATCGCCGTGCTGGAGAAGGACCTCGGTGTGCAGCTGTTCAGCCGTACGGCCCGCGGAGCCCGGCTCACCATCGACGGGCAGGCGTTCCTGCCCTACGCCCGGGCCCTCCTCCAAGCCGAGGAACGGGCAGCTGCTTCCGTGCGGCCGGGGCGCCGGGCATTGCGCGTCGACGTGATCGGCCGCCGGCTCTCATTGGCGGGCCTGTTGCGCGACTTCCATCGCGTCTATCCCGAGACCGATCTCGATGTCGTGACCCTGTTCGACTCCGACACGGCCATCGCCGCCGTCCGGTCCGGGATGATCGACGCGACGTTCCGCGCCGTGACCATGCCGGGCCGACGGCTGCCCGATGGTCTCGAGGCCGCACCGGTCTTCGATGAACCGCTGTATCTGTTCACCGGACCGGCTCACGAGTTCGCCGCCGCCCACGAGATCGCTCCCGCCCAGCTCGCCGGGCGCCGGATCTGGATGCCCGGCAACATGCCCGGCACCGAGTGGGCCGCCTACTACGACGAACTCGCCGCCGCTTTCGGTCTCACCATCGACTCGATCGGCCCCGACTTCGGCATTGAACCGCTCCTCGACACGATCGCGGACTCCTCGACACTGGCGACCTTCGTCAGCAAGCACACCCCGCTGGTCTGGCCCGCCGGCTACGACTTGCGGCGCATCCCCCTGCACGGTCCGACCCCGGTCTACCCGCACTCGCTGATCTGGCGTACCGACAATCCGCACCCCGCACTCACCGCACTGCGCAACCACCTCACGTCCGCATACCCAGGCCGCCCCGACAGCGGGATCTGGCTGCCGAAGTGGGCTCAGCATGCTCAACGGCTGTCCCGTAATCCCTGACGGGCGCCCGACGGCACTGCGGCACCGCGTTGGAGGTGCGGCGGCTGGGGGCCGAACTCCGTGAGGCCCGGGAGCTGCGCGTCGCGGCCGAGGACCGGTGCAATCTGCTCGAACGCCAGCTGGAAGCCGTCGAGAAGTCCGCCGCCTCGCTGCCCGCCGCCACCGCGCCCCACGACATGCCCAAGATCCTCGTCGTCGACGACGAGCCGGGCAACCTCCTGGCGATGACCGCCGTCCTCGCGACGCTCGACCAGGAGCTCGTCACCGTCGCCTCCGGCAGGGAGGCGCTCAAGGCACTGCTCGACCACGACGACTTCGCGGTCATCTCATGGACGTGCGATGCCGGAGATGGACGGCTACGAGACGTGCGCCCGCATCAAGCGCCGTCCCCGGAACCGGGACGTCCCCATCATCTTCCTCACCGCGATGGGCGTGGACCCGGAGCACTCCGCCCGCGGATAGGCGGCCGGTGCCGTCGACTACATCAGCAAGCCCTTCGATCCCTGAAGCCCTTCGATCCCTGGGCCCTGCGCGCCAAGGTCGCCGTGTTCATGTCCATCTACCTGGAACGCCGCGCCCAGCAGGGATCCGTCGTCCAGCAGGGATCCGTCGTCCAGCAGTGACGCGTCGCGCGTGGTCCCGTGCGCGTGCCTCGTCGCGGGGCGGGGCACGTGGTCTGCTCGCGGCCCCCGTCTCTCAGGCGTCGTCGCCTTCCGTCGTCGGCCCGGGCACTGTTCGGCGCCGGTTCCAGCGGGGCAGGCGGCGTGGCCGGTCGCGGATCTGCGGGGGCGGTGCCGTACGCGTCCGCCGGGCCTCGTCGGTGACGCAGAACAGGCAACGGGGTCCGCCGGGCGCCGCGGGGTCGAGCGGGGCCCCGGGGTGCCGGGGGCAACGGGAGACCGTACGGGGACGGGACAGTTCGCGGGCGATGATGAACGCCCCGTGCACCAGATCGGCGGTGAGCGCGAGGTCCTGTGCCGAGGAGCGGTAGTGCAGTTCGAAGACGACCTCGTTGATCTGCCGCATTCGAGCGAGCAGGGCCTCGTGGGCGTAGGGCGGTGGCGGGATCTCGTACCGGTTCACCGCGGTCGCCGTTCCGCTCCGGGCCCTGGGGTCGCCCGCGCGGCGGTTGGTGTTGCACAACAGGCACGGCCCCCACCCCTCGGGCGGTGCCGGATCCACCGGCCCGTTCGGGTGGGTCGAGCAGTTCGTCGTGTTCCGTGACGGGGCGAGGTTCCGGGCGGTGACGAACAGTTTGTACAGGGAGTCGGCGATGGCGTCGTACTCGGTGGGGTCTCCGCGTCCGGGGATGGTACGGATGCGGTCGTCCGTGCTCGGGAGTCTGGAGCGAAGTTCGCCGAGCAGGAAGGGCAGTTTCGTCGGGATGCGGTACGCGGAGTGCTGCGGAGTGTCCACGGCGGCAGACGACCGCAGCAGGCCGGTACCGCACCAGCGGGGGCCGGGGCACGTCACCCGCAGGAGGGGCACGTTCAACCCTTCCGGGGGCTTCGCCCTTCGGCGTTGACGCGCTCTCAGACCGCGACCGCGCAGTTGACGGAGCTGTTGGCGCCCAGGACGCTGACGATGCCCGTCGTGAGGTCGCCGGTGAAGCGCGTGAAGACACCGGCCGGGCGACCGGAGAACAGGAGCGGGCCGAGGACGGGGACGACCTCCATGTCGTACGGCTCGTCCACACCGTCGGAGACCACCGCCAGCCCGCACGTCCGCGGCTCCACGAAGTCCTGCACCACGCTGGTGCCCGCTTCGGCGGCCTCGGCCACCGCCGCCTCCCACGCGCCCTGGTCCGTGTCCCGGCCGATGACGACCTGCTTACCGCTCATGCCGATGCCCGCCTTCAGCACCAGCGACTCGCGGTGGTCCACCGCGTACCGCACCAGGTCCACCTCGCACCCGCCCCTCGTCGTCCGCCGGTCCGAGAGGATCCTGGTCCACGGCAGATAGGTGTCCACCAGGGCGCGCTCGGCCGCGCTCATCCACGGCCGGCCCTCCGACAGCATCCCCAGGGTCAGCTTGCTGGACAGGAAGGTGGAGGTCTGGGTGCCCACCAGCAGACAGCCGTGGTCCAGCGCCTCCTGCACGGGGGCGGTGTCGATGCCGAGTTCCGCCCAGTCCGGGATCGTGAAGTCCCGCAGCCCCACCGGATGACGCAGATGCGGCGGACAGTCCCACGCCTCGTGCAGGTCCTCGGGCTCGAAGAACCGCGCCGTGAGCCCGAGGCTGTTGAAATGGGCGATCTGGAGGTCGAAGTACCGTGTGGAGCCGCCCTGGTCGCGGGCGCTGCCCAGAACGGCCACGCGCGGCGCCACCCCCAGCTCAGCGCACAGCGTCCGGAACATCTCGGTACGCACGGTGTACGGGTCGTGGGAGGCGAACGGGAGGCGACCGCCGGCGTCGGTGTGGAGCGCGCGCCAGACGTCGAGATGGCCGTGCACCTCCACCGGGCCGCCGAGCGCCCCACTGACGTTGAACTCGAGGAATTGCGGCCCGTCCGGCCCGATCACGACGTCCGGGCGGGCCACGCAGTCCGCGTACCGCTCCTCGGTGAACCGGTCGGCCACGAACAGCTGATGCTCATTGTCCGGCATGCGGTACGCCGCCAGCCGTCCCCGCGTGGTGGGCGCACTCTCCAGCGCGGCCCGGCGCACCAGGTCCAGCAGGGCCGCGGTGACCCGGAACAGCTCGGCGTACGAGGAACGGGGCAGCGCGAACGGGGCGGCGGGCAGGAGCGGTTGATAGGGGAGCCCGATGTCCCGCATCTCGCCGCGCAGCAGCTCCCGGACGGTCCGGGCACTGGCCGCGGGCCGCAGCCGCGTCTCGCCGAACCACGGGTGACCGGCCGACGCCGAAGGGCCCGCCTCCTGGAGCACGCTCATCCGTCTTTCTCCCTTTCTCCTGGACAACTAGTGCCACTCCCGGCACTAGTCTCTGTACGGGGGCGTTGCCGTCCTCGCGGTGCCGCCGTCCCGGCGGTGCCCGCGCCCGCCAGGCAGACGGACCGCACACGGGAGACCACCGCATGACACTGCGCCACGTCGGGGACAACGAGTACGTCGAGGAACACGGCGGGGACTACGAGGACTTCGAGCCCGGGATGGTCATCCGGCACTGGCCGGGACGGACCATCACCGAGACCGACAACACCTGGCTGACGCTGCTGACGATGAACCAGCACCCGCTGCACTTCGACCGGGCCTACGGGGAGGGCGCCGAGTACGGGCGGGTGCTGGTCAACAGCGGGATCACCCTGTGCCTGATCGGCGGCATGACCGTGCAGGCGCTGTCCGCGCGGGCCGTGGCCAACCTCGGCTGGGACCGGGTCCGGCTCAAGGACCCCGTGTACGTGGGCGACACCCTGTACGCGACCAGCAGGATCCTGGACAAGCGGCTGTCCCGGTCCCGGCCCGGACAGGGCATCGTCACGGTCGAGACGACCGGCACCAAGTCCACCGGCGAGACCGTCATCGTCTTCGAGCGCTCCTTCATGGTGCGCTGCCGCGAGGCCGGCTGACGTCACCGGCCGGCCGCCGCGAACAGGGCCGCCGCCGCGGCCGTGTCCTCGATGGCCAGGCCGACGCTCCGGAACACCGACGTCCGGGCGTCCGCCACCGCCGCCGCGCCGACCAGCTCGCCCAGTTCGCGCAGCGCCCCGGGGACGGTCAGCCCGGCGGCCAGGGCGGCGCGCACCTCGCCCGCCTCCGCGCGGGCGGCGGCCCGTTCCTCGACGACGACCAGCGCGTCGGCGAGCAGCGCCGGGTCCACCTCCAGGGCGTCCTCGTGGGTGCCGCCGATCACGTTGAGATGGGCCCCGGGGGCCACCCATCCGGCCTCCACCAGCGGTGTCCGGCCCGCGGTGGAGGTCGTCGTGCAGATCAGGGCGGCGTCGGTGACGGCCTCCTCCGCCGTGTCGCACACGGTGACCCGCAGCCTCTCCTCCGAGGCGTCGCGGACCCGTCGGGCGAACCTTTCGGTCCGCTCACGGGTCCGGGAGAACACCCGGACCGTACGCACCGGGCGCACCGCGCACATCGCCCGCACCATCGCGCGCGCCTGCACCCCGGCGCCGAGCACCGCCAGGTCGGCGGCGTCCTCGGGGGCGCAGAGGCGGGTGGCCAGGGCGGCGACCGCGCCGGTGCGGACGGCGGTGAGCGCGGCGCCGTCCAGCAGGGCGGTGATCCGGCCGGTGTCCAGGTCGGTCAGCGCGACGACGCCGTGGATCAGCGGCAGTCCGCGGTCGGGGTTGCCCGGCGTCAGTGTGGTGATCTTGACGCTGCCCACGCCGTGGCGTTCCCAGACCGACGTCGCGGCCAGCAGCTCCCGTCCGTCGCCGTGCGGGACGACGGTGCGCGGCGGGGACGACGTACGGCCCGCGGACAGGTCGCCGAAGGCATCGGCCAGCGTGTCGACGATCCGCAGCAGTACCTCGGTCCCCGCCATGTCGGCGGCCGCGAGGAACACCGGCCCGCTCACGCGGCCGCCCCCCGGGCGCCCAGCTCGGCCACCACGTCCGCGATCATGTCCTCCTGTCCGGCGATGGCCTGCCGTCTGCCGAGTTCGAAGAACACGTCGCGAGGGTCGACACCGGCTCGCCGCGACTGTTCCAGCACCTGGTGCTTGAACCCGGAGAACACCCCGGCCAGTCCGCTGACGATGCTCAGCGCGTCGGTGACCGGGGGAGCGGGCATGAGTTCCCGTTCCGCGTACCCGGCGGCGTCCAGCAGCGCGTACAGATCGATGCCGGTGGTGAAACCGGTGCGCTCCAGGACCGGCACCAGCACCTCCAGCCGCGTGTTGCCCGCACCGGCTCCGAAGCCGCGCGCACAGCCGTCGATGATCCCGGCGCCCGCTCGGGCCGCCGCGACCGAGTTCGCCACCGCCATGCCGAGGTTGTCGTGCCCGTGGAAGATCACCGGGACGTCGACCGCGGCACGGATCGCGCCGATCCGCTCGGTGACGTCGTCCGGCAGGAAGTGGCCCGCGGAGTCCATGATGCCCACCGCCCGCGCCCCGTGGCCGACCGCGCGTGCCGCGTGCTCGGCGAGTTCGGCGGGCGAGGCCATATGACTCATCATCAGGACGCAGTGGGCCTCGGCGTCCTGCTCGGCCAGGAAGCCCAGATGGCGTTCGGCGAGCGAGGTCTCCGTGCAGTGCACCCCCACCCGCAGCACGTCGGCACCGTGTCGCAGGGCTCTGCGCAGGTCCTCGGAGGTGCCCCAGCCGGGCAGCAGGAACACCGCCATCCGGCTGTTGGGCAGCGCCTCCCGCACGGTGGACAGCATCAGGTCGTCGCCGACGGCGGCCCGGCCGACCTGGAGGGAGGAGGCCCCCAGGCCGTTGCCGTGCCCCACCTCCACCACCGGCACCCCGGCCGCGTCCGCGGCCTCGGCGTAGCCGCGCAGCGCCGCCACGCCGAGCCGGTGGCGCACGGCGTGCTGGCCGTCGCGCAGCGTGGGGTCGTGGATCACCACGGGGTTCACCGGTCCACCTCCTGCCGGGCGGCCGACGCGAGCCGGACCGCGTGCTGTTCGGCGACCAGGACCGCGGCCGCGTCGATGATGTCCAGGTTTCCCGCGTACGGGGGCAGCACGGAGCTGTCGGCGGTGACCTCCAGGGACACGGCGACCACACCGTCGTGCACGTCGCAGCCGAGCACCCGGTAGCCCGGCGCGAATCCCCGTACCCGCTCCGCCGCCTCGTCGACCACGGCCCGTACCTCCCCGGCGCCGGCCCCGGGTGCCACCGCGTGGACGGTGGTGCGGAACGTCGCGGGCGGCACGGCCGGGCTGATGTTGAGGATCGCCTTGGTGTCGGGGACGCCGGTGAACGCGGTCAGTGCCTGCGAGGTCGTCGCGACGTACTCGTCGAGGTTGAGCCGGGTGGCCCGTCCGGCGATGGAACTCGCGACGGTCGAGACGACCTCGATGTACGTCACGTCGAACCGTTCGGCGAGGGCGTGCGCGAGCGGCACCGACGCCTGCCCGCCGCAGCTGATCAGGCTGACGTTGCCCTCGGGCGGCGACTGGACGCCCGTCACGGTGGGCACCACCATCCGCCCGGTCCTGCTCGGCGTCAGGTCGATCAGCAGCGTGCCGAGCGGTCGCAGCCGCCGCCAGTGCTCGGCGTGCGCCGACGCGCTGGTGGCGTCGAACACCACGTCGAACGGGCGGGGCGCGGCGAGGATCGCGTCGATCCCGCCGGCGGTGGTCGGGCAGCCGAGCCGGGCGGCGTGCCGCAGGCCCGCCGACTCCGGGTCGCGCCCGGCCACCAGGGCGCACTCCAGCACGGCCGAGCCGCAGATCTTGGAGACCAGGTCCTGGCCGATGGCGCCGGTGCCGATGACGGCGACGGAGAGGGGCGGGACACCGTCCGGTCGTGCCCCGGTGACGGAGGTTCCAGCTGCGGTTCCGGTGCCTGCGGCGGTGGCGGTCATCGGCCGGTCCCCGCGTCCGTGGCACGGTCCGCGAACCGCGTCCGCCAGGCGTCCCCGAGCGCCACCGTCGTACGGGCGAGGCGGGCGAACGGAGGCCCGACCATGGAACCGTCCAGCACCGCGATGCCGCCGTTGGCGGCCCGGACCGCCTCGGTGACCCGCCGGGCCCGGCGCAGCTCGTCCGGGTCGGGACGCAACGCCCGGTTGATCGTGTCCAGTTCGCCGGGGTGCACGGTCACCTTGCCGTGGAAGCCCAGCTCGCGCACCCGGTCGATCTCGGCGGCCAGCACGTCCGGCTCGGCGAGGCGGAAGTTGGCGGTGTCGACGCAGGCGGTGCCGTACCGGGCACAGGCCAGGGCCATCGCCTGCCGGGCCGCGAGCATCCCGGCCCAGGTGATCTCGACGCCCAGGGTCGCGGCCAGGTCGGCCGAGCCGAGGACCAGCCCGTCGGCGGCCCGCGCGATCGCGTCGACGGCGGCGACGGCGGCCGGGGTCTCCACCGTCACGTAGATCTCCGGGCACGCCCCGGCCGAGGCGAGGGTGTCCCGCAGCAGCCGCACCTCGACCGCGGAGTCCACCATGGTCATCACGACGATCCCGGGCCGGACGGTGGACTCGGCGAGCAGCACGAGGTCGTGCACCGCCTCCAGCGTGCCCAGTCGGTTGATCCGCACTCCGACGTTCGCGGGGTGCGGCGCCTTCTCCAGGGCCGCCCGGCACACCCGCCGCGCCGCCGCCTTCTCCGGCGCGGGGACGGCGTCCTCCAGGTCGATCACGTGCACGTCCGCGTCGTACGACCAGGCCTTCACGACCCGGTCCAGGGACAGCGCGGGCGTGTAGAGGATGCTGCGCGGGATGGCTCTCGCGGTGTCCGTCATCTGCCGTCCTTTCCGGGCACGGGAGCCGCCGGCCGGGCGCCCACCTCGATGAGGGCCGCGCACAACGCGCGGATCTGCTCCTCGGTCTGTCCGGCGCGCATCATCACGCGCAGCCCCGCCGTACCGCGGGCGACGATCGGGAAGAACACGGGCGAGACGTAGAAGCCGGCCTCGAAGACCCGCCGTCCGGCCTCGATCACCGTCTCGTCGCTCATCGGCACGAGGCGGATCGGATAGGTGCCGCCGGACTGGTCGGTGTGGATCAGCGAGTCGAAGAGACCGATGTTGGCGTGGAGCCGGTTCTGCAGCGTGGTCAGTTCGGCGGTGCGGTGGATCTCGGCGGAGGCGAGACCGGCCCCGACCGCGGCCGTGTTCAGCAGCTGCGAGTAGTTCAGGGCGCCGCCGAAGCGCTCGATGACCCGCAGCGTCTCCTTGTCGTACCCGTCGAGCACGATGGCCGCGCCGCTGGTGCCGAACGCCTTGTTCAGGGTCACCACGGTGATGGTGCGCTCGTCCAGCACCGGGCTGTGCGTACGGACGTGGCCCACGCCCCGTTCCCCGTACGCCGACAGCGAGTGTGAGTCGTCGTAGTAGACCAACAGGCCGTACCTGTCCTGGAGTTCGGCCAGTTCCTTGACCGGGGCGTAGCCGCCGAGGCTGTCGCTGCCGTCGCAGACGTAGGCGACCCGGGCGTACTTCCTGCACTTGTCCTCGATGAAGTCGAGGTCGTGGTGGGGCGAGGTGACGACCTCGGTCTCGTCGGCGCAGACCGGCTTGACGTTCGCCATCGACACATGGGCGTTCTTGTCGAAGACCATCAGCGGCCGGGTGCCGTCGCCCAGATGGCCGGAGGCGATCAGCGGCAGCAGGCCGAAGGTGGCGGTGCTGGCGGCGATCGAGCACACGACATGGGCGCCGAAGAGTTCGCCCAGCGAGTCCTCCAGCTCCAGCATCGCGGGTATCTGCACCCGGCTGCGGGCGATGCAGTGGTCCAGGACGCCGTAGCGGCGCAGCGCCTCGATGCCGCCCTCGACCACTCGGGGATGGGAGTCCAGGTCGAGGTAGGAGCAGCAGCTGAAGTTGACGAACTCGTGGCCCTCTCCGATGAATTCGTGCCCGGGCGCGGTGCGCAGTACACCGCCGTCGAGGTCGGCCACGATGCCGGCCAGCCCGTTGCGTTCCGACATGTCCCAGAACGCGTTGCCGATGCCGATCAGCTTGTCGTTGTTGCGGTAGCGGTGGGTGGGAGTGATCGTGATGCGCTCGGTCATGACGCCGCCCGGGCAGGTTCGTAGTTGTAGACGCCTTTGAGCTTGCGGAAGACGGCCGTGTAGAGCGCCACGCCGAGCACGTACGGCCGGCGCAGGATCTTCGGGTCGCGCAGCCAGAAGTTCACGTTGATGTTCATCTCGTCCAGCGACTCGGCCTGGTGCCACCAGCCGAGCGGAAGATAGAGCATCTGCCCCGGTTCCAGGACGAGTTCGCGGCGCTGGGCCAGCTTGGCGGCGAGCTTCGGGTAGCGCGCCCGGTCCACGTCGTCGAAGTCGAAGACCTGCGACTTGTCGCCGAAACCGTGCTTGAGCGAGCGCGGGTAGTACTCGCGGAAACCCGGGGGCGCCAGGACGAACCGCTTGCGGCCCTCCAGGGCCACGTTGAAGTTCTCCAGCTCGTCGAAGTGGCTCTGGGTGAACACCCCGCGATGGCTGATCCACAGGTTGGCCGCGTTGAGCGAGCGCTGGTACGCGAACAGCTTCGCGGCGTCGAAGCCAAGGATCGCGTCGACGTCGGAGGGCCGGTTGCGGATGTTCGACACGACCCGGTTCCAGGTGCTCGCGTCGTTCTGGTAGCGGTCGTCGGCGAAGAACTCGGAGAGCCGGATCTCCCGGGTGGTCCAACGCTCGGGGTTCTGCTTGTCGCTGGGCTCGGTGAAGAGGGTCACCGGAAGATGCCCGAGGCGCTCGGCGACCCCGTCCCTGCCGAGGCCCTGGACGCTGTCCGGCAGGGTGATCACGACGGGGACGTCGGCCCGGATGAGCGCGTCCCGCCCGAAGGCCATGAACTCGTCGAACGAGAGCCGGGGCACGGGCAGGCCCCCGGGCCCGGACCGCGTCGGGACAGGATCCTGTGGTTCCACGATCTTCCCTCTCTGCTCATTGTTCCTGCACCACCGGTTCCGAGGCGGATCCCTCGGCCGGCCTTCCGGCACGCAGCACCGGCTGCCCCACGAGACTCAGCACCAGGGCGACGGCCCCGCCGCCGACCCCGGCCCACACCCCGGCGGCGAACCCGAACACCTCGGTCAGCCGCCCGCCCGCCGCCGTACCCAGGGCGATGCTGAGGGCACCGGCGCTGGTGAGCCAGGAGAACCCCTCCGACAGCGCCCCCCTGGGGCACACCGACTCCAGCAGCGTGCTGCCCGCGATCAGCCCGGGGGAGATCGCGACGCCCGCGAGCACGGCGAGGAAGCACATCACGAGGGAGGAAGGGGCGAACGCCAGCGGAACCACGCCCAGCGTCAGCACACAGCACGTCACCGACAGCAGACGGGCCTGCGAAAGCCGCCAGTTCACCGCGCCGTACACCGCGCCCGCGATCAGGCTGCCCACCGAGATCAGGGCCAGGAACACCCCGCCGAGACCGGGCGCCGACTGCTCCCGCCCGAACGCGATCATCGTGACGTCGATCGCGCCGAACTGGAACCCCATCCCCGCGTAACACAGCATCAGGACCCACACGCCGGGCACCGCGATGGCGCGCTCGGGCCGCCGGCCAGGGGCGGCCGGCTCCGGCCTCGGCTCGGACCGGCCGTGCAGCGCCACGGCGACGGAACCGGTCAGGGTCAGCAGCGCGCAGGCGATCAGCCCGGCCGCGGGGTGCACCGCCGAGGCCAGTACCGTGACCAGCAGCGGTCCGATCAGGAAGATCGTGTCGTCCAGCATCGACTCCAGCGCGTACGCCGTGCGCAGCAGCTTCTGGTCGACCATCACCGCCCACCGCGCGCGCATGAACGAGGTGAACGACACCGAGGTGCAGCCCGTGGCCACCGCCGCGAGGATCATCAGCACCAGCGGCGCCCCGCACACGATGGCGACGGTCAGTGCCGCGATCCCCGCCATGTGCGCCGCCGCCGCGGTGAGCAGCACCCGCCGCTGACCGACCCGGTCGGCGGTCCGCCCGAGCGCCGGGCTGACCACGCCCTGGGCCAGCAGCATGGCCGCCGCCACCGCCCCCGCCTCGGCCAGCGAACCGGTCACCGCCGAGACGAACATGAGACAGCTGATGGACCGCATGGCGATCGGCAGCCGCCCGACCACGCCCCACGCCGCCAGCGTCGCGGCGTCGGGCGACCGCAGTAATCGGAAATAGGAACCCAAGCCGGAAGAGGATTCCGAAACACCTGCGGACACAATGCTCCTGTCGGCGTGAAAGAGGCCGTCCTGGGAAACGCGGAGATCCCGATCAGGAAGAGACCGTTCTGGGCAGACGTGACGATCCCGGTCCGGAGGACGGAAAATTCAGTCCCGGCACATCAAGGAAATTGACAGATCCCGCACATGGCTGCTTCGACCCCCGCGCCCCCCTGGCCCGCCGTAGCGACCAGCTGATACTAGGATGGGCCCTACTCGGTGTCAACGCCCTTGATCTTCCAACGATTTGAGAGATCCGGGGGCCGGGCGATTTCCTCGTCCCGAATTCTCCCGAAATTCTTCCGATTGGTTGTGGACGGGGCGCGGCACGAGACGGATATTGATCTTCCCCATACGATGGCTGCCGACCGCGTATGAACGCCGACCGCGTATGTGACGGGGAAGGCAGTGGGAGGGGCAGGAATTCGTGACCGAATCGATTCAGGAGGCAGTCGTGGCCGAGCGTACGTCCGGGAACCAGGAGGAACCGCCGACCCCGGAAGGCGCCGAGGACGAGCGGGCCGCCGAGGCCGTGAAACTGCGGAAGAACGGTCTGGAGCCGCAGGTGAGCGACGAACTCGCCGCGAACATGACCCGGGGCTGGGCCGACACCGAACGGCACGACCTGGAGCCGGTCCCGCAGGCCGCGCACACCGCCCGCCGCCGCGCCGACCTCTCGGCCCTTTTCCCCGGCGAGCGCCTGGTGATCCCCGCGGGCAACCTGAAGGTCCGCGCCAACGACACCTACTACCGCTTCCGGCCCTCGTCCGACTACGCCTACCTGACCGGCGACCAGACCGAGAACGGCGTGCTGGTCCTGGAACCCCGCGCGGACGGCGGCCACGAGGCGACCGCCTATCTGCTGCCCCGCTCGGACCGGGAGAACGGTGAGTTCTGGCTGTCCGACCGAGGGGAACTGTGGGACGGCCGGCGCAACAGCCTCACCGAGAACGAACAACTCCTCGGCCTGCCCTGCGCGGACGTCCGCACGCTGCCGGACCGCCTGGAGGAGGCCACCGGCCCCGTCCGCGTACTGCGCGGCCACGACACCGGCGTCGAGTCCGCCCTGACCGACAAGGTGACGGCCGAGCGGGACGAGGAGCTCCGGGTCCTCCTCTCCGAGATGCGCCGGGTCAAGGACGACTTCGAGATCGCCGACCTGCGCTTCGCCTGCGAGGCCACCGCCCGCGGCTTCGAGGACGTCGTGAAGGTCCTCGACAAGGCCAAGGCCACGAGCGAGCGCTACATCGAGGGAACGTTCTTCCTGCGCGCCCGCGTCGAGGGCAACGACGTCGGCTACGCCTCGATCTGCGCGTCCGGCCCGCACGCCACCACCATCCACTGGGTCCGCAACGACGGCCGGGTCCGTTCCGGCGACCTGCTGCTGCTCGACGCCGGGGTGGAGACGCGCAACCTCTACACCGCCGACATCACCCGCACCCTCCCGGTCGGCGGCAGGTTCACGCCGCTCCAGCGGAAGATCTACGACGCGGTGTACGAAGCCCAGACGGCGGGCATCGCCGCCGTCGGTCCCGGCGCCGCCTACCGCGACTTCCACGACGCCGCCCAGCGCGTACTCGCCGAGCACCTGGTCGCCTGGGGACTGCTCGGCGACCTGTCCGTGGACAAGGTCCTCGAACTCGGCCTCCAGCGCCGCTGGACGATGCACGGCACCGGCCACATGCTCGGCATCGACGTCCACGACTGCGCCGCAGCCCGCACCGAGCTGTACGTCAGCGGCACGCTGGAGCCCGGCATCGTGCTCACCGTCGAACCCGGCCTCTACTTCCAGGCCGACGACCTGACCGTCCCCGAGGAGTACCGGGGCATCGGCGTCCGCATCGAGGACGACATCCTCGTCACCGAGGACGGCAACGAGAACCTCTCCGCCACCCTGCCCCGGCAGGCGGACGAGGTCGAGGCATGGATGACCCGCCTCCTGGCCTGACCCACTGGACCCCGGATCCCTTCGCCCCGGCCCCGCACCCCGACGCGCGGGCCCGGGACGAAGGGCCGGGGCACCCGACGCGCCGGACCGCGCCGCGGCCCCCTCAGCCCGTCTCCCACGCGGCGTCGACCCTGTCGTGCAGGGCGAGGAAGAGGTTGGTGATGACGGCGGGCGAGTTCATCGGGGAACCGAGCAGTTCCTCGGACTTGCGCAGCCGGTAGCGCACCGTGTTGGGGTGCAGGTAGAGCCGTTCCGCCGCGGCCCGGACGTCGAGCCCGCAGCCGAGGTACGCGACGACGGTGTCGACGAGGTCGTCGTGGGCGAGCAGCCGGTCGAGCTGCTGGTGCGCCTTGGCGGCCACAGCGGCGTCGTCGCGGCTCGCCAGCAGCCAGGTGGCCAGGTCGACGTCCTCGAACCGCAGGACCGACCCCGGCTGTCCGGTCCGCCCGGCGACGCCCTCCCCGGCACGGGCGTGCCGTCGGCGCAGCGCCACCCGGAGAGCGCGCTCGGCGTCCCTGGTCCGGGCGCGGGCGAGGTGGAGGTCCTCGAACGGCTCGCTCAGTCCGACGTGGTGGGTGCGGGCCGCTTCCCGCAGCCAGTGGTCGAGGACGACCCGGTCACCGGCGAGGCCGCTGAATCCGCCCGCCTCGTCGGCTTCCAGAACGAGCGGCAGACCGCAGGTCTGGGCCGTCTCCAGAAGGACGTCCCGGGGGTCGGGGAGCACGGGTGCCGGGCCGTCGCCGCGCGGGAGCGCCGTACCGGCCTTCGGGGCGGCCACGAACGCGCGCATCGTCCGGTCCCGCTCGAAACGGAAAGGGCGCAGCCGGTCCCAGATCCGGGCGGCCGTGTCCGGGGTCATGCCCGCACGGATCGTACGCAGGATCTCGGCGGCCTCGGTCACGGACTGGGCCATCGTCAGGGCGCGCAGTCCCCGCATCGCTCCCAGGAGCTTCTGGGTCGCGTCCAGGATGGGCTGGCCGAGTTCGTCGACGACCTGCTCGCGGCGCGAGGCGATGGCGATCCAGTACCCGACGCCGCGCAGGGCGACCGGACGCGCCGCGACGTGCCAGCGCCCCACGGTGAAGCCGTGCCGGCCGCCATGGCTGCTTCCGGCGCGCACCGCGCTCCAGATGAGCATCGTGGGGCCCTGGCCGGTGGACTCGACCACCCGCCCGGACTCCTCGTACAGAATGGCCGAGCCATGCGTGAGCGCACCGATCCGGTGCACCAGGGCCTTGATCGGCTGGTCCGCCGACAGCGCCTCCAGCAGGTCCTCCTGGATGCGCAGGCGCTGGCGCAGCAGATGGGCGTCCGAGGACAGCTCGGCCTCGTAGACGTACTGCTCCACCTGTAGGAACGGCACCGACGGGTCCACCGTGAGCAGATTCAGTCCGGCGGCCTCGGCGGCCCGGCGCAGGGCGTCCGGCACGTCCTGGAAATGGACGCCGACGCCGAAGAGGAGCGCCGCGGCCCGGCGTTGGACGAGCTCCTCGACCAGCGTCCGCTGCTGCCGTTCGGCATCCGGCAGACCCACGAACCTCAGGCCCGTGGTGAGCATGAGCCAGTCCTGGCGCAGCCACTTCCCGGCGCCCTCGATCTCGACCG
This sequence comes from Streptomyces sp. NPDC032161, assembly GCF_040636995.1. Taxonomy (NCBI): domain Bacteria; kingdom Bacillati; phylum Actinomycetota; class Actinomycetes; order Kitasatosporales; family Streptomycetaceae; genus Streptomyces; species Streptomyces sp. NPDC032161. The sequence continues at coordinate 280,506 of NZ_JBEZVN010000003.1, read as the reverse complement.
AGTGCGCACCCCGGACCCGGCGGTCGAGATCGCCCTCGCCGACGAGCTTCAGACCGAGATGACGCTCCGCGAGCAGTCCTCGCACCGTGATGTTCCGGGCCCGTGACACGCACGCAGCGAACCAAATTTTGTACTGCGGCACAACCCCCGGCCCATCGGTTTGGAGGAGAGCACATCGACTGGGCGCCGATGGTTCCCCATCCTGTTCTCCACTCCGCAATCGCGGCGCCCACCACCTCAGGAGCACTTGTGCCACAGCCAAAACTTCGTGTGGCCGTCGATGTCGGCGGCACGTTCACCGATGTATGCGTCTTCGACGAGCAGGCGCACGCGACCCGCGTGACCAAGGTGCCGTCCACACCCGCGGACCCGATGCGCGCGGTCGTCGCCGGGGTCGAGCGGGCCGGGATCGACCTCGCGGACGTCGGCCTCTTCTCGCACGGGACGACCGTCGCGACCAACGCGCTGATCACCCGCCGCTTCCCGGCGGCCGCGATGGTGACGACGCGGGGCTTCCGGGACGTGCTGGAGATCCGGGACGGCACCAAGGACGACCTCTGGGACGCCTACTCCGACATCGCGCGCCCCTATATCCGGCGCCGCGACCGCTTCGAGGTGGCCGAGCGGATCGATGCCGAGGGCCGCGTCGTCACCCCGCTCGACGAGGAGGAGGCCCGCGGGCTGGCCCGGTTGCTGGCCCGGCGCGGCGTGACCACGGTCGCGGTGTGCTTCGTCAACTCCTACGCCAACAGCGCCCACGAACTGCGGATGGCGCAGATCCTCGCCGAGGAGCTGCCCGGGGCGAGCGTGTCCACCTCGGCGGCGGTCCTGCCGGAGATCTTCGAGTACAAGCGGTTCAACACCACCGTCGCGAACGCCGTGCTCGCCCCGCTGGTCACCGGCTACGTCGACCGGCTGGCCGACCACCTGCGCCGGGGCGGCTACGAGGGCGACCTGCTCCTGCTGCACTCGGGCGGCGGCTCGATGACCCCGCGGATGGTGGGCCGGTTCCCCGTGCGCCTGGCGGCCTCGGGCATCGCGGCCGGTGCCATCGCCGCCCGGCACGTCGCCGCGCAGTGCGGCCACCCGAACGCGATCGGGCTGGACATGGGCGGCACCAGCACCGACATCTGCCTGGTGCACGAGGGGGAGTTGCGCACCACCAAGGAGTGGTCCGTCGAGTACGGCTACCCGATCATCTTCCCCAGCATCGAGGTGCTCACCATCGGTGCCGGGGGCGGCTCCCTGGCCTGGATCGACGAGGCGGACTCGCTGCGCAACGGCCCGCAGTCGGCCGGCGCGACCCCGGGCCCCGCCTGCTACGCCACGGGCGGCGAGGAGGCCACCAACACCGACGCCAACCTCGTCCTGGGCAGGCTCGGCACCAGCCTCGCGGGAGGCGCCAAGTCGCTGCGGCCCGAACTGGCGGAGAAGGCCGTCGCGAAGATCGCCGAACCGCTGGGGCTCCCGCTCGCCGAGGCGGCCGGGGCGATCGTCGAGGTCGCCAACGCCAACATGGCCGACGCGGTCCGGCTGGTCTCGATCCGGCGGGGCCTGGACCCCCGCGACTTCGCGCTCGTCGCGTTCGGCGGCGCGGGCGCCCTGCACGGTGCCGAGGTCGCCCGCGAGCTCAGCATCCCGACCGTGATCGTCCCGCCGAACCCGGGCGTCACCTCCGCGCTCGGCTGCCTGCTCGTCGACATCCGGCACGACCTGTCCGCGATGTTCTCCTGCCTGGCGCACCAGGCCGACACCGAGGAGTTCGAACGCGCCTTCCAGGAACTGGAACGGGAGGCGTCGCAGCGCCTCGCCCACGAAGGCGTCGCGCCCGAGCACGCGGTGCTGGAGCGCAACGCCTCGATGCGCTACCAGGGCCAGTGGCGCTCGCTCGTCGTGCCCTGCGGCACGGGGCCCGGCGCCCTCGCCGAGGCGGTGGAGCGCTTCCACGAGGAGCACGAGCGCGAGTTCGCGTTCCGCCGGGACGACACCCCGGTCGAGATCTACCAGCTCGGCCTGCGGGCGACCGGGGTCACGCCGAAGCCCGCGTTCGCCCCCCACGACCCCGTCGAGGGCCCGGCCCCCGAACCGGCGTCCACCCGGCAGGTCTGGTTCCCAGGCACCGGCTGGGCCGAGACCGGCATCCACCGCCGCGACGACCTCCCGGCCGGTACCCGCCTCCAGGGCCCCGTGATCGTCGAGCAACTGGACTCCACCGTCGTCGTCCCGCCCCGCGCCGAGGCCGAGATCGACGCCTGGCTCAACATCCGCATCCACCTCCAGGAGGCCTGACGTGAGCACCCCCGAGCACCCCCCGCGCGAGCGGACGCTCGACCCGGTCACCTTCGAGGTCCTGAAGAACGCCTTCACCACCTCGGTCGACCTGATGAGCGAGCAGATCCTGCGGACCTGCTACTCCTTCGTCATCTACTGCCGGGACTTCTCCTCCGCGCTGTGCGACGCACGGGGCAACACCGTCATGCAGGGCAGCCAGGACATCGCCGTGCACGTCGGCACCCTGCACTTCCAGTGCAAGGCGGTCATCGAGTACTTCGGCGAGGACATCCACCCCGGCGACGTCTTCGCCATCAACGACCCCTACCGCGGCGGCACCCACTTCAACGACATCAGCTTCATCCGGCCCGTCTTCGCCGGCGACGAGATCATCGGCTTCGCCCAGAACAAGGGCCACTGGGCCGATGTCGGCGGCACCGTCCCCGGCTCGTTCGACGTCACCGCGACGGAGCACTTCGGCGAGGGCCTGCGCATCCCGCCGCTCAAGATCTGGGACCGCGGCGACTTCCGCCACGACGTCGCCCAGCTGATCGTGCAGAACACCCGCTCCCCGTTCGTCGGCCTCGGCGACCTGCACGCGCAGTCCGAGGCGACCGCGGTGTGCGAGCGCGAGCTCCTGCGCCTCGTCGACCGCTACGGCCGGGACACCGTCGTCGCGGCGATGGCCGAGGTCCAGGACTACGTCGAGGACCTGGTGCGCGGCAAGGTGAGCGAACTGCCCGACGGGACCTGGGAGGCCGTCGACCACCTCGACGCCGACCCCGGCGCCGACGAGGCCCTCGTACCGATCCGGGTGAGGATGACGATCGAGGGCGGCACGGTCAGCTACGACCTGTCCGGCAGCGCCCCCGCCGTCGCGACCTTCCTCAACAGCGGCTACGGCGCCACGTATTCGGCGCTCTACGCGGGCACCAAGACCTTCTTCCCCGACGTGCCGCTGAACTCCGGCTTCTACCGCGTGGTGCTCGGCGACCTCGGCCCCGAGGGGACGGTCGTGAACGCCGGGTGGCCGATCGCGGTCACCGGATTCTGTTCGGGAGCCTACGAGAAGCTGATGAACGCGATCATCGAGATCTGGTCGCGGATCCTGCCCGAGCGGGCCATGGCCTGCTCGTTCAACCTCGAATACCTCCTCGTCGGCGGGCGCGACGGCCGGACCGAGGAGCGGCCGTACTTCATGTGGTACGACTGGATGGCCGGCGGCTGGGGCGGCCGCCGCACGAAGGACGGCTCCAACGCCACGTCCCCGGTGTTCGGACCGGGCCTCGCGGTGCAGCCGCTGGAAGGCCAGGAACGCCTGTCCCCCGTGCTGACCACCACGCACGGCATCACCACCGACTCCGGCGGCCCGGGGAAGTACCGCGGCGGCTGCGGCGTGGACAAGGGCGGCCTGCTCACCGACGCCGAGAAGACCGTCATGTCGTACTGCTGCGACCGCGCCCGCTCCATCACCTGGGGCATCGAGGGCGGTCTGCCGTCCGTCCCGCACGGCGTCTGGCTCAACAAGGGCACCGAGGAGGAACGCTTCCTCGGCAGCGTCTTCTCCAACGTCACCGTCGAGTCCGGCGACACCTTCACCCGCCCCTCGGCCGGTGGCGGAGGATACGGCGACCCGCTCGAACGCGACCCCCGCCTCGTCGTCGAGGACGTCATCGACGGCTACGTCTCCCTCGAACGCGCGGCCAAGGACTACGGCGTGGTGATCCGGCCGGTACGCCCGGAGCTCGACGAGTACGAACTCGACCAGGAGGCCACCGCCGCCCTGCGCGCCGAGATCGCCGCCGCCCGCGCCGGCTGGCTCGCCCAGGACCCCGAGGAACTCGCCGAGCGCTACCGCGCCGGTGAGGTGGACATGCTCGACATGATCCGCCGCTACGGAGTCATCGTGGACTGGGGCACCGGCGAACTGCTCCGGGAGACGACCGACCAGTTCCGCCGCACCCTGCGGGACCGCGCGCTCGCCCACTGGGCCTGATCCGCCCCCACACCCCGGGCGCCTCCCCGCCCGGAACACCCCGTCGGCGCTCTCCCCGGAGCGCCGACGGGGCACGGCCCGGTCAGGCGGGCCGGTGACGGCCGGTCTGCGCGATGTGCTACCTCTGACCTCGCGGAGACCGGCCCGGGCCGTGTCGTCGTACCGCCCTCGTCCGGCCGGAGGCGGTTCGACGCGGGCGCTCGCGGCCTCGCACCACCGGACGACCGACCGAACGGAGACGAACAGCGTGGGCGTACCCCTCGCCTGGCTGCTGCGGCGCCAGGAACTGCGCCTGAAGGTGCTGGCCGGACACGACGACCTGGACCGCGAGGTCGAGTGGGCGCACAGCATCGAGCTCGCCGACCCCGTGCCGTGGCTCGGTGGCGGAGAACTCGTGCTCACCACCGGACTGCGGCTCCCGGACTCGGCCGAGGCCCGCGGGCACTACACCCGGCAGCTGGCGAACGCCGGGGTGGCCGCCGTCGGTTTCGGCATCGGCCTGTCGCACGCGCGAGTGCCCGACGCCCTCGTCGAGGCCGCGGAGGAGGCCGGGCTGCCCCTGCTCGAAGTGCCCCTGCCCACACCCTTCGCGGCGGTCACCAAGGCGGTCATGGAGCGGATCGCCGAGCAGCAGTACGAGGGCGTGGTCCAGGCATCCCGGATCCAGCCCCGGATGACCCGGGCCGCACTGCACGGCGGCGCCCAGGCCGTCGTGCGGGAGCTGGCCGTCTCCACCACGACGTCCGTCCTCTTCCTGGACCACGACGGCGCCGCACGGGCCTCCCACCCGCCCGGTGCGAGCGCACCGGAACCCTGGGGCCTCGCCGGAGCGTGCCCGGCGGACCAGGCGGCGGCGGCGGTGAGCACCGGCCCCGACGGGGTGGTGGCGGTGCAGCAGGTACGCGTGGGGCCCCGGGTGCACGGGCGCCTGGTCCTGACCGCGCGGCGGCCCCTCACGACGGTCGACCACCTGCTCCTCGGGCACGCCGCGTCGCTGATCGCCCTGGAGGCGGAGAAGCCTCTGCGGCTGCGGGACGAACAGAGCCGCGTGAACAGCATGTTCCTGCGGATGCTGCTGGACGGCACGGTTCCCGCGACGGCCTGCGCCGACCACCTCACCGAGTCGGGCTTCCCGCTCCGGGACGGCGTCCGCGTCCTGGCGCTGCGGGGCGGGGACCCGCGGCGCGACCTGAAGTGGGCGGGGGAGGAGCTGGCCCGGCGCGGCCTGCCCCTGTTCGGCGCCGTGCACGAGGGGTGCGCGGTGGTGCTGCTGCCCGGCGCCCATACCGAGACGGCGCGCGCCCTCGCGGACGGTGCGCCCTCCCGGCCGCGCTCGCGCGCCTGCGCCGGGCTGAGCGACGTACACGATCCGGGGGACGGCCCGGCGGCGTTGCGCGAGGCCATGAACGCGGCGTCGGCGGCGTGGGCGCGAGGCCGCCCCGATCTCGTCGCCTTCGAGTCGCTGGCCGGACGGACGCTGATCGCCGACCCCGGGACGAGAGCGGCGCTCCAGGCACTCGCCGAGGCCCGGCTCGGCCCGCTCGCCGCCCACGACGCCCGGCGCGGCACCGAACTGGTCGCCTCGCTGAGGGTGTTCCTCGAACACAACGGGCAGTGGGAGGGGGCCGCCGCGGTCCTGGGCGTGCACCGGCACACCCTGCGCGGACGCCTGGAACGGATCCGGAGCCTCCTCGGCGTCGACCTCGACGCGGCCCACGTCCGGGCCGAGCTCCTGCTGGCGCTGTCGGTCTGAGGGCCGTCCGTCGTCCCCGGCGGGCGCCCGACGACGGCCGCGGCACCTCGCCGTGTTGTCGGAACGCCCGCATGCATCCGGTGTGCGGGCGCCCCTCCGTCTTGCGCCGCACCACGTCCGACGCCGCGCGCCGATCCGTCACGGATGACGGGACAGCCCTCGGCAGGAGCCGGCCTCCCCGGCCGACGACGGCGCCGGGCGGGGCGGGCCCGCCCGGCGGAGAGACCGCGGCAGGAAGCCGGTCACACGACGGACGCGGCCTCCGCGGCGACGGCCTCGCCGAGCAGGGACAGCCCTTCCACCAGCAGGTCGTCGGGGATCGACAGCGGCGGCAGGAACCGCAGCACGTTGCCGTAGCTGCCCGCGGTCAGCACCATCAGCCCCTCCGCGTGGCAGCGCCGGGCGATCCGGGCGGCGAGATCGGGCGCCGGGAGCCGGTCGCCGAACGGTTCCACCAGCTCGATCGCGGCCATCGCGCCCCGGCCGCGCACATCCCCGATCACCGGGTGCGCGTCACGCAGCGCGTCGAGCCGCCCGAGCATGGTGTCACCGATCGCGAGCGCCCGTTCCAGCAGGTCATGGGCCTCGATCTCGGCGAAGACCCCGAGCGCGGCCTCGCAGGCCACCGGATTGCCGCTGAAGGTGCCGCCCAGCCCGCCGGCCGGCACCGCGTCCATCAGCTCCGCCCGGCCGGTCACCGCGCCCAGCGGCAGACCACCCGCGAGGCCCTTCGCGGTGGTGATCAGATCGGGCCGGACGCCCTCGTGCTCGCAGGCGAACATGCGCCCGGTGCGGGCGATGCCGCTCTGGACCTCGTCGGCGATCAGCAGGATGCCGCGAGCCCGGCAGATCTCGGCGACCCGGGGGAGGAACCCGGGCGCCGGCACGATGAACCCGCCCTCGCCCTGGATCGGCTCGACGAGGACCGCGGCCGCGTTGTCCGCTCCCACCTGCCGGTCCAGCAGGTCCTCCAGGGCGTCTGCGGCCTCCTCGGCACAGCCGGCCGGGCCGGAGGGCCAGCGGTACGGGTACGCCATCGGGGCGCGGTGGACCTCGGGCGCGAAGGGACCGAAACCCTGCTTGTAGGGCTTGTTCTTGGCGGTGAGGCTCATGGTGAGCAGCGTGCGCCCGTGGAATGCGTGGTCGAAGACGACGACGCCGGGCCGTCCGGTGGCCGCCCGCGCGATCTTGACGGCGTTCTCCACGGCCTCGGCACCGGAGTTCACCAGGAGGGTGCGCTTCTCACCGGGCACGGGCGCGTACTCGTTGAGCTTCGCGCACACGTCGAGGTACGACTCGTACGGGTTGACGAGGAAACAGGTGTGGGTGAAGCGGCGCAGCTGGGCGGCGGCGCGTTCCGCCACGGCCGGGGCGGAGCTGCCCACCGTCGTGACGGCGATGCCGCTGCCGAAGTCGATGAAGGAGTTGCCGTCCGCGTCGACGATCACTCCGCCTCCGGCGGCCTCCACGAAGACGGGCAGCGTCGAGCCGACCCCGGCCGGGACCAGGGTGCGCTGACGGGCCAGCAGCTCGCGCGAGCGCGGGCCGGGGATCTCGCCGGTGATCCGTCGTACCTGCGTGAGACCGGGACCGCCGACCGGTCGGGAAGCACGGGGCATGGAAGGTCCTCCGAGGGACTGCGGGGATGGGGGCACCGAGCCAAACACCGCCCCGGCGACCGCGGCCATGGACGAAACGGCGTGCCGGAGCCCTCGGGTACGGGACATCCCGTCCAGTGCGGTGGCGCCCACGCGGTCCCCAGAATCGTCCTCACCGCCCGGGGCCCCGACGGACGGCGCGCACGGCCCCGGGGACACGAGCCCGTGGGCCGACCGCGGACGCGCCCACGGGTGCGCACGGGAGTCATGGACGCGTACGGAGTCACGAGAGGAAGGCCGATGCGGCACAGTGCAGGCAGCAGCGTGGCGGCGGGCGGAGTCCCGAGGCCGGCCCGGACCCTGCGTCACCTGGTCGCGGGGCGGTGGCGGCCCGGCGACGGCGACGAACTCGTCGACACCAGCCCGGCACGCCCCCACGAGACGGTGGCGACCGGGCGGCTCGCCCGCGAGCACGACCTCGACGAGGCCGTCGCCGCCGCCCGCGACGCCTTCCCCCGCTGGGCGGCCACCCCGCACCACGTACGCGGCCGGATCCTCGACCGGGCCGCCGACGTCATCGACGCGCACGCCGAGCGGTGGGGCGAGGAACTGTCCTGGGAGGAGGGCAAGACCCGGGCCGAGGGGATCGGCGAGGTGCGTCGCGCCGCCGAGATCCTCCGCTACTACGCGAGCGAGGCCTCGCGTCCCGTGGGCGAGGTGTTCGCCTCGCCCCGGCCCGGCGAGCAGATCCAGGTGATCCACCGCCCGGTCGGAGTGGTCGCGGCCGTCACCCCGTTCAACTTCCCCATCGCGATCCCGGCCTGGAAGATCGCCCCCGCTCTCGGCTACGGCAACACCGTCGTGTGGAAGCCCGCGAGCACCGTTCCGCTGCTCGCGGTGCGGCTGGCCGAGGCCCTGGTCGAGGCCGGGCTGCCGGAGGGCGTGCTGTCGCTGCTCATCGGCGACGGGGACCTGGGGGGCCGACTCGTCGAGCACCCCGGGGTGGACGCGGTGACGTTCACCGGATCGACATCGGTCGGCCGGGACCTGATCGCCGCCTGCGGCCGGCTGGCCCGGCCCGTGCAGACCGAGATGGGCGGCAAGAACGCGGCGGTCGTCCTCGCCGACGCCGACCTCGACCTGGCCGCGACCGAGGTGCTCGCCGGGGCCTTCCGTTCCACCGGCCAGAAGTGCACCGCCACCTCCCGGCTCGTCGTCGCGGAGCCCGTCGCCGACGCCTTTCTCGCCCGGCTCACCGAGCGGGCCGCCGCCCTGCGGGTCGGCGACCCCCTCGACCCGGACACCGGGATGGGCCCGGTGATCTCCCTGCGGGCCAGGGACGGGATCCAGCGGGCCGTGAGCGAGGCCGCCGCACGCCCCGGCGTCGACGTCCTCACCGGCGGCCGTCCGTACGACGACGACCGCACGACCGGAGCGTTCCTCCCGCCCACCGTCGTCGAACTGGCCGGGGACGACCCGCTGTGGCGCGAGGAACTGTTCGGCCCCGTCCTCGCCGTGCGCCGCGCCCGCGACACCGCCGAAGCGCTCGCCCTGGCCGACGACAGCGACTTCGGCCTGTCGGCCGCCGTCTTCACCGACGACCTGCGCGCCGTGACCGCCGCCGTGCAGCGGATCGACGTCGGCATCCTGCACATCAACTCCGAGACGGCCGGCGCCGATCCGCACGTCCCGTTCGGCGGCGCGAAGCAGAGCGCGTACGGACCCAAGGAACAGGGCCGCGCGGCACGCGAGTTCTTCACCCGCACCACGACCGTGTACCTGCGAAGCTCCGGAGGGCCGACACCGTGACCACCCCCTCCGGGCTGCCGCTGAGCGGCGTCCTCGTGGCCGACTTCGGCCGCGTCCTCGCCGCCCCCTACGCCACCATGCTCCTCGCCGACCTCGGCGCCGACGTCGTCAAGGTCGAGCACCCCGCCGCCGGCGACGACACCCGGGCGTGGGGCCCGCCCCACGCCCACGGCCAGGCCACCTACTTCCTGTCCGTCAACCGCAACAAGCGCTCGGTCGCGCTCGACCTGCGCGACGCGACCGACCGGCGCCGCGCCGCCGAACTCGCGCGCCGCGCCGACGTGCTGTTCGAGAACTTCCGGCCCGGAACGATGCAGAAGCACGGGCTCGGCTACGACCGGGTCCGGGCATCCAACCCCGGCATCGTCTACTGCTCGATCACCGGCTTCGGCGCCGGGCCCGGCGCCGCCCTGCCCGGGTACGACCTGCTGATCCAGGCCGTCGGCGGACTGATGAGCGTCACCGGCCCCGCCCCCGGGCAGCCGGTGAAGACCGGCGTCGCACTCGTCGACGTGCTCACCGGGCTGCACGCCACGACCGGCGTGCTCGCCGCGCTGCGCCACCGCGACGCGACCGGCCAGGGGCAGCACGTCGAGGTCGACCTGCTCTCCACCCTGCTGTCGAGCCTGGTCAACCAGTCCGCCGGATACACCCTCGCGGGGCAGGTGCCCGGCATCCTGGGCAACCGGCACCCGTCCATCGCGCCCTACGAGGTCTACCCGACCAAGGACGGGCCGCTCGTCGTCGCCGTCGGCAACGACCGCCAGTTCGCGGCCCTGTGCCAGGGTCTCGGCGCCCCGCACCTCGCCGACGACCCCCGCTTCGCCACCAACCCCGACCGCGTCGCCCACATCGACCAACTGACCCGGGAACTCGGCGAGTTGCTCGCCGCCCGCACCGCGGCCGAATGGTTCGAACACCTCACGCCCCTGGGCGTGCCCTGCGGCCCCGTCAACGACCTCGCCCAGGCCTTCGACCTCGCCGAACGCCTCGGGCTCGCGCCCCGGGCCACGGTCACCGGCGACGACGGCGCCCCCATGGACCTCGTCGCCAACCCGATCTCCCTGTCCCGCACCCCGCCCCGCCACGACCGCCGCCCGCCCCGGCTGGGCGAGCACACCGGCGAGATCACCGACTGGCTGGACACCCCCGACCCCACCCACCCAAGGAGCACACGATGAGCGCCACCAAGCCGATGAAGGACCCCCTCGACCTGCTCGACTTCTCCTCCGCCCTCACCGAGGAGGAACGCGAGATCCAGTCCACCGTCGCCAGGTTCCTCGCCGACCGGGTCCGCCCGCACATCGCCGAATGGTTCGAGAACGCGCACTTCGCCCGCGAACTCGCTCCCGAACTCGGCAAGCTCGGCGTGCTGGGCATGCACCTCGACGGCTACGGCTGCGCGGGCACCAACGCCGTCAGTTACGGCCTGGCCTGCCTGGAGCTCGAAGCCGCCGACTCCGGCTTCCGCAGCTTCGTCTCGGTGCAGGGCTCGCTGTCCATGTACTCCATCTGGAAGTGGGGTTCGGAGGACCAGAAGCGGGAATGGCTGCCCCGGCTCGCCGCCGGTGAGGCGATCGGCTGCTTCGGGCTGACCGAACCCGACTTCGGCAGCAACCCCGCCGCCATGCGGACCAAGGCCGTCCGGGACGGCGGCGACTGGATCCTCGACGGCTCCAAGATGTGGATCACCAACGGCGGCATCGCCGACGTCGCCACCGTCTGGGCGCAGACCGAGGACGGCGTCCGGGGCTTCCTCGTCCCCCGCGGCACCCCCGGCTTCACCACCCAGGACATCAAGCAGAAGATGTCCCTGCGCGCCTCCATCACCTCCGAGCTGTACTTCGACAATGTCCGGCTGCCCGATTCCGCCCGTCTCCCCCTCGCCCAGGGCCTGCGCGGACCGCTGTCCTGCCTCGACGAGGCCCGCTTCGGCATCCTCTTCGGTGCCGTCGGCGCCGCCCGCGACAGCCTCCGGACGGCCCTCGACTACGCCGACGCGCGCGTGCAGTTCGACCGGCCCATCAGCGGCTTCCAGCTCACCCAGAAGAAGCTCGCCGACATGAGCGTCTCCCTGGGCAACGCCGCCCTCCTCGCCCTGCACCTGGGCCGCCTGAAGGACCAGGACCGCATCCGCCCCGAACAGATCAGCGTGGGCAAGCTGAACAACGTGCGCGAGGCCCTCGCCATCGCCCGCGAATGCCGGACCGTCCTCGGCGCCAACGGCATCTCCCTGGAGTACTCGCCGCTGCGCCACGCCAACAACCTGGAGTCGGTGCTCACCTACGAGGGCACCAGCGAGATCCACACCCTGGTCATCGGTCAGGCCCTCACCGGCCAGGCCGCCTACCGCTGACCCGCCCCGCACGCCGGTTCCGGGCGCGCCGACCGCACGCCCGCGCCCGGAACCGGCGCTGCCGTCACTTGACGAGACGGACGGAGTTGTACGGGGTGCAGTCGTAGTCGGCGTACGTGCCCGCCCGCTGGTGCCCGCCGCTGTTCAAGCCGTCGGCGTCGTAGCAGTTGCGGGCGGTCGCGCCCCCGGTAGCTTCCCCCTTGTCGAAGCCGCGGTCCCGGTCCGGACCGCGGCCCTTCGTCCATCCGCGCCACCCCGGCCGCCCGGCTCCGCTGCGAACTCGCCGCGCAGTTCGGCCCGCGCACCCCGCCCCCGTGGGTCCGCCGCCTCGCCGAGGGCGACCACTCCGCCCGGCAGGACCTTCAGGAGGCCCTGGCCACGTACTTCCACGAACTGATCGCACCACAACTGCCGCTGATCGGCGAGACGTTCCACCTCGCCCGCGCACAGAACGGCCGGGACGTCCTGGAGGGCGGTGTCGAACGGCTGTTGCGCAGACTGGCGCCGTGCATCCGCTGGGCGTCCCCGACGCTGACCGCCGACTACCCGCTCGACCGTGACCTGCATCTGCGCGGCCGGGGCATCACCCTGGTCCCTTCGTTCTTCTGCGCGAAGGCCCCGGTGACACTCATCGACCCGGACCTTCCCCCCGTGCTGGTGCACCCTGTCGGCCACCTCCCCCGTCGCCCGGGGATCCCGAGGGCCTGGCCGAACTGCTGGGGCGGACGCGCGCCACGGCCCTCCGGGCGCTGAACCCGCCCTGCTCGACGGGTGAACTCGCCCTCCGCACGGGCGTGTCCATCGGCACCGCGAGCAAGCACGCCTCCGTGCTGCGCCGGGCGGGGCTCATCACCAGTACGCGGCGGGGCTGCATGGTGCTGCACGCGCTGACGCCGCTCGGCCGCGCCCTGGCCCGACGCCGCTGAGCCCGTTCCCCCGACCGGCCACGAGCCGGTCGGTCCGCCGCGAGCATCCGGGGAAGATCCGTTCGCTATGCCATCAAGTTTTCGTTAGAGGCTATCACGAAAGCTCTTGACCTTTTGGTTCGTGCCTGGCTATAACTTCCAACGAACGCGCAGGCATCCAAGGGCTGTTGTCGAAGTGCCGTCGCACGGCAGGCGACGCCCGCCGAACAACCGACAAGGGGAACACCATGTCCACCGTCCGCGGCACCGGCATCCGCGCCACCCTGCTCACCGTCCCACTGGCCTTCGGTCTTCTCGGCGCCACGGCCGCGCCGGCCGGGGCGACCCCCCACCACTCCGGCGACTCCCTCACCTGCCGAGGGCAGGGCGTCGACCCCGGCGCGCGGGTCCGCCACCGGACCGAGACCCTGATCCACGCGCCGTTGCGCACCATCTGGAAGCTGCAGACGGACGTGGAGCGCTGGCCGTCCTGGCAGGACTCCGTCCAGACCGTGGAACGCCTCGACCACGGCCCGTTCCGGAAGGGCTCGGCGTTCCGGTGGACGACCCCGGTGCCGCCCAACCCCGCGACTCCGGCGACCGAGTTGGAGATCACCTCGACCGTCGAGCAGCTCAGGCGCGGCTCCTGCATCCGCTGGACCGGCCCCGCGGTCGGTGAGGGACTGCGCATCGACGGCATCCACGTATGGAACTTCACCGAGGTCAGGGGCGGCGTCCGCGTGAGCACCGAGGAGACCCACACCGGTCCCGAGGTCGATGCGAACGTCCCCGCCGCGACCGAGATCCTGCGCCAGGGGCTCGAAGCGTGGCTGCGCGAACTGAAGGCCGCCGCCGAAGCCCGCACCCGTTGAGATGACGGGAACGGCGGCCCCGCCGCGTCATCTTCACCCGACGGGGCCCAGCAGGCCGCCGAGGAAGCGTCCGGTGTGGGACCCGGGGTGGAGCGCGATCTGTTCCGGAGTGCCTTCGGCGATCACCCGGCCTCCGCGGTGGCCGCCCTCGGGTCCCATGTCGACGATCCAGTCGGCCGTCTTGATGACGTCGAGGTTGTGTTCGATGACGACGACCGTGTTGCCGCCGTCGACCAGACGCTGAAGTGCCGTCAGCAGCCGTTCGACATCGGCCGTGTGGAGACCGGTGGTGGGTTCGTCCAGGATGTAGAAGGTGCGTCCGCGCGTGCGGCGCTGGAGTTCCGCGGCGAGTTTCACGCGTTGTGCCTCGCCGCCGGAGAGGGTGGTGGCCGGTTGCCCGAGCTTGACGTAGCCGAGCCCGACGTCGTGCAGGGTCCGCAGGTGGCGGGAGATGATCTGGTGGCCGCCGAAGAAGTCCAGGCTCTCGGCGACGGTCATGGCGAGGACGTCGGCGATGGAGCGGCCCTTGTAGTGGACGTCGAGGGTCTCCCGGTTGTACTGCGCGCCCCGGCAGACCTCGCAGGGGACGTAGACGTCCGGGAGGAAGTTCATCTCCACCTTGATGGTGCCGTCGCCGTAGCAGTGCTCGCAGCGGCCGCCCTTGATGTTGAAGGAGAACCGGCCGGGCCGGTAGCCACGCACCTTCGCCTCGGGGGTCTGGGCGAACAGCTTGCGCAGATGGTCGAAGACACCGGTGTAGGTGGCGGGGTTGGAACGGGGGCTGCGGCCGATGGGCGACTGGTCGACCTGGACGACCTTGTCCATGCGGTCGGTGCCGGTGATGGTGCGGTGCCGTCCCGGGACCCGGTGGGCACGGTGGATCCGCTGGGCCAGGGCGGTGTGCAGGATGTCGTTGACGAGAGTGGACTTGCCGGAGCCGGAGACGCCGGTGACCGCGGTGAACAGGCCGAGGGGGAAGGCCACGGTGACGTCGCGGAGGTTGTGCTCGGAGGCTTCGTGCACGGTCAGCGCGTGTCCGTCCACCGGCGTCCGCCGCTGCTCGGGGACGGGGATCGCGCGCCGTCCGGAGAGGTAGGCGCCGGTGACCGAGCCGGGGTGCGCGCGCAGTTCCCGCACGGTTCCCGAACAGACGACGCGGCCTCCTTCGGTGCCCGCTCCGGGACCGATGTCCACCACCCAGTCGGCGACCTTCAGGGTCTCCTCGTCGTGCTCGACGACGATGACGGTGTTGCCGCGGTCGCGCAGCCGTTGGAGGCTCTCGATGAGACGCCGGTTGTCCCGCTGGTGCAACCCGATGGAGGGCTCGTCGAGCACGTAGAGCACCCCGGTCAGCCCGGCTCCGATCTGGGTGGCGAGCCGGATGCGCTGCGCCTCTCCGCCCGACAGGCTCGCCGCGGGCCGGTCCAGGGAGAGGTAGTCGAGCCCGACGTCCAGGAGGAATCGCAGGCGTTCGCGGATCTCGGCCAGGACGGCTTCGGCGATGCGGCGCTCGCCGTCGGACAGCCGCAGGTCCTGGACGAAGGCGGCGAGCCGGTCGAGGGGCAGCGCGGTGGCGTCGGCGATGTTCCGGCCGCCGACGGTGACGGCCAGGACCCCCGGGGCGAGCCGGCCGCCGCCGCAGGCCGGGCAGGGCACCTCGCGCATGTAGCCGGCGAAGCGGTCCTGGCCGGTGCCCGTCTCCCTCCCCTCGGCGTGGCGGCGCTCGATGTGAGGGATGACGCCTTCGTAGCGGGTGGTGTAGGAGCGTTCGCGCCCCAGACGGTTGCGGTGCGTGACGCGGAGGCGTCGGCCGGAACCGTGCAGGACGAGCTCTCGCACGGAGGCGGGCAGTCGGCGCCAAGGGGTGTCGGTGCTGAAGCCGGCATCCGCGGCGAGGGCGTCGAGGAGACGGGTGAAGTAGTCGGCGCCGCTGGTGTTCGTCCACGGGGCGATGGCGCCCTGGGCCAGTGATCTGGTGTCGTCGGGGACGACGAGCGAGACGTCTACGTCCCTGCGGAAGCCGAGGCCGGTACAGGCGGGGCACGCGCCCCAGGGCGCGTTGAAGGAGAACAGCCGGGGCTCCAGCGATTCCAGGCCGATGTCGTGGGAGCGCGGGCAGGCCATCTTCTCCGAGAACGCCACCTCACGGTCGGCGCCGTCGCGGTCCACGAACTCCACGTGCAGGACGCCGCCGCCCAGGCCCAGAGCGGCCTCCACGGAATCGGTCAGCCGTCGGCGCACGCCCGGCCGCACGGAGACCCGGTCCACGACGACGTCGATGGAATGCCGCCTGCGTTTGTCGAGCGCGGGCGGTGCGGCCAGTCCGAGGACCTCACCGTCCACCCTGACCCTGCTGAACCCGTCGGCACTCAGCCGCCGGAAGACCTCGGCGTGTTCGCCCTTGCGGTCGTGGACGACCGGAGCGAGGACCTGGAAGCGTGTGCCCGGCTCCTCCGAGAGCAACCGGTCGACGATGCGCTGCGGCGTCTGCCGACTGACCGGCTCCCCGCATTCGGGGCAGTGAGGGCGGCCGATGCGGGCGTAGAGCAGACGCAGGTGGTCGTAGATCTCGGTGATCGTCCCCACCGTGGAGCGCGGGTTGCGCGAGGTCGACTTCTGATCGATCGCGATGGCCGGGGAGAGTCCCTCGACGGAATCCACATCAGGCTTGTCGAGCTGCCCGAGGAACTGGCGCGCGTAGGCCGACAACGACTCGACGTAGCGTCGCTGCCCCTCGGCGAAAATCGTGTCGAATGCCAGGCTCGATTTCCCGGATCCCGAGACGCCGGTGAACACGGTCAAAGAGTCCCGGGGGATTTCCACTGAAACGTCGCGGAGATTGTGCTGGCGCGCACCTTTGACGACGAGACGGTTTCTCAACGGGGAACCTCAGACGTTGATCCGGCGGCTGCGGCGGAATGCGTGGCGGCGAGTGGTACCGGCCCCCGCGCACCGTCACGTTAACACCCCGAATCTGCTGCTGAAGGTCCCTGCTGAGTGCACTGGGCATGTACAGATACTCACACTTGACAACAGGGGCAATGGTGTGGACCTCGGAATTTCCGTCGCGGAAATGATTTCCTCAAGGCGCCGTCGAATCCCTTGATTCGTCGAGGAAAGTGTGGGCAAGGAAGCCGCTGAATGGCATGCCCGGCCGATCGCCCGTCTCCGGTACCCGAGGTGCGGGCGGGGCGGGCCCGCGGCTCGGGTCATCGAGCGCCGGCCGCCCCGTGCCGTCGGTCAGCGGTGGCGCAGTGCGGTGAGTGTCGCGGCGAGATCGGCCGCACGGGGGCGGTTGTGCGGCAACTTGGCCAACAGGACGGCCATGCCACAGGTGTTGGTGAGCGCGGAGAAGACGAGGCCGCCCGCGATGCCCGCCGAGAGAAGCTGGAAGGCCGGGTGCACCAGCAGGCCGAGGAGCAGGCCCAGAAGCACCACCGTCCCCGCCGTGAAGCGCACTTGGCGCTCCATGCTCCACTTGGCGCGGGTGTCACAGGCGACGGGCCGTTGCAGGTCGTGCCCTGCGGCGGCCCACGCGCTGGTGCCGCCGGAGAGGGTGGCCGCCGGGATGCCCTGCTCGGCCAGGAGTTCGCAGGCGCCTTCCGAACGGGCGCCGGAAGCGCACACCACGAGGACGTCGCCGCGCTCCGTCGCACGCCGGATCTCGGGCAGCGCGCGCCGGATCTGGTCCAGGGGGATGTTGAGCGAGTCGGGCAGGTGGCCGGAGACGTACTCACCGGGGGTGCGGACGTCGATGACGGTGAGCTCGTGCAGCCGGGCGTGGGCCTGGTCGGCGTCGAGAGCGATGGGGGCGTTCATGGCAGATGTGTTCCTTGATGTCGCCGCCGCCCCGAACCGGGACGCGCGGTACCCCTGGGGGTATTTTTCAGTGTTCTGCGGGGACGGAGGCAGTCGATTCCGTCATCGTCGGAGGGAATCCCGCTCGGACGGCCGGACTCCCGGGCAGGCGGTCATCACACCATCGCGTCCACCAGCATGAAGCCGGCCACCGCCAGCAGGACCAGGGCGAACACCCGTTGAAGGGCGTGCCCGGACAGCTTCGCCGACAGGCGTCTGCCGTCCCAGGCGCCCAGGATCGCCGCGCCGGTGAACGGTGCTATGACGGCCCAGTCCAGGCCGTCGGCCGTACCGGCGCGCATCGCCAGGGCGGCCAGGGAGTTGACGGTGATGACGAGCAGGCTGGTGCCCACGGCCGCCCGCATCCGCATGCCGAGGACGTTCACCAACGCGGGGACGGCGAGGAAGCCGCCGCCCACGCCGAGCACACCGGTGACCGCGCCGAGTCCGGCGCCGGCGGCCGCCGCCCGGCCCGGCCGTGCGCCGGTGGCGCCTTCCGGGGACGGGCGCGGTCTGAGCATGCGGACCGCGGCGGCGGCCGCGATCACGGCGAACGCCGCGGTCAGTACGGCCTCCGGCAGGCGTCCGGCGAGTGCGCCGCCCAGCACGGCCGGGCCGATCCCGGCCGCCGCGAAGAGCAGCCCGGTGCGCCAGCGGACGTTTCCGTCGCGGGCGTGGGCGGACAGGGCGGTGGCCGAGGTGACGGCGACGATGACCAGGCTGGCCGTGGTCGCCGCGACGGGGGTGAAGCCGAGCAGGTAGATCAGGGCGGGGACGGCCAGGACGCTGCCGCCGCCCCCGAGCGCCCCGAGCGCCAGGCCGATGACGGCCCCGGAGACCAGGGCGAGTATCACCGCGCTCACAGGGAGGTCCCGTCCCCGCCCCGCGAGTCCCGGCCCTGCGAGTCCCCGCCCGGCGGCCTGCCCATGTCCTGCGAGTCCCCGCCCGGCGGTCCGTCCTCGACCGGGAGGCTTGTTGCGACCGGGAAGCCCGCCTCGGCCCACTCACGCATGCCGCCGATGACGTCGACGGCCTCGACGCCGCGGGCCCGGAGCAGTTCGGCGGCCTGCCGGGAGCGATTTCCCGACCGGCAGATCACGACGACCGGTCGCTCCCGCGCCTCTGCGGGCAGTGCGGCATCGGCGGTCAGCATCGCGAGGGGCAGGTGCACGGCGCCGGGGGCGTGACCGGCCTGCCATTCGTGGGGTTCGCGTACGTCGAGCAGTACGCAGGTTCCGCGGGCTGCGGAGGCCGCGGTGCTTCCGGCCGCTCGCGCGTGCCCGGTGCGTGCGGCGGCCTCCTGCGCGGTCACCCGTTCCGGGCCGCTCCGGTCGCGTCCGAAGAGGCTCATCGTGGTTCTCGCTCCTGTTCGTTCTCTGGGGTGCGTTGATCGTCTGGGCACGTTGATCCGCGACGGCCGTCGTCAGTGCGTGCGGATCGTGAGCCCGGCCTGCTCGGCCGCGTCGAAGGGGTCGTCGACGGCGACGACGTCCCGGCCCGCGGCGTCGAGCAGGGAGGCGGCGATGGCGGCGCGCATGCCTCCGGCGCAGTGGACCCACACCTGTCCCGCGGGGATCTCGTGGAGGCGGCGGTGCAGGAGGTGGACGGGGATGTGGACCGAGCCCGCCACATGGCCCGCCGCCCGTTCGGACTCCCGGCGGACGTCCAGTACGACGATGCCGTCCCCGGGGTGCTCCGCGAGATCGGCGAACGTGGCTCGCGGGAAGGAGGCCGGGGCCTCGCCCTGCCGCACCCACCCCGACGGTTGTCCGGTGGCCGCGGCGGCCGGGCGGTCGATGCCGACCCGCGCCAGTTCGCGCTGGGCGGTGGCGAGCTGCTCCGCGGATTCGGCGAGCAGGGTCACCGGCTTGCCCCACGGGATCAGCCAGGCCAGGTGGGTGGCGAGCTGCCCCTCGGCCTCGAAGTTGAACGAACCGGCGACATGGCCTTCGGCGAACGCGACCCGGTTGCGCAGGTCCACCACCCACTCACCGGCGGCGAGCCGGGCGGCGATCTCGTCGGCGTCCGCCAGGGCGGGCGGGGTCAGGTCGACCGGGGCGGGGCCCGCGGCGTTGGCCGGTCCCATGTGGGCGTAGTACGCGGGGATGTCGTCCAGGCCGGCCAGCAGATCGGCGACGAAGGTCTCCACGTCACGGGTGAGCGCCTCGTTCGACGCCTTCTCCTTGCCGATCGTGGTGGACTCGCCCGCCGCCTGCCGTGACGAACAGAAGCTGCCGAAGCCGTGGGTCGGCAGCACCGCCGCGTCGTCCGGCAGCTCGTCCGCCAGACGATGTGCGGAGGCGTGCTGCGCCCGCGCGAGGCGCTCCGTCAGCCGCGGCTCGACCAGGTCGGGCCTGCCCACGGTGCCGATCAGCAGCGAACCGCCGGTGAACACCATGACGGCCTTGCCGTTCTCTTCGAGCACGTACGAGGTGTGGTGCGGGGTGTGGCCGGGCGTCGCCAGCGCGCGCAGCGCCAGGCCGGCCTCGGCGTCGATCTCGCTGCGGTCGCCGTCGTGCACGGGCACGCGGTCGTAGGAGACACGGGCCCCGGCGGGGACGAGGTAGGCCGCGCCGGTGAGCCGGGCCAGCTCCAGACCGCCGGTGACGTAGTCGTTGTGGAGGTGCGTCTCGACGACGTGGGATATCCGCACCCCGCGCCGCGCGGCCGCCGCGATCACCTGGTCGATGTCACGGGGCGGGTCGACCACCACGGCCGTCCGCTCGCCGCCCGCCAGGTAGCTGCGGTTGCCGAGCCCTGCCACCTCGATCGTGTCGACGAAGAACATGGGCACTCCCTTCCAGTGATTGCATTTACCCCCCGGGGTATATGCCGACGATAGCATGATACCCCCGGGGGTATTTTTCGGGGCGGGGAGAGCCCGTGCGCGTCGAGACCGAGTGCATCGCGTACGGCCGAGTCGCGACCGGGCTCGGACCGCCGAGCGCGTCGAGAGGGCCGCCCGCACCGACCGCGAATCGGTGATCCCGCGCTCGGCTCGGCATCGCGGTCGTCCCGCTCGCGGAGCCGGTCCCGGAGCCGGTCGTGCAGGTCGTCGGTGGAACGACACAAGGGCTCCTGGTACCGCAGCCGGCCCGGACAACCGCTGCATCCGCCAGGAGTCCCGCCGCGTCACCCGCCCGGCCGGGCGACCTCCTCAGGTACCCCCGAGCCGTTCATGGAGTTCTTCGGCAAAACGCGTCCGGTAGACGCCGTGGACGATGGTCCCGGGAGACTGGTAGCCCCTGTGCTCCGGGTCCGAGACCTCCCCGTCCCACGGCACTACGCGGTCCGGAAGCAGTGGCGCACGGCCCAGATACATCTGCGCGGCCTCTTCCAACCGCACTTCCCCCGCGATCACCGAACTCCATAGCCCGCAGCCCTGCCCGACCACCCACATGCACAGATCTTCGGTGCTGTCCTCGGACCAGACGTCCCCGTCCACGCTCACGCCTTCCGAGAAGTCGGCCAGCGAATCCGCCGCGGACTCGTACGCGAGCGCGAAGGTTTCAAGGACCTTCCGCGGCTGGGACTCCAACCACGATTCCAGGGCGGACAGACGCGGTCGTGTCGCTTCCAGGACTTCCCAGAACCAATCAGGAACATGATCCGGTCCCATTTCGGCTCCCGTGTCGATGGCTGCGGTACCCGCCCGACCGTACAGCGGGGCGGAGACCCCTGGGCACTCCCGGACTTCACCGTGGGTGTGCCACCGGACCTCTTCCGGTCCGGCCGGGCATCTCAAGTCCCGCGCGCCCCGGGCGATCGAGCGCGCCGACCGTATCGATCCCACTGACATGGCCTCACCGCGGCGCTCGCGGTCGAAGCGCTCGGTCACAACACCGACCACGCAGACCTCGACGGGAATGCCCGATTCTGGCCGCGACGGGGCGGCCCGGACGGAGCCGTTCCCACGACGAGGGGGCGAAAGTGCTTCTTGCGGTTCACGGGTGGTCGCGCATCCTCACCTGTTGAGGAACTCCGCACACCGGTACGGGCCCAGCGCGGCGCCCTCGGACGTGCGCCGGGCCGAGGTGGCACGGCGCTTGCCCTCGTGCCCCCCGACCGTACGGTTCACAGGGGCCCGAAGCGGTAGCCGAAGCCCCGCACCGTCTGTATGTACCGGGGCTTGGCCGGTACCTCCTCGATCTTGGCCCGCAGCCTGCCGACCGCCGCGTCCACCAGCCGGGAGTCGCCCAGGAAGCTGTGGTCCCAGACGGATTCGAGGAGCTGTTCGCGGCTGAGGACCCGGCCCGGGGAGGCCGACAGCTCCAGCAGCAGCCGCAGTTCGGTGGGCGGGAGCGGGACGGGGGTGCCGTCCCTGGTGACGGTCAGTCCGGCGCGGTCGATCGTCAGACCGGGCAGATCGGCGTCCTGCCCCTGCCGTGCCGACGGTTCCGCACGGCGCAGCGCGGCCCGGATACGGGCCTGCAGCACGGGCGCGGTGACGGGCTTGACGACGTAGTCGTCGGCGCCGGCCTCCAGCCCGGTCACGATGTCCTCGTCGTTGCCGCGCGCGGTCAGCATGATGACCGGCAGGGTCGCCGATGCACCGCACCGGACGCCGCAGGCCCCGCTCTTCGGGCGGACGACGCTACTTTCGAAACACGCCCTAGTCCGGAACGGGGGCGGACCCGCAGGTCGGGGGCATTGTTACGTTCCCATCATGTGGCCATGGACGGCCCATCATCCGTGGCGGCGAGCGTGGGACGCATGAACTTCCTCACCAGGACGAACCCCCGAGTCATCACCGTCCGCCTGCGCCTGGCCGCCTTTGTGGCCGTGCCGGTGCTCGCGCTCTCCGTCGCCTGCGGCGGGGGCGACGGCGCCGGCGGGACGAAGAAGGACGACACCATCGCCGACGTACCGGAAGCGCCGGCCGAGAGCGCCGCGAAGGACGAGAAGAGCCGGGGCGGGCAGGCCGCGGGCAAGAGCGAGTTCTACGACGCCCAGATGAAGTACGTCCAGTGCATGCGCGCCAAGGGCGGCTACAAGGACTTCCCCGACCCCAGGCTCAGCGGGCACCTCGACTGGGACAAGATCAACGAGATCGGTGCCCAGCCCCACCGCAACGAAGGAATCAAGGGCGGCAAGGGGGGCGCCTGCGTCGACGAGTTCCGGGCCGCCATGGCGGCCGAGCCCCAGCGGGACCAGCAGAAGGACTACGAGTCGATGCTCGCGCACGCCAAATGCATGCGGGACAACGGCGTCTCCAAGTTCACCAATCCGACCATGAGCGGCGGCCACGCCCAGCCGGGCGGCGACCCCAACCCGGCGTCGCCGTCCTTCGACCCGAACTCGCCGACGTACAAGAAGGCCCGTGAGGCGTGCAGGTCGAAGCTGCTCGACGGTCTGGACGGCATGCAGTGAAGCGCCGCACCCTCTCGATCACACTCGGCGCCGTGCTCGTCGCCGCTGTCGCCGGGGGCTTCCTGCTCCCCCTCGACGGAGGCGACGCGGGCGCCTCCGGCGGGAGCGGCGACCTGCCGCCCGCCACCGCGACCGTCGTACGCACCGACCTCGTGCAGTCCAAGACGGTCGACGGCAAGCTCGACTTCGCCCAGCGCCGCGCGGTCAAGTCCGCCGTCGAGGGCACCGTCACGGTGGCAGCTTCCGAAGGGAAGACACTGACCATGGGACAGGCCCTGTACGAACTGAACGACAAGCCCGTCACCCTTCTCTACGGGCCGGTCCCGATGTTCCGCGAGGTGAAGGTCGGCGACCGCGGCACCGACGTACTCCAACTGGAGTGCGCTCTAAGCGACTTGGGGTACGGGGCGAACCTGTACATCGACACGCGGTACGACACGGACACCGAGGCCGCCGTCAAACGGTGGCAGAAGTCCCTGAACCGTGACACCACCGGCAGGGTCGGTCAGGGCGACGTCGTCTTCCAGCCCGGCCCGGTCAAGGTGGTCTCCGCCGACGCGGCGCTCGCCGACCGGGTGGGTCCGGACACGCCGGTCCTGACGATCGCCTCCACCAAGCCCGTCGTACGGGCGCAACTCGACCAGACCGACGGCGCGCTCACCGCGCGCGGGACCAGGGTCGAGGTCACCCTGCCGAGCGGGAAGACCGTGTCCGGCGACGTCGCAGGGACGGTACGCCCGGAGGACTCCGCGGCCGGGGGCGGTGCCGGCGCGCAGGAGGGCATCACCGTCGAGGTCGTCCTGGACGGCGGGGTGAAAGCCGCGTCCGGCGAGGACACCTCGGTGCCGGCGAGCGTGAAGTTCGTCAGCGAGGCGCGCAAGGGGGTCCTCGCGGTCCCCGTCGAGGCGGTCGTCGCGCTGCGGGGAGAGAACGGCGGCTACGGCCTCCAGGTCGTCCGGGGCACCACTTCGACGATGGTGCGGGTGGAGACGGGCATGACCGCCGACGGGCTGATCGAGGTCGGCGGACCGGACGTGCGCGAGGGACTGAAGGTCGGAGTGGCGAAGTCATGACATGGAACCCGGTGATCGAACTGCGCGATGCCGGCAAGGCGTACCCCGGTGGCGTCCACGCGCTGCGTGGAGTGAACCTCACCGTCGAAGAAGGAGAAATGGTCGCCGTGGTCGGCCCGTCCGGCTCCGGCAAGTCCACGATGCTCAACTTCATGGGCACTCTCGACAAGCCCACCACGGGCACCGTCCGGGTCGCCGGATACGACGTGTCCGAACTCTCCGACTCCCGGCTCTCCGCGCTGCGCGCCCGCCACATCGGCTTCGTGTTCCAGCACTTCCACCTGGCGGCGGGGCGCGACGCGGTGGACAACGTCGCCGACGGGCTGCTGTACGCGGGCGTACCGCTGGGCCAACGGCGTGCGCGTGCCCGGGAGGCGCTGGCCAAGGTGCGGCTGGACCACCGCAGCGCACACACGCCGAACGAGCTGTCGGGCGGCGAGAAACAGCGTGTGGCCATCGCCCGCGCCCTGGTGGGAAACCCTCGGTTGCTGCTGGCGGACGAGCCGACCGGGGCGCTGGACACCGCGTCCGGCGAGATCGTCATGGAGTTGCTGCACGAGCTGAACGCGTCCGGCACCACCGTCTGCGTGATCACTCACGACAACGAGATCGCGGACGCGCTGCCGCGCCGGGTCCGGTTCAGGGACGGCGAGATCGTCGCGGACTCGCGTCCCGGCACGCGGCCCGGCGCGCGTGCCGACACAGGACCCGCCGTGCGTTCCGGCGCGGATCCCGGCGCTCGCTCCGGCGCGGGACCGGCCACCCGCTCCGGCGCGGAGCCCACCGCACGCTCCGGCGCGGGATCCGGCCCAGGACCCGCCTCCCGTACGGAAGAAGAGGCCGGTCGGTGAAGAACGACCTCAGACCGTCCCGCCTCCCTCTCAGCGACCTCGTGCGCGTCGGCGCGTTCGGCCTTCGCGCGCGCCGTGCGCGTGTGGTGCTCTCGGCGCTCGGCATCGCCATCGGCATCGCGACGATGGTCGCGGTCGTCGGTCTGTCCGAGTCGAGCCGTGCGGACCTGATGGCCCGGCTCGACCGCCTCGGCACCAACCTCCTCACCGCCGAGGCGGGCAAGGACGCCATGGGACAGGCGGTCAAGCTCCCCAAGAACGCGGTGGCGATGGTCGAGCGCGTCGGCCCGGTGCTGCACGCCACGGCCACCGCCGACGTCGACGCCCGGATCCGCCGCAGCGACGTCGTCCCCGCGGAACGCACCGCCGGCGTCACCACGCAGGCGGCCCGCCTCGACCTGCTGTCCACGCTCGGCGGGGAGGTGGACAAGGGCGCCTGGCTGGACCCGGCCGGTGAGCGCCTCCCGACGACGGTTCTCGGGGCGGTGGCGGCCGAGCGCCTCGGCATCACCCGCACCGGCGAGACGATCATGATGAACGACATCCGCGTCGTGGTCGTCGGCATCCTCAAGCCTCTCGAACTCGTGCCCACCCTGGACCGGGTGGCGATGGTCGGATTCCCCGCCGCCGAGCGCCACTTCGGCTTCGACGGCCACCCCACCACCATTTTCGAGCGCTCCACGGACGCCTCGGTGGAGGACGTGCGGGCGGTCCTGGCCCGCACCATCAGCCCCGGGGACGAGGCGGGCGTCAAGGTCTCGCGCCCCTCGGACGCGCTGGCCGCCAAGGCCGCCACCGACGAAGGACTGACGACCCTGATGCTCGGCCTGGGCGCGGTGGCCCTCCTGGTGGGCGGCGTGGGCGTGGCGAACACCATGGTCATCTCCGTCCTGGAGCGCCGCCAGGAGATCGGTCTGCGCCGTTCGCTGGGCGCGACCCGCAGCGCGATCCGGCTCCAGTTCCTGACGGAGTCGCTGCTGTTGTCGGCGCTGGGCGGCGTGACGGGCGCGCTGCTGGGAGCGGCGGCGACGTACGGCTTCGCGCGGGTCCAGGAGTGGACCGCGGTGGTTCCGCCCTGGTCCCTGGCGGGTGGTCTGGCCGCCACCCTCCTGATCGGCGTGGTCGCGGGCCTCTATCCGGCGATCCGCGCCTCCCGCCTCCACCCGACGGTGGCCCTGCACGCGACGTGAGGCAGCGGCGTACGGGGTGAGGGGGAGCGGTGCACGGGGGGCCCGGGTGGGACGGTGCGCCGTGCACGACTCCCGGCGGGGAGTGGTGCACGGGACACCCTGGCGGGGCGTGGTGCACGGGACACCCCGGCGGGACGGCGCCCGTACACCATGACGGGGCGGTGCCCGGTACAACCGCCCGCCGCCGGGCGTGGAGGCGCGGCGACCGTCGTGCGCCGGTCCACGGCGGCGCAGCCACCCCCGATTCCCCCGCCCCTGGGCCCACGGGCGGGATCCGCCGGCGCGCGGGCCGGGAGGTCAGCCGACGAGGGCCTCCCAGGTCCTGGGCCCCGCCAGGCCGTCCGCGCTCAGGCGGTTGAGGCTCTGGTACGCGCGTACGGCGGAGTCGGTCGCCGCCCCGAAGCCGCCGTCGACGGCGAGCCCCGCACCGTGCTTGTTCAGTACCGTCTGAAGGGCGCGCACATGCGATCCCGAGCTGCCCCGCCGGAGCGCGTAGACCAGGACCGGCCAGGTCCTGGGACCGACCTGACCGTCCGCCACCAGGCCCTTGGAGGACTGGAACTTCTTGACGGCCTTGACCGACACCGTTCCGTAGGCGCCGTCGGCGCTCAGCGCCGTGCCGCGCCGGGTCATCAGATACTGGACGGCCCGGACGGTCGCTCCCGCGGCTCCGGGGTCGATGGCGGGCCAGCCGCCGCCCAGACGCACACCGCGCGCGGAGAGGAACGTGACGGGGTTGGTCGTGGACCCGAGCCCTCCCGTGTGGGTCTCGAAATGCAGGTGAGGGCCGGTCGCGTTGCCCGTGGCACCCATGTCGGCGATGCGCTGACCGACGGCGACCTTGGCGCCGAGGGCCACCCGGAACGCACTGAGATGCCCGTAGTAGGTGTACCGATCGCCGCCGTGCGCGATGACCAGGCCCTTGCCGGTGCGCCCGGTGAGGACGCCGGTGCCGCGCCGTACCACGGTTCCGGCCGCGGCGGCGTAGACGGCCGTCCCCGTCGAGTTGGTGACGTCCTGGCCGGCATGCGGGTAACCGCCGCGCGGCGCACCGTAGTTCCCGGCCGCGGGGAAGCGGCCCCGGGCGGGGTTGCACCACTTGCCGTCCTTGAGCGTCGCCGCCGAGGCCGAGGGGGTCAGGCCCGGCAGGCCCGCCACCATCACCCCGAGTCCGGCCCCGGTACCGAGCAGCAGCTTTCTGCGTGACAGTGCCGTGAACCGCTGGTTCCCCCTCTCGCCGGACGCGCCGTCGGCCGGACCGCATTGCTCGCACATGTCCTGTCCTCCTGGAGTTCTCGTCGGCTCTACGCGCGTTGCGTTGGCGAGAGCATGCCAGAGGTGCGGGTGGTGCTCCAGGGACCAGGGGCCCAGCGCCGGATACGCCGACGGCGGCTCGTGTCGCGCCATCCGGTTCCCGTCCAGGTGAGGTGAACTCGCGCTGTTCCGCGTACCGTTCAGCTGCGCGGCGCGGTCTGCGGCCGGATGACCCGGGGGACGTCCCCCGGGGCGGGTCAGGCGCCGCGCCGGACCGGGCCGACGAGCGTGCCGGCGGCCACCTCCAGCGCTCCTTCGGCGACGGACGTGCCCGGGATCTCCCCGTCCGGGGCGCGGAGCGTGAACGACGCCTCGTCCGCGGCGGTGCTGCGGGCGTCGTCGGGAACCTGGATGTCGAAGTGCACCGGGTGCCCGGGGCCGAAGGTCACCACGGCGGACTGCTCGCCGTACTGGCCGGCGGTGAGCCCGACGTCCGAACCGCGGTACGAGAAGCGCACATCGGTGGGTGAACCGGCCAGTCGGCAGGAGTCGTAGCCGCGCGGCGCGGTCAGCGTCACGCGGTAGTGGCTGTGCCCCGAGCCGGCCGGCGCCTCGGTGATCTTCGCGGTGTGGTTGGCCGGCCGGCAGGCCGAAGGGGCGTCCTCGCCGGCCGTGGCGGGCGACGCCTGTACGACTCCGGCACCGGCGGCACCCGTCAGTACGGTGGCGGCGACGGTGACGGCGAACTTCCGGTTCCTGCGCATCCTGAACACTCCTTGCCTTGATCAATGGCCCCACGGGTGCGCCTCGTCGGACGTCGGAACCGTGATCGACACGGCTCCTGCCCTCGGCCTTCGCGCTCCTGCCCCTCGGCCCTCGCGGAAAATGTCCCAGGACCGACACGGCCGCGTGGCCGGGCGCGCGTAACCCCATGCGTCAGGGTGAGAAGGATGACCCGTCGGGCTGACCTCCATGGAGGCGACGGGATGTGTCGCATCGTCGGGGCAGGGCGGGGTTCACGGGCGCTGCTTGACCCTCACGTTGCGTGAGGCTGGAGGGTGGGGTGCATGAGCGACTACTACAACGCGTTCGAGATGAGTCCCGTGCCCGACCCCGGCCCGGATGCGGTTCCGCCGGAGCCGTTCCGCGGCATCTATGGAATGCCCGCGTTCGTGACGATCCCCACGAGCGATCTGGCGGCGTCGCTGGACTTCTGGATTCGTGGGCTCGGGTTCTTCGAGCTGTTCAGCATCCCCGGAAGGCTCGTGCATCTGCGCCGGTGGGCGTTCCAGGACGTACTTCTCGTCACGGCGGAGAGCGTTCCGGAGCGGGCACCAGCGATGAGCTTCAGTTTCGCGGGCGTGCTCAGCCAGGTCGATCCCCTTGCCGAGGCCTGTCGTGCGTTGCGCCCGAACTCGGTCGACGGTCCGCGGGACACTCCCTGGAACACCCGCGACGTGGAGGTGATCACCCCCGAGAACGCACGGATCGTCTTCACCGCGGCGAAGCCCTTTGACCCGACCAGTCAGGAGGCGCGGAACCTTGAAGCCATCGGGATCACCCCACCGGACGTCGTCCGCGGCGACAATGAGGAGCATGCCTGATGCCACTGACACCGATGGCCTGACCGTCGGCCAGGTCTCGAAGCGTCTGGGCGTGACAGTCCGCGCGCTGCACCACTGGGACGAGACGGGTCTGGCGCGACCGTCGCTGCGCACGGCTGCCGGTTACCGGCTCTACACCGCTGGTGATCTGGAACGCCTGCACCGCATCGTCGTCTACCGCGAGATCGGTCTCGGCCTGGACAGGATCCGGGACGTCCTGGACGACTCGACCGCAGACGTGCCCGGCGCGTTGCGCGCGCAGCGCACCCAGGTTGCTGAACGGATCGAACGACTCCAGCAGCTCAGCGCCGGACTGGATCGGATGATCGAGGCCCACGAGCGCGGTCTGTTGCTGACCGTCGAGCAGCAGGCCGCGATCTTCGGCCCCCAGTGGAACCCGGACTGGCCCGCCCAAGCCCGTCAGCGCTACGGAGACACGACGCAATGGCGGCAGTACGCCGAGCGCTCGGCCTCTCGCGGTCCGGAGGAATGGCAGGTCGTCGCCGACGCCGTGGCCGATCTCGACCGTGCCCTCGCGGATGCGATGGACGCCGGCGTCACACCTGGAAGCCCGGAGGCCGATCGACTCGTCGAGTGGCACCGCGAAGTCTTTGCTTCGTACTTTCCCCTCACCAGGCAGATGCAGGTCTGCCTCGGCCGCATGTATGAGGCCGATCCGGCATTCGCTGCCCACTACGACGGCATCCGCGCCGGCCTCGCCACGTGGTTCCGTCGAATCATCGACGCCGACGCGCGCGCCCACGGCATCGACCCCGACACCGCGACCTGGCAGTAGGGCGCGGTTCCGGAAGCCCGCATCCGTCCGGCCCGGACGGATGGGGGCGCGCCACCACCTGTACACCTCGTACACGGTCCTGGCCGTGACCGACGAAGCCCTCGCCGCCCAGCCGTCCATCAAGGACCCCGACATGGCCGGGGACACCGTGGCCGGTCTGCTCGGGCAGGCGGCGGAACAAGGGCGCCTGCGGCCCGGCGTGGACCCCCGTGCGGCGGCGGCCGGGCTGCTCGCCATGTCCGCCGGGCTCGGCACCCGAGTCCTCGTCGGCCGGCGCAGCGCGGAGTCGGCCGCCGGGGTGCTCGCCCACCACCTGGACCAAATCTTCCTGCCCGGGCCCGCCGAAGCCTCCTGAGGAGCCGCCCCTGCCCCGGCCCCCGGAGCCCGCCCGACTCGGTCGAGGCGGTGCCGTTGAACGTGCGCCGTCGGGACGAGAGGGCTGCCGACGGCCCGGGGACTTACCGGGCTCCGCCTGCCCCGACGACCGAGGGCCGACTGTCGGACACGTCGGAACGGCCCGTCGCCACCGGAGCGCCGTTCGGCGAGCCGCGTGGATCGACTTCCTTGCCGGCGCCACCACGCGGAACAGAAGTGGCTTGCAGGCAGGAGAAGTTGATCCGGCTCCACCCCGCGCTCATAGTGATGTGCGGATGTCGGACGCCGGGTGTCGGACAGGGGTCGGCGGGAGGATGCGGGATGAGTTTCCGGCTGGCGGCGTACGCCGTGTGCATCGAGGACGGGCGGGTGCTGCTCGCCCGTCATGTACCACCGGAGGGCGAGAGCAACTGGACTCTTCCGGGCGGCGGGGTCGAGCACGGGGAGGATCCGTTCGATGCGGTGATCCGGGAGGTCGCCGAGGAGACCGGCTGCGCCGCGGTGGTCGATCGTCTGCTGGGCGTGGACTCGCGAGTGGTTCCCGCGGCCGTCGCCCGTGTTGGGGTCGAGCACCAGAACGTCGGCGTCTTCTACCGGGTCCGTATCACCGGCGGCCGACTCCGGCCTGAGCCGAACGGCGAAATCGCCGAGTCGGTCTGGACCGCGATCGACGACGTCCCTTGCCTGCGCCGGTCATCGCTCGTGGACATCGGACTCGCTCTGGCCCGGACCCTTCCGGCGACCGGCCACGTCGCGCCCGTCCCGGTCGGCGGCCTGGTCCAGCACTGAGGCATGACGAACATCTGCCGGTCGTCGAGATCGGCCGAGGGGAGGCCCACCGTCGGATCGCCGCGTTCCTGGGTGCCGAAGCCGCGGACGCCGTGCTCGACCTGACGGGTGGCGACGTCAACGACGAGCTGCTCGAGGTACGCGACACCTCTTCCCGGATCACCGGTGCCCCGCCAGGACGGTCCGGCAGCGGGCCTCGGAGAACGCCGGCGCCTTCCGCAGAACGTACGGTCCCGGGCCCGTCGGCCGTACCCCGACGGCGGGGTGGCGGTCATCGGGGCCGGGGGTGACCGTGCGGGCCCTCGCCGTCCGGGGAGCGGGGCGGGAACGCGAGCACGCGCACGATCGGACCGGACACCGAGCCGAATGCCGTTCCGGGCGGATGTCGGGGGCTGATTCGCGGTGTCGGTCCGATGTCGGCGGCTTGTCGGCGGGGCCTGACACCTTTTCGGAGACGGCCGGCCGGAGCTCACCGGCCGGCCCCGATCCCGAGGAGCCACCATGGGCACCGCCGTCACGATCATCGGCGCCGGACTCGGCGGACTCACACTGGCCCGGGTCCTGCAGGTCCACGGAATCCCGGTCACGGTCTACGAGGCCGAGTCCTCCCCGACGGCACGCACGCAGGGCGGAATGCTCGACCTCCACGACTACAACGGGCAGCTCGCGCTCAGGGCGGCCGGCCTGATGGACGAGTTCCACGCCATCGTCCTGGAGGGCCGCCAGGCGATGCGGGTGCTCGACACCGACGGGACCGTCCTGCTCGACAAGGCCGACGACGGCACGGGCGGACGTCCCGAGGTGCAGCGCGGCGAGCTGCGGCAGATCCTGCTCGACTCGCTCCCGGCCGGCACCGTTCGGTGGGGGCACAAGGTCAGCAGTACCCGCGCCCTCGGCGAGAGGCGCCACGAGGTGATGTTCGCCGACGGCACCACCGTCGCCGCGGGACTGCTGGTCGGCGCGGACGGCGCGTGGTCACGGGTCCGGCCGCTGCTCTCCGCCGCCGTACCCGAGTACGCCGGCACGTCGTTCGTCGAGACCTACCTGTTCGACGCCGACACCCGGCACCCGGCCGCCGCGAAAGCGGTCGGCGGCGGGTCGATGATCGCGCCCGCTCCGGGCAGGGAGATCTTCGCCCACCGGGAGAGCGGCGACACCCTGCACACCTACGTGGTGCTGTCCAAACCGCAGGACTGGTTCGCCGCCATCGATTTCACCGATGCCGCCGCGGCAACCGCGCGGATAGCGCAGCAGTTCGACGGCTGGGCGCCGGAACTCACCGCGCTGATCACCGACGGCGACACCGCGCCGGTCCTGCGCCCCCACTACGTCCTGCCGACCGGGCACCGGTGGGACCGGGTGCCGGGGGTGACCCAGCTCGGCGACGCCGCCCACCTCGCGGCCCCGAACGGCGAAGGAGCCAACCTGGCCATGCTCGACGGCGCCGAACTCGGCAAGGCCCTTGCCGCGCACCCCGAAGACACCGAGGCCGCGCTCGCCGAGTACGAGCAGGCCATGTTCCCCCGCAGCACCGCGGTCGCCGCCTTTGACGGTGCCGAGGTCCCCGGGATCGACTCCGACGACAACACGGCCCACAGGCTGATCGACATGTTCACCGAGACGGGACGATGAGCCACTGGAGCGGCCCGGCCCGGCCCGGCCCGGCCCCGGCAAGGGCGATCTCAGCGGCGTCACGGGGCAGTTGCCGACGCCGCGACCGCACAGGTCCACCAGGTCGGTGAACTGTCGCCGGCGCGGGCCGAGCTGTCCCGTAGGCCCTGACGGGCGCCCGACGACAGCTGCGGCACCTCGCCGCGTTGTCGGAGGCACCCGCATACGTCCCGTACGCGCACACCCCTCCGCCTTGCGGTGCACCACATCCGACGCCGCGCACCGATCCGTCATGGATCGCACTGATCCGTCGTGGACTACGGCGACAGCCTTTAGGCTCTCGGCATGAACGACGCCGAACTCGCCTCGCTCCTGGCCGGATGTGCGCGCTGCCCGTACCCCGGAGCATGGCAGGACTCCCCATTTACGGAGCGCACGGTCGACGGTGCGCGGTATGCCCTGGTCGCGGTCGATCCAGGACTGAGCGCGCTCGGGGTCCGGCGTGATGACGGCTCGCTGTGGGGCTTGCCGGAGGACGGCGTTCCGCATCTGGTGAACTCCGGTGTCGAGGCGTTCGTCGCCTTCAACCGCGCGTACGAGGAGGCCGCGGCCGAGGCCGCCGCGTACGAGGGGCCCGGCGACGGTCCCGACGACGCCGAGGCCGTCGACCTGGCCGAGGAGGCCGCCGACGCGCTCACCGAAGCGTTGGTGGAACGATTCGGGACACTTGATGCCGAGGCCGTTGCCGACGAGAACTCCTTCTGGTGCGTCGCCGCCGAGGAACTGGGCTACGGCATGAGCGTGTGACCGCACAGAGCACGTGTTGCCGCGCAGAACATGAAGTCCTCGCCCCCGGGCCCCTGTTGGCGGCGGCGGCCTCCCGCTCGCCGAGCGGTGTAGGACATGCGGGACCGTCAGTGTCCTTCGCTGCCTGAACGGCGACCTTCTCGGTCCGGGGAGTCGACGACCTTCGCCAGTTCGTCGGCGGAATCGGACGCCAGACGGTAGAACCCCTGGAGGCTGATCGCGCTCCAGTCGCCCGTCCACGACGTACTTCAGGCCGCGGGTCCGACCTCGGCGGTTGCGCCAGGTGAGTCGTTCCAGAAGCTCACCGGGTATCGGCCGGTCGAAGCGCACAGGCGTCGCGTCCACGTGCACCGCGGTGGCGCCGCAACCGCTGGCGCCGAGCACGGACCAGTCGGCGTGTCCGGGAAACGCCGGGTCCTGCCATGTCGCGGGAGCGGATCCGCGGCAGGCGCGCCGCTCCAGGTCGATCACCCGCATCCGGCTCACCACGAACACCTCGCGCCGGTTGACGTGCAGCGCGTACACCTCGTCCCCGGCGCGGGCACCCGACCAGGCAGGAAGGGAGGTGTGGATCCCGCTGAAGGCGACCGGCGGCCGTTCGCCCACCCGGCCCTCCTTGCGCAGGGCACGGCACGTGGCTTGGGTCCACAGGACGGTGAAGGCATCCGACATGCCGTGATCGTACGAACGAGGACCGACAACCTCACCGGACCGCCGGTCATCGATGACCATCCGCTCCGCACGGAGCGTCACGGGGCGCACCCGTTCGACGGGCCTCGGCCGCACCTTCCGGCCCGGGAGGCGGGCCGGGCATCTGACCGTATTGCACCGTATTGTTTAATTGTTGACGTGAATGCGCCGCGCGAGGCTCGCACACCTCACTCCACGGCACGACTTGTCACGAGGTGTGAGCGGAAAATGAACGAAGGAGCCAGTTCGAAGTGAAGGCCGCACGCTACTACGACCGTGGTGACATCCGTATCGAGGACGTCCCGGAGCCCACTGTCCGGCCCGGCACCGTGGGCATCGACGTCGCGTACTGCGGGATCTGCGGTACCGACCTGCACGAGTACCTCGACGGACCGATCTTCGTCCCGCCGGCCGGCCACCCGCACCCGGTCTCGGGCGAGTCCGCGCCCGTGACGCTCGGCCACGAGATGTCCGGCGTCGTGTACGAGGTGGGCGAAGGCGTCGAGGGCTTGAAGCCGGGCGACCGCGTCGTCGTCGAGCCCTACATCCTGCGCCCCGAGGTCGACACCAGCGAGAACAACCCGACCTATCACATCTCGCCCGACATGAACTTCATCGGGCTGGGCGGCCGCGGCGGCGGGCTCGCGGAGAAGATCGTCGTCGAGCGCCGGTGGGTCCACCCGGTCGGTGACGTCCCGCTGGACCAAGCCGCCCTCATCGAGCCGCTGTCGGTGGCGTACCACGCGTTCGAGCGCTCAGGCGCGAAGGCGGGCGACTTCGCCCTCGTCGGCGGCGCCGGTCCCATCGGACTCCTCACCTGCGCGGTGCTCAAGGCGATGGGTGTCGAGGTCGCGGTCAGCGAGCTCAGCTCGCTGCGTCGGCAGAAGGCGCTGGACGCCAAGGTCGCCGACCACGTCATCGACCCCGCCACCACCGACGTCGCCGAGGAGGTCCGGCGCCTCACCGGCGGCAAGGGCGCGGACGTCGCGTTCGAGGCCACGTCCGTCAACGTCGTCCTCGACACCCTGTTCGACGCGGTCAGGCCGGGCGGTGTCATCACCGTCATCTCGATCTGGGGCAAGCCGGCCTCGATCGACATGCAGAAGCTCGTCCTCAAGGAGGTCGACCTGCGCGGCACGATCGCCTACGTCAACTCCCACCCGCAGACCATCAGGCTGGTGCAGGAGGGGCGCGTCGACCTGGCGCCGTTCATCACCAAGACGATCGGCCTGGACGACCTCGTCGCCGACGGTTTCGAGACCCTGATCCACCACAACGAGACGGCCGTCAAGATCCTGGTGGACCCCAACCTCTGACCGGCCGTCGGACCGGCCACGGGTTACCGGGGCTCGTTCGTCACCGCGTCACCGCCTGCGGCGAGCGTGGCCGCCGCAGGCGGAACAGGTTCTTCAACAGCACCGGGATGCCGTCGCCCCGAGAACACCGGAATCGCGAGCACCGGGATCACGCGGGTCCCGTATCGCGCGGAAGCAGCAGGGCCGAGCCCGCGTGGAGCGTGATGCGCACCGGTGCGAAGACGGTGGCGTCCACCGACGACTCGCCGGTGCCGGTGCCGCGGGCGTAGCGCGGATGGGCGCCTCCGCTGATCTGCCAGCGTATGCGGTGGCCGACGCGGAAGCGATGGGCCGTGGAACTCATCGACACGATGGTGCGTGAGGGCGCCTGCCCGGTCGGCGAGGCCGCCTGCCCGGTCGTCGAAGACGCTTCTTCGGCTGTCGTGGACGCCTCTTCCGCAGTCGAAGGCGTCTCCTCGGTCGTCCGGAGCCGGCCGAGCCCGTCGCAGACGTTGACGGAGCGGCCTTGTGGGTCGACGTCGCACAAGCGGGTGAAGACGTCGGCGTGGCCGGTGTCCGTGGAGACGCTCAGCAGTGCGGAGACCGGTCCGAGGACGTCCACGGGCTCGGTCAACGGGGGAGTGGTGAAGGTCAGGACGTCGTCCCGGGCTTCCAGGGCGCGGTTGTCGCGCGGACCGGCGGTGCGGGAGAGCAGCGGGCCGCCGAGGGACGGGGTGGGGTCGGCCGGGTCGTAGCGGAACGTCGTCAGCGGCGTGGAGTCCGTGGGCGCCTGCGGGGTGAGCTGCCCGTCGGGGCCGGGATACCACGAGGTGGCGGCCGCGGCCGGCGGCCAGTCGTCGAGGTCCCGCCAGGTGTCGTCGCCGCCGAGGTGCACGCGCACCGCGGTGGGACGCCGGCCGGAGGGGTCGGCGTACAGATGGGAGCGCAGCCACGCGAGGCTCTCGGCGAACACCTCGGGCCAGCCCTGCTGCAGGGCGGAGGTGTGGGTCCAGGGGCCGACGAGCAGGGCGGTCTCGCATCCGGCCCGACGCAGCCGTTCGTACTGCTCGAAGGTCTGGTCGACCAGCGCGTCGTGCCACCCGGTGATCAGGCTCGTGGGCACGTCGAGCCGCTCGGCCGCCTCGGCCGGGGAAGCGCCGCGCCAGTACGGGTCGGTGGCGTCCGGGTGTGTCATCACGTCGTCCAGCCAGGGCACTTCGCCCCCGAGGGCGGACGCGTACGACCCGCGCAGCGGCTGCGCGGTGGTGACGGCGCGCAGGCGGCGCTGGAGACGCAGTGTCGCCCTCAGGAACGGTGCCATGCCCTGGTGCTGGTAGGTCATGCCCACCCCGACGGCGAGGGCGTTCTCCAGGCGCAGCACACCGTCCGCGTGGAACAGGGCGTAGGGATCGTGCAGGCCCACCTGCACCACCATCGCCTTCAGTTCCGGCGGTGGATCCAGGGCGAGGGCCCATTGCACGTAACCCAGGTAACTGGGACCGACGGTTCCCAGCGATCCGTCGAACCAGGGCTGTTCGCGCAGCCAGGACACCGTGGCCAGGCCGTCGGCGGCCTCGTTGCGCCACAGGTCGAACACGCCGCCCGAGCCGCCGGTGCCGCGGCAGCTCTGCAGGACCACGTGAAAGCCCTGTTCGGCGAAGAGCAGGCCGTACATGGGGGACCACGGCAGGCCCCGGCCGTAAGGGGAGCGGACCAGGAGGGTGGGGAAGTCGCCCTCCGCGCACGGGAAGTAGTGGTCGGTGATCAACGGGCTGCCGTCGGCGGCGGGCACCACCAGTCCGGGCTCCCATCCGACGTCGTGCCGTTTCGCCGGGAGACCTCGCCAGGTCGCCCTCATCATCCGCGAGGACAGCGGCGGCTTTCCGGCGGGTCGTACCCGGGCCGGTCCGGTCGTGGCGTCGGGCGTGCGTGACGGCATCGATCCCCTCCTTTATTACGTACGTTGTACGAGAATAGAGGATGCTTGGATGCCTTGCACAAGGACCCACCTGTCTCGACGACAACCACGACAAGCAGGAAGAGGAGCGCGAGAACGTGCCCCGTGACGGAGGATCCGGCGCCGCAGGCATCGATCCCGAACAGCTCTGGCTGCGTCCCGACGAGCCGCGCAGGGGCCGCAGACCCTCCTTCAGCCGCGAGGCGATCACGGCGGCGGCCGTCGCCCTTGCGGACGCGGAAGGAATCGAAGCGGTCACCATGCGGCGGGTCGCCGCCGAGGTCGGAGCGGGCGTCATGTCGCTCTACAGCTACGCCCCCGACAAGGAGACGCTGCTGGAGCTGATGGTCGATCATGTCAGCGGCGAACTGACGGTCACGGGCCCGCCCACCGGCGACTGGCGTGCCGACCTGAAGACCGTCGCCCACCTGCAGCGCGCCCACATGCTGCGCCATCCCTGGCTGCCCGCCGCTCTGACGACCCGTCGCGTTCCGGGCCCCAACACACTGGCCTTCCTGGAACACGCGCTCGCCGCCCTCCGGCCCACCGGACTGGACGGTGCGGCGAAGCTGGAGGTCTTCGCCCAGCTCACCGCGTTCGTGGCCGGGCACGTCGGCCACGAGGTCGCGCAGGCCGCTGTCTCAGGGTCCCCGGACCGGGCCGCGGCCGAGATGCGCTACCTGGCCGCCATCGCCGCGGACGGCCGTCACCCGGAGCTCGCCGAGGCCCTGTCCGCCCCCGGACGGTCCCTCACCGCCGAAGCCACCTTCACCCGGTTCCTCAACCGGCTGATCGACGGCCTCGAGACCGGCTGAGTCCGCTCTGCCCGTTCCCGTGAACGTCGCGCCGGTTCTCATGAGCGTCGCGCCCGTCCGCACGTACGAGGCCGAGAAGGCGTCCCCGTACCCATGAGCCGCCGCCCCATGAGGCCGCCGCGCGGGCGATCCCGCCCTGACCGGTCCGGACGTGCCACGTGCCCCGAGGAGACTTGACGACGTCCTCGGGGCCGGCCGCCGACCGTACGCGCCGGAACAGGCGCCACAGGTGCCGCGTGCCCGCGGGCGACTACGGGTGCTACAGGCGTTCCTGGACCCACGAGGAGCAGCGGACACCCGAGACGCAGACCTTCCATTCCAGAGTCGCGTCAGGCCAGTTGTAGGGGAGGTACTCGTCCGTCCAGGTGCCGTTGCCCTTGTCGTTCACGACCTCGTCCCAGTAGGTGTCCACGTGCCAGCTGATGAACACGCTGTGACCGTCGCGTTCGGTGTCGCCCACACCGAACATGAGTTTCGCCGGGTCGAAGTAGCCGTAGGCGCCCGTGATGACCCGGTTCTGGGCCGAAGCCGGTGACGTCACCCCCACGGCCATCGCGAGCGCCACCGCCGGGACGGCGAGGAGCCGGGCGAGACGTCTCGCCGAGGTCATCCCCCGGTGGGCGCACGACGAGTCGGTAGCGGTGTCGGTCCGGTTGGTGTGTCGCATGATTCCTCCTGTTGTCCCGGCCCGCCGGCCGGTCCGGCGAACGGCCCGGCTGTGGCCGTCGACCGGTTCGGGGACGGGTGGCCGTGCCGCCTGATGGGTGCTCACATCGTCACGGCGGCCCGGGGACGGAACTTGGCGCTGCGCGCCGTACTACTTGGCGGGGCGTGCCGTGGAGGGAACGTCGGCGGACGCGGCTCGGTGCCGGAAGGCGCGGGGGCTGAGCCCGTACGCCGCCCGGAAGGCGCGGCTGAACTCGGCGGGTGCCGGGAACCCCCAGCGGGCCGCGAGGACGGCGATCGGGTATTCGGTCAGCCGTGGGTCCGCGAGGTCGGCGTGGCAGCGTTCCAGGCGGCGGCGACGGATCGAGGCCGCCACGGTCTCCTGCCGGTCGCGGAAGAGCCGGTGGAGCGAGCGCAGGGACATGTGGTGGTGCGCCGCGACATGGGCGGGGGTCAGGTCCGCGCTCCCGAGGTTGCGCTCCATGTAGGAGTCGATCCGTGCGCGCAGGACCTGTCGGACGGACTCCGGCGATTGAGGATGCCGGGCGTCGGCGTGCTCGGCGAGGAACGCGGCGGCGAGATCGACCGCGATCGTTCCGAGCCGAAGACGCTCGCCCGCGCCGAGATCGGCCGCCCGGTCCCGGACGGTGGTCAGGTACTGGCGGAGGACCTGCCCCGTCACCCCGTCCGCGGCGAGCCGCCGGGACAGGACCCGGTCGGCCCGGCCCGCGGGCAACGGAAGCGCGTCCCTGGGTATCCGCAGCAATGTGACGCGGCCCTGCCCGCGCTCATCCGGAACGCAGGCGTCCAACGGGTGGGAGGTGTCGAAGAGGACCAGGCTGCCGGTGTCGACCTCGGCCTCGTTGCCGCACTGGCTGACGCCCATGGGGCTGCCGCAGATCAGGGCGAGCTGGTACGTCTCGGGATCACCG
The DNA here is from genome assembly GCF_040636995.1 of Streptomyces sp. NPDC032161. NCBI lineage: Bacteria > Bacillati > Actinomycetota > Actinomycetes > Kitasatosporales > Streptomycetaceae > Streptomyces > Streptomyces sp. NPDC032161. Next base: position 241,013 of record NZ_JBEZVN010000003.1, on the reverse strand, counting down.
CGCCTGATGTGCCGCGGTGTCCGTGTGGCATGGAGCGACTCGAAGACGAGATGTGTGAGCTGTACGGAGCCGAGCTCCACCGCGGCGACATGGGCTTCGAAGCCGTGGGCATGGACACTGCTGAGGGAGAAGGGGGCGATGTTCTCCCGTACCAGTTCCACGTACCAGTCGAACCTGTCACCCCGCGGCAGCTCACCGCTCGACATCGAGACCAGGGAGCCGGTACCGGTACCCCTGCCGCCCGCCGGTCCCCGTTCCTCTGGCATGACCACCATCATGAGCGTGACGCTCGGGGTGCGACAAGAAGCGGTGTTCGGCCGGGGGATCCGGGGCCCTCGGCAACCGCCGTGTGCGGTTGCCGAGAGGAACGGAGCGTCCTGGGAGGCGGCGCCCGGCGACGGGCCCGGAGCCCTGACGGTCCACGGGTGAAGCCGGGCCCGTTGTTGTGCTCGTCGCTGGAATCGTCTCCGGATTCGTCGCCGGGCCCTTCGTCAGCTCCAGTAGACCAGCGGGCGGTCAGGTCCGGTGGAGCCTATGAACGCGGCCATGCCGACCCGGTGTCCGGTGGGGCTGGAGGTGACCGCGTGCAGCATTGCCGAGCTGAAGACGATGAGGTCGCCGGGGCGGGGGTGGAACCGGAGTGCGGGTGGCTCGACGGTGTCGGGGGAAAGCCCTTCGACGTCCAGGATCACCTTGCTCTCCTCGGCGGTGGGTTCGCGGAGCCAGAGCAGCAACTCACCCCCGTCGTCGGGTACTTCGAGGTAGACGTTGGCGGTGAGCTGTTCCACGAGCCCGGCGGCCTCGGGGGCGTCGGTCTCCTGCTCCAGGCGGTCGTTGTGCGGCAGCAGTTGCGAGACGCCGGGCTGGAAGACACGGAGCGCGCCGACGAAGCAGGCCCGGTCCCGCAGGCGCAGCAGGTTGGCACCGGCGGGCCAGAGTTCCTGGAGCAGCAACCGCAGATGGTCGATGGGCGACAGCTGCGGCAGGAACATCGAACGGATGTCGTGGATGGCCGGTACCGCGCCGTCGTTGTACTGCCGGATGAGTTCCGGGTCGAAGGCGGTGTCCACGTGGGGCATGTGCACCCGGCCCACGGAACTGGACAGTTCCTTGTGGTACGAGCCGAGGGCCCTGTGGCGCAGTGTGCGCTCGGCCGCCTGCCGGGCGAAGTCGGCCGGGTAGAAGCCCGGTACGTGGATCGCGGCGATCTCGCGGGCGGCGAGCCGGAGCAGGCTCTCGGCGGTGAGGGCCGTGGCGGTCTCCGGCCGGGGGCGCGTGGTGGTCGTCTGCATGTGGGCTCCTCGCTGAAGGTGGTGGGAGAGGGGCTGGCGGCGGGGCGGGGTCAGTCCCAGCAGACGGCGTCGAGCCACCAGTCCTGCACGGTCCGCAGCGCGCCCGGCAGGTCGTGGGCGTCGGGGAGCGCGAAGATCAGCTGGGCGACGCTGTCGTTGGCGGAGCGCGGGCCCGGGTAGTGACGGCCCTGGACGCCGCTGGTGCGGTACCGGACGGCGCCGGGGAGCGGGCAGTGCTCGGGGATCCGGCGCAGGGTCCCCGCGCGGGGCAGGAACCAGCCGTGCCCGTGCGCCGGGCCCGGCTCGTGCCATCGGACCTGGTCCGAGCGGCCGGCCTGGCCCAGGAGAGCGGCCTGGTAGAGGTTGAGGCCGAACGAGAGCTCGTGCACCTCGACGATGCCCGCGCCGCCCGCGCGGCAGGCGATCTCGCAGAGGACGATCTCGTCGTCGGGGGTGTGGAACAGCTCGGCGTGGAAGGGCAGGACGCCCGGGGCGGCGGGCAGTGCGGCCACCACCTCGGCGGTCGCGTCGACCAGCCGGCGGCACAGCGGGTCGTCGGCGGGGAGCATGCCGCTGACCAGGGGAGCGGACGTGTGGTAGTTGGCCCACTGGGTGTTGAGGTAGAGGGCGGGCCATCCGTGGAGCAGGACGCCGTCGGCCATGACGCCGTTGACGTGGTAGACCTCGCCCTTGATCCAGGCCTCCGCCAGCATGGCGGACGGTTCGCCCTCGCCCGCCCACTCCTCGAGGAACCGGCGCAGCGCGGGGCGGTCGGCGAGCACCGACATGCCCACCGCGCCACCGCCGGTGAGGCGCTTGACGACGAGGGGGAACCCGTGTGCGTCGGCGAAGTCGAGGAGGCCCGACGCATCGGTGACGTACCGCATGGGGGCGACCGGGATGCCGCCCGCGGCCGCCGTCGCCTTCATGGTGTGCTTGTGGGTGAACGCGAGGGCGCTCTCCTCGTCCTGGCCCGGCAGACCGAACGCGCGGCGCAGGCGGGCGGCACGCACCAGGTCGCCTTCGGCGACGGTCAGGATCCGTCGGACGTCGTACGCGCGGCACAGCTCCGCGAGCCGTTCGGTGGCGGCCGGGCCGTCGTAGTCGTCGGCGATCTCCAGATGGCGCACCGAGCGTGCGACGGCGTCGGCGTCCCGGCCGGTCAGGGCGGAGGGGTCGGTGAAGACCACCAGTTCGTCGGCCGCGTCCGGGAACCACTGCGGCAGCCGGTCGAGGAGGGGGCGGCGGTTGACGAGCAGCATGGTCATGGGCGCTCCCCGGAGGAGGTGCCGCGGAGGGTGCCGCGGACACCGTCGTCCGTGCAGGAGACCAGGCCCGGGGTGCCGAGCGCGGCGGCGAATTCGGCCATGGCAGGGCCGATCAGCCGGTCGCCGGAGGTCGGCCGGATCTCCAGGACGTCGGCCGCGCCGTCCTCGATCCGGTACCGGATCACCGCGCCCCCGGTGGCCGTGAACTCCCGCCCGTCGAGCGCGATACGCGCTCCGGGGCCCGGTGCGACGGTGCCCGAATAGGACGGGCGGCGTCGGATGGCGTCGCAGAACGCCTCCTCCACGTGGCGCGGGGCGAGGTCCGCGATGCCGGGGAGCCGCTCCTGCACCGCGCGGTGGAAGAGGTAGACGGGGAATCCGGGCAGGCCGGAGCGGACGCCGAGCCCCCCGCCGGCCCGCGGGTTGAGCTCGGTGGCCCGGAAGCCGTCGGGCGTCAGCAGGCCGTCGACGGTGAAGATGCCGCGGAAGCCGGTGTGTTCGATCAGGTAGCGGCCCGCCCGGTGGACGTGGCGCTCGATCTCCTCGCGGACGCCGGGACCGGGGCGCCACCAGGTGGAGGTGCCGCAGTAGAAGAAGGCGCCGGTGTCGGGGGAGCGCAGCATCGCCTCCTCCGCCGGGTCGAACACCGCGATCCCGTCGTCCATCGCCAGGGCCTGGGTGCTGCACGGCACCCCGGCGACGAACTCCGCGACCCGTACCCGGTGCGTGCGCCCGGCGAACTCCCGCAGCGCGGAGTCGAGTTCGTGGGGGTGCCGGACCCAGCGCAGGGCCCTGCCCGCACCCTGGATGCCGGCGGTGGAGTCCATCGCGAGCACGACGCCGCGCCCCGTGTCGAGCAGCGCCGCCCGCTTCCGCAGCGTCGGGTCGGCCAGGTCGAGGACGGCGTGCCGGGGCGACGGCACGCCGGTGGCGGCCCATAGTTCCTCGATGCGGGTCTTGTCCTCCCAATGGGCCCATTCGGGACGGCGCCAGCCGTGCACCGCCCGGCCGCAGAACTTCTCCACCTCCGTCCAGATGGTCCCGACGGCCAGACAGGAGCCGTCCGGGTCCAGGTCGTCCAGCCAGGCCGCCAGATCGCCCGGCGGCTCCCGCAGCCAGGCGTCGAACTCGTGTCGCTCCACGGGGGTGCCGGGACCGGCCATGCTCCACCGCGGCACGCCCGGCAGCGCGCCGGGGGCCGGCGGGGTGCCCGACACCACGGCCGCCACGGTGGCCCCGCAGGTGGCCAGTTCGTCGGCGAGCACGAGGGTGCTCGTCGTCACCCGGTGGGCCAGCAGCACCACCCGTCGGCCCCGCCAGAATCCGCGAAGCACCTCGGTGGCATGCGCAATGAGCTCTTTCGGTCCCGCCGTTCCGGGCTGTCCCTTCATATTTCTCGCAATCCTTCCGCCGTCTTCCGTAATCCTTGCGTCATCTGTCATTCTTTACGCGCAACTCGAACTCTGGTAAATTCGACGCCCTGTCCGGCCGGGTCCGGTCGATCGCTGGAACCCGTTTCCCGTAGCGCCCGTTCCATCAAGGGGATGTAATGTCCTTATTCGAGTCGATTCGCACTTCGGGTGATATGCAGGGCGGTACCAGATTTTCCGCCCATGGTCCGCGCAAGATTTCCGTGATAGCCCGTAGGTTCGGGATTCCGCGCGAGGTAGAAGAAACCGTTCGGCTGCTCTCCCTGGTGCTTCCCTTCCGAGTGAACGACTATGTGCTGTCGCAGCTCATCGATTGGAAGAACCTCGACGTCGACCCGATGTTCCAGCTGGTTTTCCCGCAGCGTGGGATGCTTTCCGAATCCGACGAGAAAACCCTTGCAGAGATATCCGGCACGGGGGATCGGAAACGTATCGCCGAGGTCGTGCGCGATATTCGGACACGACTGAACCCGCACCCGGCCCAGCAGCAGGACCTGAATGTTCCGCAGGATTCGCTCGGGCCGATTCCCGGTGTGCAGCACAAATACCGGGAAACCCTGCTCTACTTCCCGTCCAGCGGTCAGACCTGCCACGCCTATTGCACCTACTGCTTTCGGTGGGCCCAGTTCGTGGGCGACCAGGAACTCCGTTTCGCGGCGGCGGACCCGAGCCGGGCGGTGGCGTACCTGCGCAGGCACCCCGACATCACCGATGTGCTGGTGACCGGCGGGGACCCGATGGTGATGTCCAGCGCCCGGCTGCGACAGCACCTGGAGCCCTTCCTGGACGTCGAGAGCGTCCGCACGATCCGCATCGGCACCAAGTCCGTCGCCTACTGGCCGCAGCGCTTCGTGACCGACGACGACGCGGACGAGGCCCTCGCCTTCTTCGAACGGGTGGTGGCCGGCGGCCGGACGCTCGCGGTGATGGCGCACTTCAGCCACGAGGTCGAGATCCGCCCGGACATCGCCCGGCGCGCGCTGTCCCGGATCCGCGACACCGGCGCGGTGATCTACTGCCAGGCCCCGCTGATGGCCCACGTCAACGACGAAGCCGCGGCGTGGGAGAAGCTCTGGCGCGCCGAACTCGCGGCCGGGACGGTGCCGTACTACCTGCTGATGTCGCGGGACACCGGACCGCACGAGTACTTCCGGGTCCCCGTCGACCGCGCCGTGCGGATCTACCAGGACGCCTACCGGCGGCTGCCGGGGCTCGCCCGCACGGTCCGCGGCCCGGTGATGTCCACGACCGCGGGCAAGGTCGTCGTGGACGGCGTGGAGGAGGCTCATGACGGCCGCGCCTTCCGGCTCCGGCTGCTGCAGGCGCGCGACCCCGCGCTGGTCGGGCGGCCGTTCCGGGCCCGGCACTCGGCCACCGCGGCCTGGCTGGACGAGCTTTGCCTGACCGACGACACCCCGCCCGACCTCGCCCGCGCCCTGCTCCCGGACACCGCCACCCACTCCCGGAGGAGCCTGTGATGACCTCCCGGTTCCGGATCGCGCCGAACCTGGCACTCGACGAGAAGGTGGCCCGGCTCCGGGCCGCCGGCACCGCCGTCGTCCACCTCGGCTTCGGGGAGTCGCGGCTCCCGCTCCCCGCCGAGGTCCGCGACCTGCTCGTCGCGGGCACCGACCGCCGCGGCTACGACGCGGTGGCCGGTGCGGAGGACGCACGGGCCGCGGTCGCCGGCTACTTCACCCGGCGCGGCCTGCCGACGGACCCGGACCGGATCGTCCTCGCGCCCGGCAGCAAGCCGCTGCTGATGGCGCTGACCGCGGTGATCGACGGGGACGTGGTGCTCCCCGACCCGTCCTGGGTCACCTACGCCCCCCAGGCCCGGCTGTTCGGCCGCCGCGTCCGGCCGGTCGCCATCCCCGGGGAGCACGGCGGGGTGCCGGACCCCGACCTGCTCGCCGAGACTCTGCGCGCCGCCCGTCGCGCCGGCAGCGCTCCACGGCTGCTCGTGCTGACCCTCCCGGACAATCCGACCGGCACGCTCGCCCCGCCGGAACTGGTGCGGCGGGTGTGCGCGGTGGCCGAACGGGAGGACCTGCTGATCGTCTCCGACGAGATCTACCGGGACCTGCCGCACCGCCCGCAGGAGCCGTTCCTCAGCCCCGCCGAGATCCTGCCGGACCGCACCGTCGTGACGACCGGACTCAGCAAGAGCCTGGCACTGGGCGGCTGGCGGATCGGCGCCGCCCGCTTCCCGGCCGGTGCCGTCGGCGACCGGCTGCGGGACGACGTCCTGGCGGTGGCCAGCGAAGTCTGGTCCACCATGCCGGGGCCCATGCAGGAAGTGGCCGCCGGAGTCTTCGCCGAACCGCCGGTGATCGTCCGTCACCTCCGCGACAGCGCACGGCTGCACGCCACCGTCACCGCGGCGGTGCACCGCATCGTGACGGACGCCGGCGCGCACTGCCGGGCACCGGGCGGCGGCTTCTACCTCTACCCCGACTTCGAACCGGCACGGGCGGTCCTGGCCGCGCGCGGGGTACGCGACGGCGGCGCCCTCCAGGACCATCTGCTGGAGAAACACGGTGTGGCGGTGCTCGCCGGCCACCACTTCGGCGACGCCCCCGAAGCCCTCCGGTTCCGGATCGCCACCAGTCTGCTGTCCGGGGAGACCGACGAGGAGCGCTGGGCGGCGCTGCGGGCCGACGACCCGCTGCGCCTCCCGCACATCGCGGTGGTCCTGGACCGGCTGGCCGAGGCGTTCCAACGGCTGGTGCACCGGCCCTCCCGTCATGCCCAGTAGTGCACGAGGAGGCTGCGCCGCTGTACCGGCCTGCGTACGGGCAGCACCTGGTGCCACGACCGGTCGGAGCGGACCAGCACGGCCGCCGTCCCCAGATGCGGCTCCACCCGGGTGTTCTCGTCGTCCGGGTCGCTGGAGCACAGGATGCTCAGCTCGCCGCCGTCGGCCGCCGACCAGTGCGTCGACAGATAGAGGATCAGGGAGACCAGCTTGTCGGAGCGGTCGGTGTGCGGGCCCAGGAAGCACCCCTCCGTGTAGCAGGAGGCGCGGATCTCCAGCGTGGCGTCGGCGAGCTCCACGCCCGCCGCCCGGGACACCGCCACGGTGAAGCCCGGTGTCCGCAGCTCGTCCACCAGCCCGCGCCAGGCCGGGGTCAACCGGCGGGTGAGGGGCAGCTCCCGGCCCTGGTCGACCAGCGGCGCCGACAGCATGCGGTACTCCTTCTCCGCCCCCGCTCGCGCCGTCCTCAACCGGAGGTGCGCGAGCGGGAATTCCCGCGCGACCGCCAGGGCGGTCCGCGGCGAGTCGAAGCTCTCGGTCACCGTGCCCCAACGGTACGGATCGTCCTGCATCTTCGCGTTCTCGAACGCGGAAAGGCTCAACACCTGCCACTCCCTTCTCCGGTGCGGTCTGTGGGGAGACCTCGTCCGAGGTCCGTGAGGACGGCCTCGGCATCGGCGCGGCTGCGCAGGACGACGACCGGGACGTCGCCGCGGGCGTCGAGGCACGCCGTGATGCCGGGCAGCGTCCGGCGACGGAAGGCCAGGATGAAGCGGGCGAAGGACACCGGGCGGTCGGCGACCCGGCGGCGTCCCGCACCCAGCCGCATGTAGTGGGGGAGCCGGTCCTCGGCCGCTCGGGCGTGGCGCAGCAGCCGGCGCAGATACGCGGCGAGGCACAGCACCGGGGCCCGGTCGATCAGCACCACCGCCTCGGCCCGGGCCAGCCGCTCCGGCAGCGTGGCGGCGTGGTTGCCGTCGACGACCCATTCCTGCCCGGCACTCAGCCGCCGCACCTCCGCACGCCATTCCTCCGGCGGCGTCGCCGACCAGTCCGGCCCGAAGTACAGGTCGTCGAGATGGACGACGGGGAGGCCGGTCAGCGCGGCCAGACGCACGGCGAACGTGGTCTTCCCCGCGCCGGGGCAGCCGATGACCAGCACCCGGCGGGCGGTGGCCAGGGCGGTCGACGACAGGCCCCCGGGCGGCCGCCGGGCGGGGACCGTCATGGCGCCCCCGCCCGCTGTTCGCGGCCCCGGACGAACGCGCCGAGGGCGTCCAGCAGTCCGTCCGTGGTCTCCTTGTCGGCGGTGGAGACCCGCAGGTGGTGGGGGAGTCCGAACCTGGCCAGATGGCGTACCGCGTACCCGCGCGCGGCGAGCCCGGCCACGCACTCGGCCGCCGCCTCCGGGGTCGTGCACCGCACCGGCACGAAGTTTCCCCGGGACCGCTCGGAACTGCCGCCCACGAGCCGCGGCAGCTCGGTTGCGAGCCGCTCCCGCGAGGCGTTCAGCTCCGCGTGGATTCGGGTGAACTCCTCGGTTCGAGAGGCGAGTTCGAGTCCCACCCGCAGGGCGGGGCCGCTCACCGGGTTCGTGACGTTCCAACGCTGGATGTGGTCCGCGACCTCCGGGCTCCCGCAGGCGCACACGGCCAGGCGCGTCCCGGCCAGGCCGTACTCCTTGCTGAACGACCGCACCACGATCACCTGCGGCCACCCGGACACCCGGGTGAACACCCGCTCCGGCGCGTACGCGGCGTACGCCTCGTCGATGATCAGCATGTGACGGTGCGCGGCACAGGCATCGGCCAGCGCCGCCACCTCCTCGGCCGCCCACCACGCTCCGGTGGGACCGTTCGGATTGGAGACCGCGACCAGGGAACCCGGAGGGAGCCGTCGTACCGCGGCCAGGAACTCCGCCGGCGAGAACCCTTCGCCGGGCCGGTAGTCGACGCACTCCACGGCGAACCCCGTCAGGGCCGCGTACGGGAAGATCTGGCCGTAGTTGGGCCGCTGGGTCAGCAGTACCCGGCCCGGCGCGGCGAAGGCGTGCAGCACCGCCCGGTACGCCTGGTCGGAACCGGCGGTGAACAGCAGACCGGCGGCCGGCACTCCGAGGAGCCCGGCGAAGCGGTCCCGTGCCACCGCGTAGTCCGGGTACGAGATCCAGTCCTCGGGCCGCAGCCCGGCGACCGCCTCCGTGAGCAACCGGGCCACGGCGGGGTGGCACATCTCGTTGTTGGACAGGTTCACCCGCGACGTGGTGCTCCGCCGCCAGTGCGGCCGGACTCCGGCGTCGGACGCGGTGAAGTGCTCCCGCAGCCAGTCGGTCATGACCGGCTCCGCCGGGGTATGACCTCGTGCACGGCGGTGACCGGTGCGTCGGGGTCGAACAGGACGCGGTAGTACCGCTCGGCGTCCTCGGGCTCCTCGCCCGGCCGGAACAGCTGGCGGTTGAAGGAGGCGACGCTCGGCTCGTCCATGTCGGCGCGCATGTCGTCGAAGTCGGTGTAGATCGTGGGCCGCACCCGGCCGCCGATCTCGCGGACCGCCTCGATCGTGCGGGCGACGCCGGCGAACGAGGTGCCCGGCAGCCCCAGGATGACGAAGCAGTTGAGTTCGATGCCCGCGGCGCGGCAGGCGTCCGCGGTCTCCCGGAAGCGCTGCTCGGCGACGTGCTTGGCCCGGGGCAGGGCGGCGTGACCGGCCGGCTCCAGCGTTTCGAGGCCCACACTGATCCGGATGCAGCCGGCCGCTCCCATGCGCCGGATCAGTTCCTCGTCGAGGTGGTGCAGGGTGGTGGTGCACTTCCACGGAATGCCGATCCCCGACGCCTCGTACGCGTCACAGAATTCATGCACCCATCGCTTGCGGAGGGTGAAGGTCGGGGCGTACATCGACACATACTCGAACGGCATGGTGCCGGCCATTTCGGAGATGTACGAGATGATCCGGGGAATGGGAACCCGCCGCTCGGCCTTGCCCTCCCTGCCGGGTATTTCGCAGAACGCGCAGTTCACCGGGCAGCCACGGGCAACCGGGACGACCAGTTCCCGACGCTTGGGAATTCCGCAGAACCGCGCGGTGTCGTCGGCGTAGAGCAGGTCGTACGCCTCGTAGGGAATCTCCGTCACGTCCGGCAGCGGGAGTTCGTCGTCCCGCAGCAGGCGCGGAGTGCGGTCCGGCGGGCGCCAGTCGCCGCCCTCCCGGCGCCAGACCGTGTCCGGCAGCGGCTCCCCGGCCAGTTGGGCGCGGACCAGGTCCGCGATGGCGGACTCCGGGTCGCCGGGGCCGACGACGGCGTCCAGGTCGAATCTCCGGAAGAATTCAGGGAGATGCGCACTGAGTCGTCCGAAAGTCACTATCCGGACTTCGGGTGCCAGCGTCCGGGCATAGTGTGTGATACGTTCCAGACTTCCGGTCGAATCAAAGTCGTTGGCCACCGCCAAGATATCCGGCTGCTCCATCAGGAGATCGCCCATCGACTTCCAGGTGACATTCAGAGCTGCCGCATCGACGGCCTTCACGTCGGCCGACGGGAATACGGAGCGCAGATGAGTGGCAACATTGAAGACGGTCAGATGATGTCCGGCATTGAAATAGCTGGGCACCTGCGGCGGCCAGACAACGAGAACCTTCACAGCATTTCTCCCCTCACGTCCGGTCACTTCTTCGACGTCGCGGACGCGGTCGCCGGGCTGCGCCGCGGTCTGCTGCTGAGGACGGGATGGACGCTGCTGGGGTCCTGCCCCGCCCACGGCGCCGCGCCCGCCGCCGACTGGTGGGCCGTCGACCTGCGCAGCAGCCCCGAGCGGGAGCGGCCCGCGCTCGCCCCGGACGGACGGCTGACCCGGATCCCGATCGACGTCCCGGGCGCGGCGGACCTGCTCGCCGGCCGGCCGACCACGGCCGACTACGCCACGCTGTACCGGAACATGTCCGAACACTGCGCCGCGGAGCTGGCCGCCGTCGCCACCGCGGTCGCCGAACGGCTGCCGAGGAGCACCGTGGTGGGCTGCTCCCTCGGCAAGGACCGCACCGGCGTCGCGGTGGCGCTGCTGCTGAGCCTGGTCGGACTGCCCGAGCGGGAAATCCTCGACGCCGACCGCGCCGCCCGCTCCGCCCTCGGCGCCTGCCCGGCGGCGAGTGCGGTGTACGCCCGCAGAAGGAACGTCACCGAGGACGAGTTCGGGCGCCGGCTGGCCGTGGGCACGTCCGCCGTCGGCGCGCTGCTGACCACGGTCGTCGAGCGCCACGGCAGCGCCGAGGGCTTCCTCCGGGCGCATGGTGCGACCTCCCGTACGGTTGACGCCCTGCGCAGGGCTCTGGTCGGCTGAGACGGTCCCGGCGGTCACCCCGCGGAGCCGGCCGGGAGCTCGATCCGCGCGCCCAGCCCCACCAGCCGGGGCACCAACTCCTGGTAGCCCCGGTCCAGATGGGCCAGACCACCCACCACGGTGTCGCCGGGTGCGGCGAGCGCCGCTCCCAGGCACACCGCGGCGGCGCGGGTGTCCTCGGGCGCGAGCGGCTCCCGCGCCGGGTGCAGGGTGGAGGGCGCCACGAGCAGGCGGTGCCCCACCACCTCCATCCGGGCGCCCATGCGCCGCAAATGCTCCGCGTAACCGAACCGTCCCGGCCACACCCGGTCCTCCACCGTCGAGGTACCGGTCGCCCGCAGCAGCAGCATCGCGAGCAGTGGCGTGCTGTCGGTGGAGATCCCCGTCGACTCCGCCACCAGCTCGGCGCCGTCGTACGGGCCGTTCGCCGGCCGTACGGTGATGATCTCGGTACCGAACTCCGGTTCCATACCGAGCAGTTTGAGGAACCTCAGCTCGCGGTGGAGCGCCGCGTGGGTCCGTGAGGTCTCGCCGCAGTCGAGGGTCAGCGTGGAGCCCGTCATGGCGGCGAAGGACGCCCAGGTCACCACCTCGGCGGGATCGGACATCAGGTCGTACTCGGCGGACGGGCCCGCGGTGCCGCCACGCACCAGCCAGCTCGCGTCGCGCTGTTCGACCTCCACGCCGAACCGCCGCAGCATGCTGGCCAGTTCGTGCTGTGCCTCCTTCTCGTGCGGATTGTGGATCAGGCTGGTGCCGGGCGCGGCCGCCGCCATCAGCAGCGCCGTCTTCGTGGCCCCGGACACATGCGGTCCGGCGGGCCGCCGGTCGTCGTCCGACCAGCGCAGGATGTCCACGGTGGCGGGCCGCAGCCGCGACGCCGTGATGCGCAGCAGGCCGTCCCGCCACTCCCAGCGAGCCCCGAAGCTCTCCATCACCTCCAGCATGTGCTTGAGCGGACGGGCCAGTCCCCATTCGAAGCGGCCCAGCCCGTCCCCGCCCGAGCCGTGGAACTCGACCTGGCCCCGCTGTGCCAGTACCGCCGGCAGCAGGTACAGCGAGCCGTGGATCGCCCGGGTGCTGGCCGGAGGCAACTCCGTTCCGCTGATCCGGCCGTCGATCCGCAGCCGCGTGCCGGTGCCGCTCACCGAACCGCCGAGCCCGGTGACCGCCGCGCCGAGTGCCCGGCGTTCGGTCAGCCGTGGGGCGTTCTTGAGGGTGAGCTCGGCGCCCAGCGCCACGGCGGCGGCGAAGCCGAGCACCATGCCATGCTTGTTTCCGGGGACGGAGACCCGGCCGCCGAGCGGACGCCCTCCCGTCACGAACACGTTCCCGGTCTCCGGCCGACCGCCGGGATCCGGCGTCATGTCTGCCCTCCTCGCCTGCAGCCCTGTCGCATCGGGTCAGCTCTCCCGCAGCCAGAACTCCAGTTGCACGGTGAGCCGGGTGACCTCGTCCGTGTCGATCTTCGACACCGCGTGCCACGACGTGTCGCTCGGCGGGAACGCCAGGAGCTGCCCGCCGAGGGGCGGCACGGACTCCACCGGGGTGTCCGCCGACCGGCCCGAGCCGCGGACCTCGAAGTTCCCGCCGCCATCGGCGGGCCACTGCTCGTTGAGGTAGAGGATGGCCGTCAGGGCCTTGGTCGGCTTGTCCTTGTGCAGCGAGATGTAGTCGCCCTTGGTGTAGGTGTAGACGCCGATCTCGGACGGCAGGCCACGCAGGTCGATGTCGGTGGCCCGGCTCAGCCAGTCGAGGAACCAGTCGCTCTCCAGGTCGTCGAGGAGCGCCTTCCAGGAAGGGGACAGGCTGTCGGCGGCCGAGGTGCGGACGTTGTCGTCCACCAGGGTCAGCACGTTCATCCGGTACTGCTTCTCGCGGCGGGTTCCTTCGACCACCGCGCGTCGGCCGGTGTCCGCGGCCGGCCGTTCTCGTTCCAGATCACGCAGCTGCTCCACGGTCAGCAGTTCCGTGGCGAGATGCCAGGTGAAGGGCTCGTAGGAGTGCCGTAGGTCAGCGGTTCGCTTGAGCATCGTCCTCACATTTCCACTGGGCATGGATATCGGAAGGTCTGCTCTGAAACAGGGAAGGGAATGGGGCGGCTCGCGACCAGGCTTTCCACGGTGACGTTCACATTGCTTCCGGTGCCACCGAAAGCCGTGATGCCTGATCGGATCTTTTGCCGGACCGAAGGAAGGATGCCATATGATCCCGCCCCCCGTGCAAGAGTGGTTCGCCTTCTCGGGAATTCGACGGGTCGGCCAGGTGATGATTCCCGGCCATTCCGTCGGCGCCGTCCCCCGCCTCGGACGGGCCGGACCCGACGGGGCATCCGCCCAGTTCAGAGCAGTGTGTGCCGGAATCCCGGGTCTGTGGGACGTGGGTGCGACGGCACGCTCCTTCGTCCGGAAAGCGACTTGATGACTGGCCGAATTGCCGTGCTGAATGGCAGGAATGAGACCATGTCCGCGAGGCCGCTATGCGTTCCCGTGAGTACATCTCTGTTAACGGCACGTCAGGCGGCGAATAGGCGGCGTGTCAGGCGCGGTCGGGACCTGTTACGGTGCCGGGACGCATATGGATGAGAACCACGCATGGGCAGGAGTGTGGGTGGGATGGCCCCCGCCGCGGATCAGGGATTCGACGACATTCAGTACCTCCTCGTCGGCTACAGCGCCGACCTCCTCGCCGACCTCGACGGCCTTCTGCCGGAACGCAGTGTCGCGGTGATCGAGACACCGGAGGTCATCGAGGCCAGAGGCGTCCGCGAACGGATCGGCGCGGTGCGCTGTCTCGCCGACGTCATCGCCGCCCCCACCCAGGACGAGGCCAACGCGGCCCGGCTCGTCTCCGAGATCCCCCGGCCCGCGCGGATCCGCGCCGTGGTCCCCGCCGGCGACTACGGAGTGGTGGCCGCCGCCGCACTCGCCGCCGCCTGGGGACTGCCGGGCGCCGGCCCGGACGCGGCCCCGGTCTTCCGGGACAAGGCCCTGCTGCGCCGCACCGCGGGCACGGCCGGCATCGCCCAGCCCGAATGGCGTGTGGTGACCGGCCCCGAGGAGGTCGCCGAGTTCCGCGCGGGCGGCGACGGCAGCTGCGTTCTCAAACCGACGAACCGTCAGGCCAGCGTGGGAGTACAGATCCTGCCGCCGGACGCGGACACCGCGACCGCGTGGGCGCTGACCGCGGGCGCCGAGGAGCAGATGTTCCGGCCGGGCGAGTCCGGCGGCTCGCGCTACCTGGCCGAGCGACTGTTGCGGGGTCCCGAGGTCAGCGCCGAAGTCCTGGTGCGGGACGGGGAGATCACCTTCTTCAACAGCACCACGAAGGACGTCCTGCCCGGCCGGCACCCGGTCGAGATGGGTCACGTCGTCCCCGGACAGGAGAGCGACGAGGTGGCCGCACGGCTGGCGGCCGGTATGCGCGCGCTGGTCGAGGCGGCGAAGTTCTCCACAGGCGTCCTCCACGGCGAGTGGATCGTCGTCGACGGCGTGCCGCACCTCGTCGAGTGCGCGGCCCGGCTCCCCGGCGACTACATCGTCGAACTGGTCGAGATGGCCTACGACTGGAGCCTGCTGCGCGGCTTCCTCGCGGTCCTCGAAGGACGTCACGCCGATCCCGCGCCGCCCGCCGTGCGCGGGGCCGCCATCCGCTACCTGTCGGCGGAGCCCGGCGAGGTGCGCGAGGTCCGCGGAGCGGAGCGTGCGGGCGCGGTCGACGGGGTGCGCGAGGTGCTGGTCCGCGTGCGCGGCGGCGACACGGTCGAAACCGTCACCAGCTCCTGGAAGCGGCCCGGACACGTCATCGCCACCGGCGCGGACGGCCCCGCGGCCGTCGGGGCGGCCGAGCGCGCCCGGGCCGCGCTCACCATCGAGACCCACCGGCCGGGGTGAGGCGGTGAACTGGCTGCGCGCCTACGTCCCCGAGACCCGGGCCGGCCGGATCTTCGCGCTGAGCGCGTTCGTCGACGCCTCAGGGACGGGTCTCTACCTCGCGGGCTCGGCGATCTTCTTCGTACGGGTGGTCGGTCTCACCAGCACACAGGTAGGGCTGGGCCTCACCCTCGGCATGACGGTCGGCTTCCTGTCCACCGTACCGATGGGCCTGCTCGGCCAGCGGATAGGCGCCAAGCGGCTGCTCGTCCTGCTGCAACTGGCCCGCGGCGCCGGACTGATCGCCCTGGCTTTCTGCACCTCGTTCCCCTGGTTCCTCGCGCTCAGCGCCTACCTGGCCGTCGCGCAGAGCGCCACCGGACCGATGACCCAGGCCGTCATCGGAGCCGCCACCGGGGAGAAGGAGCGGGTCCGGACGATGGCCGTGGTCCGCTCGACCCGCAACCTCGGCTTCTCCCTCGGCGCCCTGAGCGTCGTCCCGCTGCTCGCCGCCCACTCGCCCTGGGCCTACCGGTCCATCGTCCTCGGCAACGCCCTGTCGTTCGCCCTGGCCGCGGTGGTGGTGATGCGACTGACCCTCCCGGCCGCGCCCCGGGTCGAGCGGACCGGGAGCAGGATCGGACTCCTCGCCCACTTCCGGGATTTCCGCTACCTCTCCATGACCGGCCTCAACGGCGTGCTCGTCCTGCACAGCACCCTGCTCTCCGTGGGCATCCCGCTCAGCGTCGTACAGGCCAGCCGCGCCCCCGACGGACTCGTCCCGCTGCTGACCCTGACCAACACCGTCATGGCGGTCGTCCTCCAGGTGCACTTCGCCCGGCGCGCCACCGCCTTCTCCGGGTCGGTCCGGGCACTGCGCTACGGCGGACTGTCCCTGGCCGGCTGCTGCCTGGCGATGGGCCTCACCCAGCACACCGACCGCTGGACGGCGATCGCCCTGCTGTTCGCGGCGATCGTGCTGCTGAGTCTGGGCGAGCTGTGGCAGTCGGCCGGCTCCTGGGAGGTCTCCTACCGCTACGCCCCCCAGGACCAGCGCCCCACCTATCTGTCCATCTTCTTCCTCGGCATCACCGCCGAGTCGATCTTCGGCCCCTTGGTCGTCACCGGCCTCGTGGTCGGCCACGGCCCCTTCGCCTGGCTCTGCCTCGCCGCCGTCCTCGGCCTGGCCACCGCCCTGGTCAGGCCAGTGCTCACCCCTCTCGAACGCCGCCTGACGGCCCCACAGGACGAACGCCCGCTCGCCCACAACTGAGCGGATCCCGGACCCGGTTCGGCACCGTACCGGGGCGCCCGCGGCAGACCGGCCGGCGTACCCGGTCCTCGGAGGGGTTCGTGGTTCGCCGCCGTCGGCGGCGTGCGCGCACCCGCGTCAGCGGGAGGGCCCGATTCCCCAGGCGGCGGCTCGGGCGGCGGCGGCCGCGCGGTTGGGGAGGCCGAGCTTGGCGAGGATGTGCTCGATGTGGGTCCCCACGGTCCGCGGCGTGACGTACAGCCGCTCGGCGATCTCCCGGTTGGTGCGGCCGGCGGTCAGTTCGGCCAGCACCTGGAGCTCCCGGGGCGAGAGCCCGCCGGGCCGCCCCGTGTCCGGGTGTCGCGTGTCCGCCTCGGGGGCGAACGCGGCGACCTCCTCGGGCGGCAGGCCCGCGCGGGGGTCGACGGCCGCGGCGAGGGCCTCGGTGAGCAGGGTGATCACGGCGCGGGCCGGATCGGGCGTGCGGCGCGGCCGGCGGGTGCTGACGTTCAGCATGCCGACGTACCGGCCGTCGGCGGCGAACAGGCACTGGGCCACGCCGTCCTCGATGCCGAGGGGACACAGCACCTCCCGGAAGCCCGGGGACGTCGCCAGGAGTTGCCGGGGCACGTCCCTGAGCCAGAGACCGCCCCGGGCCGGGCTGCGGAGCACGGGGAACACCGGGTCGTGGTGGAGGCGGGACTCGATGTAGGCCGTGGCGTCGTCCGGGTAGCTCCCGGCCAGGGTGGTGTGGCGCCGCCGCAGCGGATCCCACCGGGCGAGGGAGGCGTGGTCGTACTCCATCACCTCCGACAGCGCCGCCAGGACCGTGCCGACGCCGGTCGCGCCGCTCCTGGCGGCCTCACGGACCTGCACCGCCGCGTCCAGGATGTCCGCCGTGCTCCGCTCCGCTGCCATCCTCCAAGGATGATCAAGCGCCCGGAATACGTCAATCGCGAAGGGTGTCGTGCACGACCTGCCCGTCCACGACGGTGAGGACGACGGGCATCTCCGGAATGTCGTGCGGGTCGGCGGTGAGCAGGTCCCCGTCGAGCACGCAGAGGTCGGCGACCTTGCCCGGCTCCAGGGAACCCTTCCAGTCGTCGGCGAAGTCCTGCCAGGCCGCGTCGATGGTGTATGTACGGATCGCCTCGGCCAGGGCGATGCGCTGCTCGGGGCCGCTGACCCGGCCCCCGGCCTTCGACTCGCGCAGCACCATGGTGGCGACGCCCTGGCGCCAGTCCGGGTACGTGACGGGGGCGTCGGACCCGCTCGCGACCCGCACCCCGGCGTCGATGGCATCGCGGTACGGCCATGCGTACGCGGCCCGTTCGGTGCCGACGAACTCCTCCTCCATGTCGGCGACGGTCCACTTGATGGTGGGGTTCATGTTGACGCCGAAGCCGTGCGCGGCCAGTACCTTCATGCTGTGCGCGGTGAGGAAGTCGCCGTGGATGACGTAGTGGCGGGCGTCGGGCCGCGGGTGCTCGGCCATGGCCGCCGCGAAGGCGTCCGCGACCGTGTCTATCGCCCGGTCACCGGTGACGTGGACGCCCAACTGGTGTCCGGCGGCGTGGGCGTGCCGGATCATGGTGCCGATCTCGGCGATCCGTTCGCCGTCGGTCTCGCCGCCGACGCACAGGGAGCCACAGCCACCGCCGACGTACGGTTCGTGCATCCAGGCCGTCTTGTTGGGGACGACGCCGTCGGCGAAGACCTTGACCCCGTGGGTCGCGAAGCGGCGCGGATCGGTGTCGCCGGACTCGCCGAGAGCGGTGAGCGAGCGGGCGAACTCCTCGGCGGTGCTCGCCATTCCGGTGGGCAGGAGCAGGACGCCGACGCGGGCCGTCAGTTCGCCGCCGGCCAGCAGCCGGTGGTAGACGTCGAGGGTCTCCGTGCCGAGCGCGCCCCGCATGATGCCGTCGCCGCCGGGGCCGAGCCCGGGCTCGGTGAAGCTGGTCACGCCGAGCCGGGCCAGCGTGGCGAGGGCCGACCTGATCGCGTCGGTCCGCTCCTGCCGGCTGAGCGGCGGCAGCGCGTTCTGGACGAGGGCCTGGGCCCCCTCGTGGAGCAGCCCGGTCGGCTCCCCGGACTCGTCCACGACGATGGTCCCGCCGGGCGGTGCGACGGTGTGCCGGTCGATCCCGATGAGCTCCAGAGCCTTGGAGTTGACCCAGGTGGCGTGCCCGGAGAAGGAGTACAGGACGACCGGGTGGTCCGGGCTCACGGCGTCGAGGTCGTGCCGCGAGGGCAGCCGCGACGGATCGGCGACGCACTCGTCGAGGTAACCGGTGTCCCAGCCGTGCCCCGTGATCCACTGCCCGCCCGGAACCCGCCCGACGGCCTCCCGCACCGCCCCGGCCACGTCCGCGAGCGAGGACACGGCGGGATGGCCGAGGTCGAGCGAGAGCGGGGGCGTCGCCATGCCGAAGGCGCACGCGTGCAGATGGGAATCGTTGATGCCGGGAAGCAGCGTCGCCCCCCGGAGGTCGACGACGCGGGTGCCGGGTCCGACGAGCGGGGCGACGTCGTCCCGCCCACCGACGGCGGTGATGATCCCACCGGTCACCGCCAGGGCCGAGGCGACGGAGAACTCCGCATCGACCGTGACCACCCGCCCGCCGAGAAACACCAGATCCGCATACGTGCCCACAGAAGGTCCTTTCGAAGAACGGGCGCACCACGGCTGCCCGCGAACGGTCTCCCGAGGACTATGACCGCGCGCCCGCCCCCCGCGCATCGGTCATCCCACCGATACGCGCTCTCGCGGGGGCGGGCCGACGGCCGGCCTTCGTACGGCCGCCTTCGTGGACCGTCCGACGGCACCGCTCGCGGTCACCCGCACGGGCCCCGGGCGGACAGGACCCGCGGTCGGTCGGCGTCCGGCCGCGCGAGGCCGCACGGGCGAGGTCCGCGGGAAGCCTCAAGGGGGCGAAGCAGAATCCCCGGATGCCCAGCCGGGACAGGAGCTTGTTGTCCGCTACGGCGGGAAGCAGGTGGGGCAGGACCTCGGCCTCCGGGTCATGGCGTCGGAGGGTTTCGGTGATCCGCTCGACGAGGTCGCCGTCGAAGGGGGTCTCCAGGGCTTCGAAGTCGACCTCCTGGGGTGCTCGTCGACCATCCACGCGGATCCGTGGTCGCAGTCGCGCCCGTCCCGTCCTCGTTCCGGGCGACCGTGCGCTGCGCACGAGAGAGGCCGCCGCCGCGAACGGCCTGGACGCCGCCCCGATGTCTGGAAGCGGATCACCGCGCTCGCCGTATGAAGCCGGCCGAGCGGACCGGACCACTCCGGCCGCCTGCGGAGCCCCGCCCGGTTTACGCGCCGTCGCCCGGGCAGGCCCGGCTGTGGTGCGCGCTCGAACCCTTGCGGGGCGCGCACCACAGAACCGGTCGGCGGGAGCTCAGCGGCGCAGACGCTGCCGCGTCGCGCCGGTTCCGTCGTGCGCGAGGCAGGTGCGCATGGTGCCTTGAGGTCGGCCCGTCGGGCCTCGGGGTTCTCAAGTGGCGCGAGGACCGCGTAGGCCCGTCCGGCCGGCGAGGCCTTGGCCGGAGCGCGGTAGCGCTCCAACGACATGGTTGTCGAGGAGGGTTGCGAGCTTCACCCGCGCACGCAGGGCACCCGCACCAAGACAAGAACCGCAGATCAGACGGGTTCGAGACGCCAGCGTCAGCCCGTCGACGACCGTTCGCGCACCGCCCGCCTCATGGCGCGAAGCCCTTCCCGGCCGAGCATGAACACCAGCAGCGGCATGAGGATCACGAGCGCGAGCCCGACCAGGGTCAGCATGCCGTACCCCACCCTGTCGCTCGTCACGGAGTGGGTGCTCGCCGTCTCGGGACGTCCCGGCTCGTAGTGGACGCGGACCGTGTCGCCGACGTCCGCGTCGCCGCCTTCCCAGAACCGATAGGACGTCCCGTCGGCCGTGGTGAAACGAATCTCGATCCTCTTGGCGCGGCCCCCCTGGGGCTCGACCACCTTGTCCGTGGCCAGGACGACCCCGTCGACCGACCGCCCACGCGCGGCGACCGCGGAGGCGTCGTCCAGCCCGTCGAGTCCTCCACGGACGAACCCGTACCCGAGAACGGTGAACAACACCGCCAGCGTCGTCACGGCCACCCCGACCGCGGCCTTCCCGGCGACGCGCGCCCCCGCACCGAACCGGCGTGGCCACCGCCGCCCGTTCACCGTCTCCCACCCGTCCCACGAGCCATGGTCTCCCCTGTCGGACCTCGCACCAGGCGGCCTGCGCCGCGCGTGCCCCTGAGGTGTTCTCCCCGCCGAACAGAGCTCTACCCGGGAAATCTCGTGTCTCCCGGCGACCGGCCGTCCCGACGTGACCCCGATGGGACGCCGTCGGCGTCGGCGTCGAGAAAGGCCGGGGCCCGCCCGCGGCCGCGACGATTGAGGCCGAAGGGGTCAA
This sequence comes from Streptomyces sp. NPDC032161, assembly GCF_040636995.1. NCBI lineage: Bacteria > Bacillati > Actinomycetota > Actinomycetes > Kitasatosporales > Streptomycetaceae > Streptomyces > Streptomyces sp. NPDC032161. Next base: position 220,383 of record NZ_JBEZVN010000003.1, on the reverse strand, counting down.
CGAGGCGAGCGCAGGCCCGTGATGACCATGTGGATCAGCAGGTCGTAGCTCTCGTCCAGTTTCTCGGGAAGCCCGAACGCGCCTTCGCTCTCCAGGGTCGCGAAGCCGTGGACGACGGCGCGCAGGCATCGGGCCGCGTGGATCGCCGCGGAGTCCTCCATGCCGTAGGCCCGCAGGGTGGCCAGCACGATCCTGATCAGTCGTGCGCCGGCCTCGGCGGTCCGTGGCTCGGGGCTCTGGACGAGTGCCGCGTACCGGTGCGGGTGCGCCGACGCGTAGTCGCGCCATGCCGACATGAGTGCGCGGATCGCCTCGTCGGCGGAGCGTCCGAGCACGGCTTCGCCGACCTGGTCGGCGATCTCGTTGATGATGCGTGCCGACAGGAGGTCACGCAGCTCGGCGAGGTTGCGTACGTGCTTGTAGAGAGACGGGGTGGCCACACCCGCCCGGCCGGCGACCGCCGACAGGGTCAGGGCGGTGGGAGAGCCCTCGTCGATGATCCGTAGCGCGACATCGACCACCGCGTCCGCGGAGAGCGCGGCCCTAGCCACGGACGCCGACCTCGAGGAAGGCCAGGACGGCCGCGGCGACTTCGGCGGGGAACTGGACGTGGGCGTAGTGGCCCGCGCCCTCGATCATTTCGAGGCGACCGAGTCCCGTGGGCATTTCCGCCACGATGCCTTCGCCCTCGGCCCGGGGGTCGGCCCAGTCGGGGTCGAGCGTGCCGCCGATGACCAGAGCGGGGCACCGGATGCCGGCGAGCACCGCACCCGCGTCCGTGGGAGCGGACATCCCCATTCTGCTGACGACCGCCATCCGGCCCGGCCTGCGCAGGTCGGCGTCGAGCGCGGCGACATGGTCGGCGAAGCCGGCGGGCCGGAGGCCCGGGCAGGCATGGTCGAGGTAGCGCTTCCACAGCCCGACGTTGCGCAGGAGCCCGGTACCCATGAGCAGCGCCATGCCCTTGCGGTAGCGGGCATGGGACACCAGAGCACCCAGGTCGATCTTCTGCGCGCGGGTGAACGGGCTGATCTCGACGATGGCGCTGACCAGTTCGGGCTCCCGCGCCGCCGCGATGGTGGCGGCGCCACCGGCGAACGAGTGGCCCACGACGACGGCGGGGCCGCCCAGGTGCCGGACGAGAGCGAGCAGGTCGGCCGCCACATCGGTGCGGGTGTAGGAGGTCCAGCCGGTGCTGGACTCGCCGTGTCCGCGCAGGTCGGTGTTGGCGACGCGGAATCCGGCGTCGGCGAGACGTGCGGCCACCTCGCGGTAGGCCGCCCTGTTGTCACCCATGCCATGGGCGAGCACGATCAGCTGGCCCTCGCCCGTCACGTCGTACGCGATCTGTCCGTCGCCGGTCTTCAGGAATTCAGTCATGCCGTCCTCCACAGGAGCTAATGTCTATAACCAAAAAGCTAACGTCATTAGCCCCCCCTGTCAAACGTAGCCCCGTGCCTGCGGGGAGCCGCCTCCTGGCGGGCGGGGGAGGGTCCGGCTGTGCGCGGCGGGCCGCCCCGCGGAGGCAACGGCCCTTGCCTGGGGCCGATTCGGCGGTGAGTATCGCCGGTCCTTCCGGTCTGGCGGGCATGACATACCCCACACGCGGGAAGTCCAATTTTCAACATGTTTGCCAGTAGCGTCTTTCATGTCCCATTGCGGCCGGGTATCGCCGGGCCGCTGTCGCATGATCTACGGGCCGATCAAGGAGCAGGCCATGGAACAGACCTCCGGGCACCAGGCGGCCACCGAGCCTCGCGCGACGCGGGGCGGGCGGCTGCCGACGGGTGTCACGGCCCTCGCGCCGGTTCCGGCCGTCCGCCGCGGCGAGGACATCGCCGTTCCGGGCCGCGGGGCCGCCGAGTGCTCCGTGACGGGGGTGCGTCGACGGCTGTCGGCCTCATGAGGGGCGTATCGCCGTTGTGGATGAGGCAGGAGCCGAGAGCATGACAGCACACGTCCTCGCGCGAGGTCAGGCCGTCGCCGGGCGGTGGCGGAACGCGGGCCGGGCCTGGTGGTCGCCGCGGGCCTTCCGGTCGGTACGGCCCGCGGCGGTGCGGACCGTCAAGGTCCTGATCGCTGCCCTCCTGGCCTGGCAGGCCGCGTCGTGGTGGCTGCCGGGGGAACAGCGGTACCTCGCCGTGGCCACCGCGCTCGCCATGGTCAGCGCCCCCACCGTCTACCGGTCGGTGACGCAGGCACTGCGCAGCGTGGCGGGGCGGGCGGCCGGTCTGTCGGTGGCCGTGGCCGTCGTGTGGCTGCTCGGCCCGGCCGCGGGGAGCGCGGCCGCCATCCCGGCGATCGCGCTGGTCGTCGCCGGCCGACGGGGGTCGGACGGCCGTCTGCAGGTCGCCTCGACGGCGGTGCTCGCCCTGGCCGCGGCGACGGCCGTTCCCGTGGACCACGTGGTCGAGCTGACCCTGGCGACGCTGACCGGCGCGGTGGCGGGGATCGCGGTGAACGCCCTCATCCTGCCGCCCGTGCACCTGAGCGCGTCCGACTCCGCGGTGCGCGGTCTCGCCGTCGCCATGGGGGAACTGCTCGTCGACATGGGCCGCGGGCTGCGGGAACGGCGGCACGCCGACCGTGCGCACGCCTGGCTGGAACAGGGCAGGCGCCTGGAGGACCTGGCGGTGCGGGCGCACGAGGACGTCCGCGAGAGCCAGGAGAGCCTGCGCTGGAACACGCGGTGCGTCGTCGTACGCGGAGGACGCGAGCCCTCGGGCCACGGCGAGGCGCTGCGCGCCCTGCACCGGATCACCCTCCAGGTCCGAGGCATCGCCCGTACCCTCGCCGACACCGTCGACGACCGGCACACCGGCCACCGTCTGGGGCAGATGTTCCTCGACCGGTACGCGGCGACCCTGGAGACGGCGGGAGGTGCGGTGAAGTGCTTCGCCACGCCCGGGGCGGCTGACGGCTCGGCCGAGGACGACGCACGCGAGCGACTGCGCCGGGCCATCGACGACGCCGCCGCGTGGCACACCGTGATGACCGGCGAGATCAAGCGGGGCGCGCTGACCGAGCCGGCCGCCTGGCACGTGTACGGATCACTGATGACCGACGCCGAACGCCTGCTCGCCGACCTCGACCGCGCGGCCCGCTCCGCCACGACCTCGCAGATCTCCCACCCGTAGGGGAGCGGTGCCGGGCCGCCTGCCGGCACCCGGTTCGGCGAACTCGCGCCCTCCGGGCCCGCCGCCTTCCGAGCGGGATCGCTCATCACGTCACTGCCGCTCCGAGGGCGACCGCGTCGCGCCGGTGGACGCACTCGACGGGCTGGAGCCGGTGTTCGCGCAGAAGGGCGTCCATCTGCTCGAAGCCGACCGGGACGAAGCGGGCGGGCGGCGGCACCTTCGTCCCCGTTCCGGCCGGCAGCGCCCGCTGCCATTCCTGGGTCGCGGGCGTGTCGGCCTCGAAGTTCCTTACGCGGTCGGCGGGTTGTGGCCGATGGGTGTAGGAGTCCAGTCCCCCGCCGGGCGCGACGTGATCTGGTGCCGGCCGCCGCGAACGGCCCTCCGGGGGTCGACAGGAGAATCCCCTGACGCTATTTTCCTTACATGTATAAAAATCCGAGAGGGAGTCCAGGAGCAGTGCTCGCGGCAGCAGCCGTGGGTCAGTTCGTCGTCGCCCTGGACATGTCGGTGGTCAACGTCGCATTGCCCGCGATCCGCGCCGGGCTGGGATTCGCACCGCTCGACTTGTCGTGGGTCGTGCACGTGTACGCGCTCACGTTCGGCGGGTTTCTGCTGCTGGGGGGCCGCGCCTGCGACCTGTACGGCCGACGCCGCCTGTTCGTGCTGGGCCTGGCCGTCTTCGGGCTGTGCTCGCTGGCGGGCGGGTTGGCCCAGGAGCCCTGGCAGCTGATCAGCGCCCGTGCCGGGCAGGGTCTGGGAGCCGCCGCGGCCGCGCCCGCCGGGCTGGCGATGCTCACCACCGCCTTCTCCGAGGGCCCCCGGCGCGTTCGCGCGCTCGGAGTGTGGAGCGCGGTGAACGCCGCGGGCGGCGCGCTCGGTGTACTGGCGGGCGGGCTGCTGACCCAGTACGCGGGTTGGCGCTGGGTCATGCTGATCAACCTGCCCATCGTGGCGGCGGCTCTCGCGCTGGTCTCCGTGGGTGTGCCCGCCGGAACACAACAGGTCCGGCGCGAGCGGTTGGATGCATGGGGCGCCGTCCTGGCGACCGGCGGAGCCGGGCTGCTGGTGTTCGGCGTCGTCCGCACCGACACCCTCGGGTGGGGTTCCCCGTCCACGTTGGTGACCCTCGCTGCCGCGGCCGTGCTGCTGGCCGCCTTCGTCCTCGCCGAGACCCGGGCCCCGGCACCGCTGTTGCGTCTCGGTCTGCTGCGCAGCCGGTGGGTCGCCGGTGCGAACGTGCTGGTGTTCCTGGCCGCCGCCGGACAGTTCACGGCCTTCTATTTCGTGTCCCTCTACATGCAGCAGGTCCTGGGCATGAGCGCCGCCGCCACCGGCGCCGCTTTCCTGCCCTTCTCCATCGGCCTGATCGCGGGCACCGTCGTCGCGACCCGCGTCACCGCGAGGCGCACCCCCCGCGCCCCCTGGTGCCCGGAGCCCTGCTGGCCGCGGCGGGCCTGGCCTGGTTCGCCCTCATCAGCCCTGACGGCAACTTCCTCACCGACGTGCTCGGCCCGTCCCTCGTCACCAGCATCGGGGCCGGACTGGTCCTGGCCCCGGTCGCTGCCGCCGCGACCACCGGCGTCGCCCCGCGCGAGGCCGGCATGGCCTCCGGACTCATGAACAGCTCCCGCCAACTCGGCGGCTGCATCGGCTTGGCCGCCCTGGCCACCGTCGCCGCACACCGCACCGGTACGGCAACCGCCCCCGCGGCGCTCAACGACGGCTACGCGCTGGGCCTGGCCGTCGCCGCCGCTCTCTTCGTCCTCGCGGCGGTCGTGGCGATCGGCGTACTGCCCCGTCAACGCACCGAGACGTCCGACCCCCGCACCACCGCTCCCGCAGAGAACCAGATGGAAGGAACACCTTCATGACGACGACACCCATCTCATCCGTCGACCTGTTCGCATCGGCGCTGCACATCCACCCCGACGGCGATGTCCGAGCCGCCGAACGGCGGATGACGGGCAGCGACTCCGGCGCCTGGCAGATCGCGACGTTCCACGTGGAGACCGACGCCGACGTCCACGCCGACCACTGGGAGATGCACCCGCAGGCCGAGGAGGCGGTGTGCTGTCTGACCGGCGGTGTCCGCGTCTACTTCCGCCCCGACGGGCCCGACGGGCCCGACGGCACCGAGGACATGGCGCAGTTGCGGGCAGGCACCGCCGTGATCGTCCCCCGCGGCCGCTGGCACCGTCTGGAACTGGACGCCCCCAGCGACCTGATGTCGATCACCCTTCGCCACGGCACCCGCCTCGAAAAGCGCACCGACACCCGCTGAGCGGGATGCGGCCCGGCGGCCCCGCCGCCGGGCCACCACAATCCTTGGTGGATCAGCGGGCGGGCCCCTGCCGTCCGAGCAGTGTGTCGCCCTCCGCGCTGCGCCGGTGGCTTCCAACTGCACGCCGACGTCTGAGCCGTGCGCCGTCGGCGTCAGGACCAACTCCTTGTCGGTCAGCTGGATCGTCTCCTCGTAGGCTCCCTTGCGTACGTCGAGCCGACAGCCCGACCGACCGGCGTGCGGATGCAGCGTGTCGAGGAGATGCCCGATCCCGTGTCCGGCCATCTCGCGGGAACGCGCGGCGATGCCCGCCCCCAGGACGGTGCGCATCCCGGTCCACTCGTCGACGACGACGTCCTTCCAGAACTGCCGCATGCCGTTGGCGACCCGTCGGCCGAACTCTCCCGCATCGAGCGCCGACCGCAGGGACGCGGGCATCCGGCCGTTGCCGAAACGTACCGTGGCGACCTGGTGGACGGCGGCCTCCTGGGGCGTCGCGTCCATCATGGCCAACTGCTCGGCGAACGTATGCCCCGCAGGCCCGAAGGACGGCTTCGGCGTGAGCAGGTCCGGCATGTAGGTGAGCCCGCCCGCCCCGTCGGGCCGGCACTGCGCGATCAGGGCTACGTCGGGGTTGCGCAGCGCCCACCGTGCCGCAGCCCCCGGATCACCGAGGAGCGGATGACGGCGCCCGGCCGCCGTGAGCCGCAGCCACATCACCACTTCGTACGCGGGAGACGGCGAAAGCCGGACCCTGCTCAGACTTCCCGCGTCGAGAAGCACAGAGATCACACCTTCGGAGCGTAGGTGCGCCCGCCTCATTCGAAGGGGTTCGAATCACTAACAGGATTGCTTTGAACGGTAGTTGTCTGAGTCGGACACCCGCTCTCCCGTCATCGACTGCAGCCCCGACGAGAGCCAGGTCATCTCCCCCTACTACCACTCGAACTACCCGGTGAAGAACGTGAGGTTCCGAACCTGCGTCGGTGACAAGGCCGGAGGGGTCAACACCCTCCTCTGCTCGCCGTGGTCCTGGTAGCGGACCGGCAGGCCGGCCGGGTGGGGCAGATCCGATCACGCACGGCCGTCCCGCGCGGGGTGCCGACCACGCTGCTCGGGCAGCCGGAGCCGTCCGAGCAGCGTGGTCGGACGGTTCGCGGTTCCCGGGAAGCCGCCCCGGCGGCATCGGGTGCCCGCCGGGGCGGCTCGGGAGCGGAAGGAACGCGGTCCGGGGCGTTCCGCCGCGGTCAGGGGGCCAGACGGTAGGCGCGCAGGACGGTCTGTTCCACGGTGCCGCCGTCGGCGTCGCGCGCCGTGGCCCTCAGGGAGACGAAGGACCCGGAGCCCGGGGTGATGGTGACGCGGTGACCGGTGGCGCCGTCCGAGCTGACCGGGGCGTCCTGCCACGTCACGCCGTCGTCGAAGGAGACCTGCACGGTGAGGCGCTTGGTCCTGGGCGCCGCGGCGCCGGCCTGCCGCTCCACCCGCGCGGTCAGCGTGTGCTTGGCACGGGCGGTCCGGTTGTCGGCGTCGACGGGAGCGATGAAACGTACGACGTCCAGCGGCAGTGCCTCGGTGCGCACCGCACCGCCGGGGCCGGGTGCGACGGCCGCGGAGCGGAAGGTCCACACCGTCTTCACCGTCGTCGACAGTGACGCCCACGGCTCCTTGCGGGTGGCGCGGGCGGTCAGCCGGTAGGTGGCCGCGTCCTGGGGGACGGCGAAGGTGGCCCTGGGGGACTTGCTGGAGCCGAGCCTCTGACCGTCCTTCGTCAGGGTGATGTCCACGGTGTCCTCCAGCCAGTCGGGCATCGGGCCGCCGTAGTGCCCGGGGGCCGCGTCGCTGAACAGCTGCGGTTCCGCGCCGATGGTGCCGTCACTGGCGCGGCCGATCGACGGCGCGCCGTTCTTGACGGGAGCCAGGCCCGGGCCGATGACGGCGGCGTTCCACCGGTCGACGCAGGTGCTGCCGGCCGTGCACGAGACGGTGCCGATCTGCGTGACGGGCAGCGGCAGGTACTCGCCGCCCTCGCCGGCCTGCTGGCTGAAGTACGTCTCGCGCTGCTGGCCGCGCACGGTCATGTACTCGGTGCGTGCCGCGGGCAGCGCGAAGTCCGGTTCGACGATGCTCACTCCGCCCAGACCGGACTCGGTCGGCCAGCTGGACATGCTGCCGGCGGTACCGGGACCCTGCGCGTAGTAGTCGCTCCTGACGGCGGCCAGATCCTCGCGGGCGAGGCGGAACGCCGGGTCGGGGAGCGAGCCCGTGGTGAGCAGCAGCAGGTCGTAACGGTCGGGCAGACGCCCCTTCGGGGCCTGCGCGCCGTGCTGGATGCTGCGGACGTAGAAGCCGAGCGTGCCGCCGGAAACCCGTTCGCCCGGTATGACGTAGAGCCGTCCGGGCCTGCCGAGCAGGGCGCTCTGGTCCGCGCACGTGCTGTCCCCGGGCAGGCGGTAGCAGTATCCGGCCGACAGCGAGTAGGGCTGTGCGTCGCGGTCCGGGACGGCGACGGTGATCGGCTTGCCCTGCCGGGCGTCCACCGTGAACGCGGCGTCGCCGCGTACGTCCAGCTCGGGCTGGAGGAACAACGTCGACGTCGGTGCGGCCTCCCCGGCTCCCGGGGTGACCAGGGTGCCGCCGAGGTTGTAGCGGCCCTCCGGCACGCGGGCGATGGCCGTGCCGCCGTCGAAGGTGAGGCCGAACGTCCGGCCGTCGGCGAGGTTCGTCAACCCTACGGAGGAGAAGCCCTGTTCGCGCGAGCCCGGGCCGAGGGGCGCGCCGTCGCGGTCGACTGCCTTCACCGTGACCTGGCGGTGGACGGCCTCCTTGGTGACCGCGAAGGCCGGTCCGGTCACGACGGTGCCGCTCCCGGCGGTCGCGGTCAGCCGTCCGCTGAAGGAGGTCCCGGCCGCCGCGGCGCCCGGGTCGATGGTGACCGTGGTCCGGGCGGTGCCCCCGGCGGGCACGGTCAGCACGGCCGGCGACACGGTGAACAGACCCTTCGGCCCCGGCTCGTCGGCCCGGCCGGTGGTGCCGGCGGCCACCGTGAGGGAGACCTCCGCCGTGCCGGTGTTGTGGTACGTGACGGTTCGGGTGACCGGTTCGGTGGCCTCGGGGTCGGTGAAGTACACGCCGGTGTCCTCGGCTGCGGCGAACACGCTCTGGGCGGTGGCCCGCGCCACGTCCAGGCGTCCGGCACCCTGCTCGTACGCGCCCTGCCCGGCGATCGGCTTCGCCGAGGAGGTCAGTGCGGCCTTGAGCTGCGGCCCCTTCCAGTCCGGGTGGGCCTGGGCGAGCAGCGCGGCGGCGCCGGCGACGTGCGGCGCGGCCATCGAGGTGCCGGACAGGGCGGTGTAGTGGTCGTTGACCGGGTTGTCGCCGTCGGTGCCTGCCGCGCGGGCCGCCACGATGCCGATGCCCGGCGCCGTCAGATCGGGCTTGACCGCGTGATCGCCCAGGCGCGGCCCCTGGCTCGACAGGTCGGCGAGCGCGTCGTCGCGTTCGACGGCGCCCACGGTCAGCGCGGCGTCGGCCGCACCGGGCGTGCCGACCGTACCGGGGCGTCCGCGGTTGCCGGCCGCCGCGACGAACAGCGTGCCGTGGTCGGCGGAGAGCTTGTCGACGGCCTGCGAGAGGGGGTCGGTCCCGTCGGTGGCGGCGCCGGACAGGCTGATGTTGACGATGGGCGCCCGCGCCGCGGCCCACTCCATGCCCTGGAGGACCCACGACTCCTGCCCGCCGCCGTTGTCGTCCAGCACCTTGCCGACCAGCAGTTCGGCGTCGGGGGCCATGCCCCGGTAGCGGCCGTCGGACGCGGTGCCGTCCCCGGCGACCGTGGAGGCCACGTGCGTGCCGTGACCGTCACCGTCGCCGACGGCACCGCCGACGGCACCGTCGCCCCGCGTGAAGTCCGCCGACTCGGCGATCGAGCCGGAGAAGTCGGGGTGCGTCGGGTCGATGCCGGTGTCCAGCACCGCGACCTTCACGCCCTTTCCGGTCCAGCCGGACTTCCACGCCTGCGGCGCACCGACCTGGGACGTGCTGCGATCCAGGGCGGCGCCGACCTTGCCGTCGAGCCACACCTTGGCCACGCCCGGGGCGAGGGCGTCCGCCGACCGGCGCTTCGACGCGGCGGGTCCCCACTGTTCCCAGAGCTGCGACACCCGCTTCTTGTCGGCCCGCAGCGCGGTGCCGTGCACGCTCGCCAGGGGGCGTACGGCCGCTGCCCCGGCCGGTGGCCGCGGAGCCGCCTTCCCGGCGACCGCCTCGTCGTACATGACGATCAGTGGCAACCGGGGGCTGTGGGCGTCGTCGTACCCCTGGGCCACGAGTCCCGTGATGTCGAACAGCCGCGGGTCCAGGAATCCGGCGCGCAGCGGCGCCACCGCGTCCTGCGGCACCAGCGACACCGAACCCTCGGTGCCCTGCTGGGTGAACGTCATCTCCTCGCGCCCGGGGCCGGGCCGTACGGCGACCACGGAGACCGTGCCGTCGGCGCCGACCCGGGCGGTGACCTCGTCGCCCGTGATGAGCGTCGTCCTCACCACGGAGCCCGCCCCGGACCCCGCCCCGGACGCCGCGGCCGTGCGGGGCGGTGCCGCCCCGGCGGGCGGCACGGCCGCCGTACCGATCAGCAGTGCGCCCAGCACGACGGCGGCCGGCGGGCCTGCTGTACGTATGCCTCGCATACGTGTCCTCTCGATCGCGCGGCCCCGCGGGAGCGTCCGCCCGCATCGCACGGGTGGACGCTCCGGACGCGGGCGCCGCCTTCTCCCATGTCTCGACAGGAACGACGGAGCGGACGGAGCACGGGGATGTCACGGAGCGTCAGAAAAAATAATCCGGAGAGATCTCACGGCCCGTGACATCCCCGGGCCCGGTCCGCTCCGTCGAAGGGGACAGAGACGAACGGAGGGCACGCATTGCGTACCGGTGACCTGGAGGAATTCCGCGGCTTCGCCCAGGAGCAGCTGGTGCACCTGCGCCGCACCGCTTACCTGATGTGCGGTGACTGGCACCACGCCGAGGACATCACGCAGACAGCACTGGCGAAGCTGTACTCGGTGTGGGGGCGGCGGCGCCAGATACGGAACCTGGAGGCGTACGCCCATCGCGTACTGACCCGGGCCTGCGTCGACCACATGCGGCGGCGCTGGCGTCGCGAACAGCCCTCCTGCGTACTGCCCGACCGCGCCGAGCCCTGCGCGGACCCGGCGCTGGGACTTCAGGTACGCGCCGCACTGGCCGTCCTGCCGCCGCGGCAGCGGGCGGTGGTGGTGCTGCGTTACTGGGCCGATCTGGACATCGCCGCGACCGCCGCGGCCATGGGCTGCTCCGTCGGCACGGTCAAGAGCCACACCGCGCGGGCGCTGGACCGCCTGCGTTCCCTCCTGGGGGACGACGCGGACGCCGACACGTTCGGGGTGTTCGCCCCTCCAGCCGATTCCATCCGAAGGAAGGCCGCACTGCGATGAACGACCACGATGTCAAGACCCTTCTGGAGGCCGGGCTCCGTGACGAGCCGCCGCTGCGGACCAGCGTGGACGCGGTGGTCGCGGCCGGACGGCGCGGCCGTGCCCGCCGCCGCGGAGCACTGGCCGGGGCCGGTCTGACCGCGGGGGCGGCCGTGGCCGCCCTGGCCCTGGTCGTGCCCGGCGCGGACCCGGGCACGACCCCGTCGGCCGCCGACCCGCTCGTCGGCCCGCTGGTGCCCGCCGCGGCCGGCAGCGCGGCGCCGCAGAGCCTGCGGCCGGACGCCTTCGGCCCGGGAACCGAGCACACGACCCGGTGGAGCAGCGAGCGGCTCGCCGACACCCTGGTCGGGCTGCTCCCGCCGGGGAAGGCGACCGTCGGGGAGGGGGACTTCCCCGGCCGGACCTACCGTGTGCGGTGGGACGGCGGAACCGGCCCGGTGCAGTTCGTCGGTGGAGCGGAATACACGGCCAAGGGCCCGCAGGTGCCGCTCTGCGCGAGCATCACGATGCCGAAGGTCGCACCGCGGCCCGGCGCACCGGCTCCGCGGGACATCGCCCCGGCGAGCGACTGCCAGGTGGTCCGACTCGCCGACGGCGCACGGGCGGAGACCGTGACGCTGCGGTTGCCCGGGGACGGCCGGCAGTCCTGGTACGTCCGGGTGCTCCGCAAGGACGGCCGGACGGTGACCCTTCAGCAGTGGGCCGGCCGGACGGACACGAAGGGCGCGAGCGCCACGCGGTCCCAGCCGCGGCCGGACACCGCCGCGATGCTGAGGATCGCGAACGATCCCGCCTGGAAGTTCTGACCCGCGGCGGTCCCCGCCCCGGCCGCCCGACGCGGACCGGGGCCGGGCGGGACTCGCGGCCGGTGTCCGCCCATCACTCCGGGCACGGCCACCTCCGCGTCCCGGCCCGCCTACGGCCATCGGCCCCGGCCTCGCAGCCGGGGCCGCTACCCCGGGAACGGGGCGACCGCCCGCCCGCCGGCCAGCGCGTCGAGCCGTCCGGCCGCGTCGTCGTCGAGGAAGAAGAGCGTCATGGCCTGGCCGTTGGGCCGGACATGGAAGCGCCGGCCCCCGTGTTCCAGTTCGTCCATGAGGTAGCCGACCACCATCAGGTCGGCCCAGTCGTCCCTGACCTCGATGGGCCAGTTGACCCGCCGGTCGCCGGCCGTGTACTCGATCCACGCCTCCTCCGCGCCGAGGTCGACATGGTCCCGCAGGTCGGACAGGGCGTCCGGCCGGTCGGCCATCCGGCACAGCTGCCGGGCGATCGCCACGTACGAGCCCCGGCCGCGCACGCACTCGGTGTCGAAGTGCCACGCCCGGTCGCAGAACCACCGCCCCCACGGTTCGGCCTCGACCTCGCAGCCCAGTGCGAACAGCACCAGGTCGAACGGCTGGCGCTCGTACTCCTCCCGCGGCCACGAGTACAGCAACTCGTCCACGGTCCGGTCGGCCGCGAGCGGCAGCCCCAGTTCCGCCAGTCTGTCCAGCTGTTCTTCAAGACGCATGGCCGGGATCGTAACCGCCCCTTCGGACAACGCTCCGAACACCGGGGGACCGGCTGCGCACCCGTGCTCAGTATGTTGGTCCCATGACCGATTCCGTACCGCCCGGCGGCGTTGCTCCTGACGCGGACGAACTGGATGCCCGGTGGGCGGATGCCTGGCGGCCGGAGCAGGTCGCGGAGCGGTTGGGCGGGGTGGATACGCCTTGGTGCGTCGTGGCGGGGTGGGCGTTGGACCTGTTCCGCGGAGAGCAGTCCCGGCCCCACGGTGATCTGGAGATCGCGGTGCCCGAGGCGGGGTTCGCGGAGGTTCGGGACCGCTTCCCCGAGTACGTGTTCGACGCGGTGGGCTCGGGACGGGTCTGGGCGGGAGCAGGCGCCGAGGCGCTCGCGGCCACGCACCAGACCTGGCTGCGGGATCCGGCGAGTGGTCAGTTCCTGTTCGACGTCTTCCGCGAGCCGCACGAGGGCGGGACGTGGATCTGCCGACGGGACGAGAGCCTGCGGCTGCCGTACGACGCGATCACCGAGTTGTCCGCGGACGGCATCCCCTACCTGGTACCGGAGCTGGTGCTGTTGTTCAAAGCGAAGGAGGCACGGCCCAAGGACCACGCGGACTTCGACGGGGTCCTGCCGCTGTTGAGCCGGGCGCGGCGTGACGTTCTCGGCGGGTGGCTGACGCGCGTGCATCCCGGACATCCCTGGCTGGCGGAACTGGCGAGGCGGTGACGCGTGACCGGAGCGCCGTTCGCCGCGAAGCCACCGCCCTCGTCGCCACCCCTGGAACGGTGGTCCTGCGCAGCGCGACCACGGCCCGCAGCACCGGGATCCTCATGGCCTGCCGGGCCAGCACGAGTTTGTCGTCGGCCGTGCTGACGGTGGTGGGCCCGATCCCGCTCGCCCCGGTGTACGTGGTCCGCGTCATCCCGAGGTCCCGGGCGGCGTCGTTCACCTTGGCGACGAACGCCTCCTGACTCCCCGCGTCCCAACGGACCGGCAGCCTCGCCCCGTTGTTGCCGGAAGGGAGCAACAACAGCTCCAGGAGTTGGCGTTGCGTCAGTTCTTGTCCTTCGCGCAGGGGCACGGTGGACTCGCTGAGGGAGAAGGCCTCCTGCGCGGCCTGCTCGTCGACCGTGATCACCGGCCCCGGCTCCCCGTTCCCGAGCAGGTGCTCCTTGAGGACGACGTACGCGGTCATCACCTTCGTCAGACTCGCGATCGGAACCGGCCGCCGACCGCCCTTGCTCCCCAGGCTGCCCAGTCCCTCCACCGCGATGCTCATCTGGCCCTCCCCGGGCCACGGCAGCGAAAGACCGCGCAGGCCCATGGCCGACGAGGACGCGGACACTGGGGCCCTCGTCGGCGCGGCTCCCGGCGAAGCAGCCGCCGACCCCGACGGCGATCAGCACCGCGGCCGCCGGGCACACCCTGCCGACCCGGGGCCGGTTCCGGCGGCGCGCCCCATCGGACCCGGCGCCGCGTATCTCTTGTGCACGCGTCTCGTGCGCACTCACCAGCAACCACCTCTCCAGGACATGTGCGCGACAGGCCACGCACACCCCCTCACCTTCGGCGGGGAGCGCATCCGGGCGGCTGTGGCCGTACATCAGGCGGCGCGCGGCCAGGACGATCCGGCCGACATCGCGTCGTCTCCTGGTCGGCTCCGCGCCCTGAACGAGGCGGTGGCCGCCCGGCGCGCGGTGGGTGTTCGTCCGCTCCTGGCCGTGCGCGTCGTACCAGCCGCAGCTTCACACTGCGCCGACCACCCCTGGGCCACGCCCCACTCCGTCACGACGGCGGTCAAACGGGAAGTCGTCTCCACCGAGGTCAGCCGCTGGAATGCCGCGTGCCGACGGAGCCACTGCGTCAACTCATCCGCCAACTCACGGCTTTCACTCATGCCGGGCACCCTTATGGGCCGTGTCTCGTCCACTCGGACGGTCCCGGCCCGCGTCGGCATGGGCCCGCCGTGTCGCGTCGCCCCGTGACTCTCCTGAACCGGTCATGGAACGGAACGGTGTTGTCGCAGTGCGGCGTCTGATTTCCGCCAGCTTGAGCGGCGGCGGTTCTGAAAGCTCGGTGTGTGAATCCTTCGACCGACCTGATACCGGCGGTGAGCGCGGACATGCTCGTCGCACTCGTCGTCTTCCTGTTCCCGCTCGCGTACAGTCCGGGCCCCGGAAACGCGTTCTTCGCGGCGATCGGCGCGTCGCAGGGGCTGCGCGCCGCCGTTCCGGCGCTCGCCGGGTACCACGTCGCGACGTTCGCTGTGACCACGGTGATCGGGATCGGGATGGGGGTCACCGTCCTCGAGCATCCCGTGCTCGCGACGGTGCTCAGCGCGGTCGGGAGCCTCTACGTGCTGTGGTTGGCGGTGGCGTTCATTCGTGCCGCCCGGGCGAAGGGAGGGGAGGCGACGGACGCCGCACCCGTCGGGAAGCAGCGGATCGGGTTCTGGGCCGGTGCGATCGTCCTGCTGCTGAACCCCAAGGCGTACTACATCATCGCGGTGATGTTCGCGCAGTTCCTCACGCCGTCCGCCGACGAGGACGTCACCGCGGTGCTGGTGATCACGGCCGTCTTCACCGTGAACAACCTCGTCGCCTTCATGGTCTGGGCACTCGGCGGCCGAGCGCTCACCACCCTGTTCCGTAGTGAGCGGTCGAAGAGATGGATCGATTACCTGTTCGCTTCGACTTTGATCGGAGTTGCCGTCTGGATGGCGGCACCGCTGGTCACTTGATCGGAAACACAAGACGCACCGCGGGGTGCGACCGCCCGATCCGCCGAGCGGGCAGACGGCCTCGTCGAAACGGCGATCCGACCCGGCCGTGACAGCGAAGGCGATCCCAGCAGGCCGCGACAGCACACCGGAATTCCTGAACAACTTCCTTTCCTGTCGAGGAATCCAACTCGTCCGTTCCTTCGGCCGACGGGGCGGGAGTGCCGATCGGGCCCGTGCGCCACGCCGGTTCACCGAAGGACGGTTCGCCGGCCCGCCGTACGGGGATCGCGCGGATGCGGGCCCGTCCGCCCGGGGCCCGGAGCCCTCTCCGTGATCAACGACAGGCAGGGGCGTGTGTCAACCTCCCGGCCGCGTGCGGCCGGACCGGACCCGGCGGAGTGAGGAGCGGCGAGGGTGGAGGACCGCCGGGACCGTCAGGGCGCCGAGGGCCGGCGGCGGGGCGGCGGGAGGCAGGCGGGAGACCAGGGCCGTCACCGCGGTCTCGGCGATCGTCGCGGGATGCAGGGTCACGGTGCTCACCGGTGGATCGCTCTCGGCGTAGGCCTGGTCCTCGCTGGCGCAGACGAGGAGGAGGTCGTCGGGGATCCGCAGGCCGTGGCGAGCCGCTGCGGCCAGGACCTGGCGACCGCCGGGATCGTAGACCGTGTAGACCGCGTCGCAGGCGCGGGCGGCGAAGACGGCGTCGAAGCCGTGGCCCGAGGTGTCGTACGGGTCGAAGGTGAGGACCAGCGGAGTCCGGGCGTGTTCGTGGCACCACTGCTGGTAGGAGCGGGTCACGGTCCGGGTGTAGTGCTCGTCGCCGTATCCGGCGTGCAGGGCGATCCGTCGGGCGCCCGAGGCGGTCAGGTGGCCGAGGACCTCGCGGGTGGTGGCGACGTGGTCGTTGTCGACCCAGATGTCCCCGGGCCTCGGATCGACGGGTCGGCCGTCGAAGACGAGTGGGATGCCCCGGGCGCGCAGCGCACGCAGTACCGGGTCGTCCGTGGGGCTGTCGAGGAGCAGCATGCCGTCCACGGTGAGGGTGTGCCAGGGCGTCTCGGCCCCGCAGGTGGCGGGGAGGATGGTCAGGGCGTAGCCGTGGGCGTGCGCGGTGGCCGTGGCAACAGTGAGGAGTTGGGCGAAGTACGGGACATCGAGGAAGTTCCAGGCCGATCCTGCATAGGTGGTGACGGCCACGCCCAGGGTCTTCCCGGCCCGCGGGGTTCGCTGTGCGCCGTAGCCGAGCGTGACGGCCACCTCGCGGACCCGGCGGCGGGTGGAGTCGGCGAGCCGGCCCGTTCCGTTGAGAGCGTGCGAGACGGTGGCGGTGGAGACCTCTGCGGCACGTGCCACATCTGCGAGAGTAGGCCCTGACATGGCGGCATCCTACGGATTCCGTCGTTCCGAACGGGTTCTGGTTACGGCGTTAATCAAAGAGGGTCCGGCCACAGCGAATGCAGCCCAACCCTTGGAGTGGCCATGACTTCTTCTCTCGCCCGGCGGACCGTGCTCGCCGCGGGTGCGGCCGGACTGGTCGGTGCGGCGGCCGGACCCGCCGCGGCCGCCTCGCATCGGAGTGCCGCCGCCCTGATCGTCCACAACGCACAGGTGTTCACCGGACTTCCCGGCGCCCGCCCCGTCGAGGCCGTGGCCGTCGGGCACGACGGCCGGATTCTCGCCACCGGCCGGGGCCGCGACCTGCGCCGCCTCGCCGGACGTGGCACCGAGATCGTCGACGCGCGCGGAGCGACCGTGATGAGCGGCATCCACGACGGCCATGTGCACCCGCTCGGCGCGGGCGAGCGCTCGCTGCGCCCCTCCCTGGACGGCGCCGAGACGACCGCCGAGGAACTCCTCGCGATCCTCACCGGTTTCCTCCAGGACACGTCCGGCCAGGAGCCCGACGGCTGGCTGGTGGTCTCGGACTGGAACCCGATCGGGCTGCTGCCACAGGGCACCCTCCCTCACCACTCCCTGCTCGACGCCCTCCCCACCCGCCGCCCGATCGCCCTCCTCGGGGGCGACGGCCACAACGTCTGGGTCAATGCCCGCGCCCTGGAGATCGCCGGTATCACCGCGACGACCCCCGATCCGGTGGGCGGAAAGATCGTGAAGGGGCCGGACGGGAAGCCCAGCGGGGTGCTCAAGGACGACGCCCAGCCGCTGGTGACCCGCCACATCCCGGAGCCGAGCGAGGCCGATCTGGTCGAGGCCTGCTCCCGGGTCCTCGCCCAGGCGGCGGCCTCCGGGCTGACCACGATGATGGACGCATGGGTCAAGCAGAGCGAGTTGATGACCTATCAGGCACTCGCGAATGCGGGGAAGTTGCCGCAGCGCATTGTCCCCGCGATCAGGATCGAATCGGATCTGGCGAAGGACCCGAAGGCGGCGCTTGCGTATGCGCGCGGGCTGGAGCACGCGTACCGGGACGTACCGGGGCTGCGGTTCGGGACGATCAAGGTGTTCCTCGACGGGGTGATCGAGTACCCGTCACAGACGGCGGCGCTCCTGGCCCCGTATCTGGACGGCTCGGGGAACCCGACGGACAACCGCGGTGAGCTGTACGTCTCCGGAGAGGATTACGGTCGGCTGACGGCGGCCTTCAACCGGGCCGGCTGGCAGATGCATGCTCACGGGCTCGGTGACCGGGCGGTGCGCACCGCGCTCGACGGGTACGCGTACGCCCGGCGCGCGACCGGGGTGCGCGATGCCCGGAACACCATCGCTCACCTCCAGTTGGTGGACCCGGCGGATCTCCGACGGTTCGCCGCACTGGACGTGGTGGCCTGCATGCAGCTCCACTGGGCCGTGCAGGACACGTGGACGATGGACGCGCTCCTGCCGTACATCGGCCCCGAGCGGCACCGGTGGATGTACCCGGCTCGTTCCCTGGAGCGGCATGGGGCCCGGCTCTCGGGCGGTTCGGACTGGCCGGTGGAACCGCTCCAGGTATGGAACCAGATCCGCACGGCGATCGACCGCACGGGCGCGGAGGGCGAGGGGCCGCTGTACCGGGAGCTGGAGGGGGTGAGCCGTACATCGACGCTGCGGATGCACACGCACGGCACGGCACGGCAGCTGCGCATGGACCGGCGGACGGGAACCGTCCGGCCCGGTCTGGAAGCGGATCTGATCGTTCTGGACCGCGATGTGATGAAGTGCCCGGAGGCGGACATCAGCGACACCCGTGTCGAGCTGACGCTGGTGGGAGGCAAGGTCGTCCACGACGCACGCTCTGCGGCCGGCCGGGCCGCCACCGCGCGACTCGACCGGGCCGCCGCCGCGCCCCGCCCGTCGGCGCGCGCGGCGGTGCACGGTGGACGGCACCGGGCCTGCGGCCATGGCGACGACCTGCCGTAGCGGTCCGACCCCGCATCCCTGACCGAACATGCCGGTGGGGCGGCACGGCCCCTCGCATGCCGCCCCACCGGATGACCTGGGCGTTCCGGATCGCGGCCCGGTCCGCCGCGGAGTTCGGTGACCGGCGGCTCCACGCCTGGGTGCTCGTCCGTCGTGGAGGGGGACCCCCGGGGCAGCGTGCCGCCTCAGCGCCAGCGCTCGTGACGGATGTCCGCGGAGGCGTTGGCGAGCTTCGCGATCGAGCGACGGGCGGCGTTGACGGTGACGGTCCGGCGGGCGACACGGGCGAGCGGGAGGTCGCTGGCCGAGTCGGTGTACAGGACCGCTTCCTCGGGGGTGAACCCCAGCGCTCGTACGGCGTCGACCTTTGCTTCGCCCACGTTGTGCGCGGCGAGTCGAGGCCCTCGTGGGGTGAAGTCGAGCCGGGAGGCGGCCAGGGGGATGCCGTGCAGGCCGACCCCGTCCAGAAACGCACGCGCGAGGTTCTCCTCCGAGGCTGTCGCCACGACCGTCGGACCCTCGTCGAGGGCGCGCCGACACCTTGTCACGGCCTGCCCGACCGCTGTCCGGGCCGCCATGGCCCGGCCCGTCGTGGCGGCCAGTTCCTCGTACTGGCCGCGGGTCATTCCGCGCAGCGCCAAGGCTACGATCGCCCGGTTCATCGCGGGCCTCAGCGCGCCGTCCGGTGGTGCGGCCGAGGCGAGCAAGAACGGTGGGATCGCGGCGGCGAACCGGGTAGGACGAGCTGCCAGACGGGCTCTGACCAGTGACGACAACGTGTCGTCACTGGTCAGGACGCCGTCGAGGTCGAAGATCGAGGTGATGTTCTCGGTCGGGTTCACTGTGGGAGGGGGTCGGCTTTCGTCTCGACGAGAAGGACTGCGACAGCGAGCACGCCCACCTCGGCGACCGTCGTAACGGGGAGGACGTCGCGGAAGCCGTCGCCGTGGACAGCGCTCATCGGGTCGAAGCCGGCGTCGATGCGGCCGAAGATCTCGCGCGCCCGCGCTGCTGCGTCGGCACTTTCGGCGGCTCCGTCGGCGGACCCGGCCGTCGTGTCGGCGGCGAAGACCTGGTTCCCGACGCGGAAGGCCCGGGAGCACCCGAGCACGGGCTCGCGGGAGGACTCCGAGAGATGTTCCCGCGCCGGGACATGGGGTCCCTCGGTTTCGGTGGAGAGCTGGAGCCGTCCCTTACGACCTGGGGACCGATAGGGAGCTGGCTCGCGCCGCCCTGCGACTCCGCTTGCGGTGTTGTCGTCGGTCGTCGGTCGTCGATGCGCCGCATCGACTCCCTCCTCCGCCTTGCGATCGAAGCCGCATGACGACGCTCCCTGATCCACTCCCCATCGCTCCCCAGGTCGTTACTCCGGCACGGGGCGGCTGCAGTGGTTCGGTCGGTCATGGAAGACCGGTTGCGGCGTCTCGATCTTGTCATGACGCGTCGCCGCTCCGATGCCCGAACATGTGGAAAGTTGACTGTTTCCGTCTGTGATTGTGAACGCGGTGGCAGGAGAGAGTCAAGAGGAGGTCCAGGCGGGGGCGTCGGTGGATCGTCCGCACGACCGCGGTGGAACGGCCGGATTCCTCGTGCTGCTCCTCGGGCGCGTGCGCCCCCCGGCACGCCGGAGGCGAGGGATCTGCTGACGCTGGGAGATATGCCGACGCTGGGGGATGTGCCGACGCTGAAGGAAGCGGTTGGCTGCCCCGTCCTCGGGCCGCGACGGTTCTTCGGGCCACGACTCCTCGGGCCACGACTCCTCAGGCCACGACGATGTTGTCGCCCGCCGCGTCGAGGGCGTCGCTCAGGTCGTCCGGGCAGGGGCTGTCGGTGATGAGGGTGTCGAAGCCGTCGAGCTCGCAGACGCGGTGGGCGGCCGTGCGTCCGAACTTGCTGGAATCGGCGAGTACGTAGCGGTGGGACGCGTTGGCGAGCATGGCGCGCTTCGTCGCGACTTCGTCGAGGTGGAAGTCGGTCAGGCCGTAGGAGGCGATGCCTCCGGAGCCCAGGAAGACCGCGTCCGCGCGCAGGTTGTCGAAGAACTCGACGGTCTGGGCGTTGGAGCA
Source organism: Streptomyces sp. NPDC032161 (assembly GCF_040636995.1). Lineage (NCBI taxonomy): Bacteria > Bacillati > Actinomycetota > Actinomycetes > Kitasatosporales > Streptomycetaceae > Streptomyces > Streptomyces sp. NPDC032161. Next base: position 199,831 of record NZ_JBEZVN010000003.1, on the reverse strand, counting down.
GACCAGGTCGCCTCCGCGCAGCCGCCCGCCGCTGACCAGGACCTCGACGCGCGGGCGGGAGCTGACTTCGGCGGCCACGAGCAGGGACGGGGTGGCGATGACGCCGACGTGGTCGGCGGGCAGGGCGCGGGCCACCTCCAGAGCCGTGGTGCCGACATCGATGACGACCGTCTGGTTGGGTTCGATCAGGGCCGCTGCGGCTCGGCCGATGGCCTGCTTCTCGGCGAGGAAGGCGCCCCTGCGCTCATTGAAGGATGCCTCCTCCCCGACGGGGGACTGGACGGCGGTGGCCCCTCCGTGGACGCGTGCCAGCTCGCCGCGGCGCTCAAGGAGGGCGAGGTCCCTGCGGATCGTCTCGTGGGAGACGCTCAGCAGGCTGGTCAGGTCGTCCGTCGTGATGAATCTGAGCCGGGCGATCTCGGCGACGATCCTGCGGTGACGCTCGGCTGCTAGCACGTCCGACCCTCTCTGATTGACTGTTTCTGTGGAACCCTGACTGCATTCTAGGGCTCATGTGATGTCCGGAACGCATCGCCGACGGCCTCAAATTTCTGTTTTCTCTGCAGCTCAAGGCGGTTTCTGCTAAGCGATCAGCGGTGGCTTCCCAGGTCGGGAGCGTGAACCCTTGACGGCAAACGGGCAAGGGTCCACACTCTCAGCAGTCAATAGTCCACACAAACGGTCACGAGGGACTGTTGACAGGTATCGAGGTGGCGCGGACCGCGCCCTTGCAGCCGTCCCCGCGGACGGGCTCCAGCGCATCCCTGTGGGGCGCGCGCCTTGATACCGACCGCATCCGGTTCTTCCACCACCCACTGGCTTCCGCGGCGACGGCGGGGCACTCTGAAGCAGGGAACGAGGTCATGGCCAAATCAGAAGCAGGTGCTCAGGCGCCAAGAACGGCTGAGGTGCAGCAGGGCGAGCCGAACCAGGTGATGGCGCGGGAGCTGGGCTGGTACGCCTCGTTCTCCGTGGCGTTCGGGTTCGTGTCGATCGCGACAGGGATCTTCACGGCCTACGGCTCGGTGCTCGCCACCTCCGGCCCGCGCGGCATCTGGGCCTGGCCGATCTCCGTGATCGGCCAGCTCTGCATCGCCCTCGTCTTCGGGGCGCTGGCGGCGCGCATCCCGATCAGCGGCTACTCCTACCAGTGGGTGTCGCGGATCGTCGGACCCGTGTGGGGCTGGATCATGGGCTGGATCTCGTTCGCCTTCCTCGGGGTCGTCGTGGTCGCCGTGGACTACACGATCGCCTCCACGATTCTCCCCGAGCTGTTCCAGTACATCGGCACGACACAGAACGCCTGGGTCATCACGGCGGGCGTCGTGCTGCTGCAGGCCCTGCTGGTCGCCGCCTCCACGCGCATCACGCACAAGGTCAACAGCGCGGCGGTGACGGCGCAGCTCATCGGCATGATCGCACTGACGGTGCTGCTGTTCGCAGTGGGCTACTTCACCGGCAAGCTGGACTTCGCCCACCTGTTCGACACCGGGACGATCCCGGAGAGCGGCTACTACGGTCTGGGCGGCGGAACCCACGCCGGCCCCTTCGCCCTGGCGTTCCTGCTCGGCGCGTTCACCATCGTCGGATTCGAGTCCGCGGCAAACCTGGCGGAGGAGACGAAGAACCCCGCCCGCGTCATCCCCAAGGCGATGGTCCAGGCCGTCCTGTCCCTGGGTGTCCTCGGCTTCCTCTTCCTGGTCGCCGTGACCGCCGCCGTCGGCCAGGTCGACGGCGCCGCCGAGTCGGCCACCCCGGTGGCCACCGTGATCACCGCCGTGCTCGGGTCCGTGGTGGGGAAGATCCTCCTGGTCCTCGTCGTGGTCTCGATCTTCTCCTGCGGACTGGTGATCACCCTCAGCGGAACCCGCCTGGTCTACGCGATGTCCAGGGACGAGCGCTTCCCCGGATGGCGTCTGCTCAAGCGCATCCACCCCCGGACGGCGACGCCGCTGAACGCCACCGTGTTCATGATGCTCATCGCGCAGATCGTCCTCGCGGTCTTCTCGCGTTCCACCGACGCACTGTTCCAGCTGTTCTCCGCCGCCACCCTGCTGCCCGCCGTCATCTACGCCGGCACGGTCGCGATGTACGCGGCCAAGCGCTCCTCCCTGCCGCCGTCGCGCGGCTTCTCCCTGGGACGGTGGGAGGTCCCGGTCCTGCTTCTGGCCGCGGTCTGGCTCGTGTACGAGCTGCTCATCTTCCGGGACGCTTCCTTCCGCGGCCCCTGGGCCTACGTCCTGGTGCTGTGCGGGATCGGCGCCGTCTACCTGGTGGCGCTCATCGCCCGGCGCGGACGTGCCGCCCTGACGATGCCGGACATGGCTGACGTCGACCGCGCCCTGGACAGCGCCACCGCACCCTCCGCAGCCAGTACGGAAGGGGCCCTGCGATGACCACGATCCTCGCCATCGACCAGGGCACCTCGGGCACCAAAGCCATCGTCGTCGACGCCGAGGACGGAACGGTCGCCATAGCCGAGGAGACCATCCGCCCCGCCTACCTGCCCGGGGGAGGCGTCGAACAGAATCCGTACGAACTGCTCGACTCCGTCCTCACCGCCGGCCGCCGGGCCGTGAGCATGGCCGGCCGGCCCATCGACGGCGTGGCCCTGGCCAACCAGGGAGAGACCGTCCTGGCCTGGGACGAGGCCACGGGAACGCCGCTGTCCCCGGCGATCGTCTGGCAGGACAGCCGGGCGGAGAGCATCTGCGCCGAGCTGGCCGAGCACCGCGAGGACATCGCGCGGCGTACCGGTCTCGTTCTCGACCCCTACTTCTCCGCGCCCAAGATGGCGTGGCTGCGCCGCAACCTCACCCGTGACGGGGTGGTGACCACCACCGACACCTGGCTCGTGCACCACCTGACGGGCGAGTTCGTCACCGACGCCTCCACCGCCAGCCGTTCGCTGATCTTCGACCTGGACGGCGCGGCGTGGGACGGGCATCTCGCCGATCTGTTCTCCCTCGGCGACGAGCGGCTGCCGCGCATCGTCGGCAGCGACGAGGTGGTCGGTACCACGCGCGCCTTCGGAGCGGAGACGCCGGTGGCCGGCCTGATCGTCGACCAGCAGGCCGCCCTGGTCGCCGAGGCATGCCTGGAGCAGGGCACGGCCAAGTGCACCTACGGCACGGGCGCGTTCCTGCTGGCGAACACGGGACCGGTCCCCGTGCGCTCCAGCGCGGGCCTGACGACGTCGGTGGCCTGGCAGGCCGCGGGGCAGACCCGGTACTGCCTGGACGGTCAGGTCTACACCGTGGCCTCGGCCGTGCGCTGGCTGCAGGACCTCGGTCTCCTTCAGTCCGCCACCGAGCTCGACGCGCTGGCCGCGGAGGACAGCGAGGGCGTCCTGTGCGTCCCGGCGTTCGCCGGACTCGCCGCTCCGTGGTGGGCTTCCGAGGCCACGGCCTCCCTCACCGGCCTGACGCTGGCCACCCGCCGCGAGCACCTCGTCCTGGCCGTGCTCCAGGGCATAGCCGCCCAGGTCACCGAGCTGACGGCCCTCGTCGGCCGCGATCTCGACCGGCCCCTGGACCGGCTGCGCGCCGACGGCGGACTGACCAACTCCGCCGCCCTCATGCAGGCCCAGGCCGACATCGCCCAGCTCCCCGTCGACATCTACCCCAACGCGCACGCCACCCCCCTCGGCGCCGCCGCGCTCGCCCGCTGTGCGCTCGACCCCGGCATCAGCCTCGAAGAGGCCGTCGGCGACTGGCAGCCGGCGGCCGTCTACGAACCCCGCTGGTCCGAGGACCGGGCCGAGGAGTTCCGCACCACATGGGCGCAGGCCGCCGAGGCCCGCGCCACCAAGGGAGAACACTCATGACCCCCACCCCCCACCGTTCTCACCCCGGAGTCTTCGACATCGTGGTGATCGGAGGAGGCATCGTCGGCTCGGCCATCGCCCGCGAGCTGTCGGGCCACGACGTCTCCGTGGCGCTGCTCGAAGCCCGCGACGACGTCGGAGACGGAACCAGCAAAGCCAACACCGCCATCCTGCACACCGGCTTCGACGCCAAACCGGGCACGCTGGAGTCCCGGCTCGTGGCTCGCGGCTACCACCTGCTGAGCGATTACGCCAAGGTCACCGGAATCCCCGTCGAGCACACCGGCGCCGTGCTGGTGGCCTGGAACCAGGAAGAGCTCGACGCCCTGCCCGCCCTGAAGGAGAAGGCCGAGGCCAACGGATACGAGCACTGCCGCATCGTCGACGCGGACGAGGTGTACCAGGTCCTGCCCGATCTCGGCGAGGGTGTGCTCGGCGGCCTGACCGTTCCCGACGAGTCCATCATCTGCACCTGGACCACCAACCTCGCCCTGGCCACGGACGCCAGGCAACGCGGGACCACGATCCTGCTCGAACACGCCGTGACCGGCGTCGACGTGGGCGACGACGCGACGACGCTGCACACCGCCCAGGGCGACGTGCGAGCCCGCTGGGTCGTCAACGCGGCGGGCCTCGGCGCCGACACGATCGACCGGCTCTTCGGCCACGACCGCTTCACCGTCACCCCCCGCCGCGGCGAGCTGTTCGTGTTCGACAAGCTGGCACGGCCCAAGGCCGGCAAGATCGTCCTGCCGGTGCCCTCCTCCCGCGGCAAGGGCGTGCTCATATCCCCGACGATCTACGGCAACGTCATGCTCGGCCCCACCGCCGAGGACCTCACCGACCGCACCGACACCGCCACGTCCGAGGACGGCTACGACTTCCTCCTCAGCAAGGGCGCGCGGCTGATGCCGAGCCTGCTCGACGAGGAGGTCACCGCCAGCTACGCCGGACTGCGCGCCGCGATCGACCGCGACGACTACCTCATCGAAGCCACCCCCGAACAGCGGTACCTCCTTGTGGGCGGCATCCGCTCCACCGGCCTGACGGCTGGCATCGCCATCGCCGAGCACGTCACCGGGCTCCTGACGGAAGCCGGACTCGGGCTCCGCTGCCGCAGCGACCTGCCTGCCCCGCCCCGGATGCCGAACATCGGCGAAGCCACCACACGCCCCTACCAGGACGCCGACCTCATCGCCGAGGACGCCGCCTACGGCACCATCGTCTGCTTCTGCGAACGGGTCACCGAGGGCGAGATCCGGGACGCCTGCCACGCCCCGGTGCCCGCGCGCAGTCCGGAAGGGCTGCGCCGACGCACCCGGGCCATGAACGGCCGCTGCCAGGGCTTCTTCTGCGGCGCGGCCGTCGCCGCCCTGCGTACCCGGCACCAGACCAACGACGGCTGCTGCAGCCAGCACAAGGACAACCGATGACCCACCAGCTGCCCCTCATCGAGCCCGATGTCCTCATCATCGGAGGCGGTCCCGCAGGGCTCACCGCCGCCGCCGAACTCGCCGACCGCGGTGCCGGGCGGGTCCTGGTCGTCGACCGGGAGAAGCAGGCCGGCGGCATTCCCCGGCACAGCGACCACACCGGATACGGCCTGCGAGACCTGCGTCGCGTGATGACCGGCCCCGCCTACGCCCGTCACCTGACCGACCGGGCCGCGCGGTCCGGTGCGGAGATCCGCACCAGCACCATGGTCACCGGCTGGTCCGACCAGCGCACCGTCGACGTCACCAGCCCCGAGGGCCGCTACCAGATCCGTGCCCGGGCCATCGTCCTGGCGACCGGCGCCCGCGAACGGCCCCGCACCGCACGCCGCATCCCCGGAGATCGCCCCCACGGGGTCTACACCACCGGCCAACTCCAAAACCTCGTCCACCTCCACCACCAGCCCGTCGGCGAGCGGGCCGTCATCGTCGGTGGCGAACTGGTCAGCTGGTCCGCGGCCATGACCCTCCGTGAAGCCGGCTGCACCCCCGCGCTCATGATCAGCAAGTACCCGAAGGCGGAGTCCTACGGCGCCTTCAACGCCGCCGGCCGCACCGTTCTCCGCGTTCCGGTCGCCACCCGCTGCCGGGTCACCCGGGTCCTGGGCAAGGGCCGCTGCGAGGCTGTCGAGGTCGAGCACCTCGACACGGGCAGGCGCCGAACCGTCGAATGCGACACCGTCGTCTTCACCGGCGACTGGATCCCCGACCACGAACTCGTGCGTTCCGCGGGCATCACCCTCGACGAAAGCACCCTCGGCCCCCTCACGGACACCGCGCTGCGCACCAGCCGGCCCGGAGTCTTCGCGGTCGGCAACATGCTCCACCCCGTCGACACCGCCGACGTGGCCGCCCTCGACGGCAAGCACGTCGCCCAGCAGGTCATCGACCACCTGGACGGGAGGGGCGAGCCGACCGAGGGGGTCCGCCTGATCGCCGACGCCCCGTTCCGCTGGATCGCACCGCAGATCCTCCGCCCCGGCGATCCGGCTCCGGCCCGCGAGCGGCTCCTGCTCTGGACGGACGAGTTCGTCCGCTTCCCCAAGGTGACGATCCGTCAGGACGGCCGCGTCGTCACCCGCCGCACCCTCGCCTGGCCCGCGGCCCCCGGCCGGGTCTTCCGTATCCCGTCCTCGGTCCTCGACGGGATCTCCCACGCCGGAGGTCCCGTCCACATCACCATGTAGCCTCTCGCGCCACGAGTTCGCGGTGGTGCCCCGCATCCGTCGGCCACCATCGCGGACTCACTCCGCCTTCAGGAGCGTGAGACCTTTCCGGCGCCCTGCGGGGGTGTGCCTCCCGGCCGATCCGTTCGCCGACGACGAGCGTGGCGGCGGCACGCCCCGCCCAGCCACTTCGGCCGTGTGCACCACCGTTTCCAGACCCCCCACGTGAGCACCTGGTGGGTCGCCGGCGTGGTCATCGTCCGGTACCTCGGTGTCAGCCTGATCAGCGCCAACGCGCTGCTCGACTCGCTGACCGCGCTGTCGTTGCTCATCGCGTTCTACTACGCGCTCACCGGCGTGGCCCGCGCGGTCTACTACCGCCGCCTGTTCGAGAGCCTTCGTGATTTCGTCCTGATCGGCGTCGGCCCGCTGATCGGGGCCGCCATGCTGACCCGGCTGCTCGTGGAATCGGTCATCGGCATGTCCGACCCCGAGAACTCGTACAGCGGGAACACCTGGCTCTCGCTGGGCCCGCCGCTCGTCATCGGTATCGGCATCGCGGTCGCCGGAGTGGTCACACGCTCGCACGGCGCCTGTTCCCCGCCACCTTCTGGGCGGAGCGCCCAAGCATGGCCGGGCCGGAGTCCCTCCGTGCCACCGTGACGCCGCACGCAACCGCACCCGTCCCCGCAGCCGTTGCTCACGAAGGAGTGGACGCATGACGCCCACGGCGGGAACCGCCGTTCGGCGGGGTCGTCACCGGGCTGCCGGGCCCGGTGACGACCGCGGCGGCCGATACGGTCGGCCGCCTGCTCCCGGCAGCGCGGATCCGCGCCGTCGACACGACGGAACCGCCCCCGCACGCCCCGCAGTCTCCCGTGCCGGGCGGCTAGCGGCCCGCACGAGGAGCCGGCGGAGGATGCAGGAGCGCCGCGCACGGATCGACGGCCGACCGTGAGGCGTGCGGGCCCTGATGCGGCGAAGTGGTCGGTCCCTGATGCGGCGACGTGGTGAGGCGTGGTGGTCGACCGGCTGCGGCGCGGATACGTTGATCGCATGGACCAGGGTGACCATCCACTCCTCAGCTCGTCGTTCGGGGCGGCGGCGGCCGCATACGCCGAGCACCGCCCGGACTACGCGCAGGCCGCGGTGCGCTGGGCGCTTGAGCGCGCGCCGGGCCCGCGAGTGCTCGACCTGGGCGCCGGAACCGGCAAGCTCACCGCCACGCTGGTCGCGCAGGGCGCCGACGTCGTCGCGGTCGAACCCGACCCTGCGACGCTGACCGAGCTGCACGGCTCGTTGCCGACCGTCCGTGCCCTGCCGGGTAGTGCCGAGGCCATTCCGTTGCCGGATGCGTCCGTCGATGCCGTGCTGGCCGGCAATGCCATGCACTGGTTCGCCATGGCCGTCGCGGGACCCGAGATTGCCAGGGTCCTCGCACCCGGCGGTGTCCTGGCGGGTCTGTGGAACGTCATGGACGACCGGGTCGGCTGGGTGGCCGGGCTCGCGCGGGTCAGCGGGAGCGCGGCCATCGGCCCGCGTGACACGCCCACCGGTTGGCGTGCCGAGACGGCCGGCATGCGCCTTCCCGGGACGGGCGCGGCCGCCCGGTTCGGCTCACCACGACGGGCCGAGTTCCCGCACGAGCAGCGCCGCACCGCCGACTCCCTCGTCGCGACCCTCGCGACGCGCGCGGGGATGCTGGTCATGCCGGAACGGGAGCGAGAGGCCGCACTGGGCCGGATCCGCGCCTACCTCGCCGGTCGACCGGAGACCGCCGACGGCGAGTTCGCCCTCCCGATGCTGACCTGCGTGCTGCGCGTCCGGAGGCTGTGACGGACATCGATGATCGACGACGAGCCGCACGCGGTGCTCCCCCTTCAGTGGCGGTAATTCGATTACGTCGGCGAGCGTAGTCGACGCCGGAACGGGTCGATGCGCCAATCTGCGCCACGGTCGATGGGGTGGGGCGAGAGGTCGGATCCGCGTCGGGCCTCTTGGAACGCGGTGAGCAATGGGGCGAGTTGCGGCCAATACCCCGTCAATACCATTGCGCGGGGCGCGGACCATGGCCGCGATCGGTGGCACGGTGGGCTCGGCCGCCCGGGACCAGGCGGCCAGAGGCCGGGCAGCGGGCGGGGCGAAGGCATGGAGGAGCGAGCCCCGCCGTCGGCAGCCCTGCCCCAACCTCACCTGGACAAGGACGCGGACTCGCGGACCGCCCTCCGGCGGGGCCCATGAGTGAACGGTCCTTCCGCGCGCCCCGGCACACCCGCCCTGTGGTTCGCACATGCGGCTCTCCGTCGACGACGCCGCCCGGAAGGGCGGCAAGGGCAGCCGGGACTGCCCGTGATGCTGCCTCGACGGCTCTCTCGTGGGCGCGCTGCCCGATGGAGGCTCGGACGCGACGTTCGAACCACCGGTGAAGGGCCACCGCCGTGCACGCTCGTGACAGCGCGCCCGAGAACGACGAGGCCAGGACTCCGGAGCGACAGGCGGAGCGGGGCGGGGAGCGGCGGACTCCGCAGCCCGCGGGGCGTGGCGGCCGTACGCTCGACGCTCGATCCGTCCAGCGGTTGCAGCGCGGGGCGGGCAATGCCGCCGTGTCACGGCTGCTGGCTGCGCAGCGTCCGTCGCGGTCACCGGTACGCCGGGGGCCGGCGGGCCCGCAGGGTCTCGGGGGCCCGGGGAATCAGGCGCCGGGCGGCCCCCCTGCTCAAGGGTCTACGTATGGCGGGTCGGCGTCGGACCGGCAGGAAGCCGTTCCCGCGACCTCGCCCGGCGCTTCCCCGGGGATGGGCGATTTCGGCGCGGAGGAGGGGGCGGCCCACGCCTCCGAAGCGCGCCCCGCCGAGTCTCGTGCCGTCATGAGGCCGCCGACCGACGAGAAGGCGGCGCGGCCGGACCGGCCGCGGACGGCCGAGGAGCCCGTCCTGCCCGCACGGCTCCCGGACGGTGGTGCCGCGGCCGCCTCGGCCACCGCGGACGCGCGCAAGGGCGAACTGGAGTCGGCCCGCAAGGGAAAGCGGCCGGGCTCGTCACTGCTGAAGGAACGTCGCGCGGCGGACGCGAAGGCCACGGAGAGCGGCCGGGGACGGCGGGGGGAGTCGGGGCCGGACCCGGACCGCGTACCGGCGCACGGCAGATCCCAAGGACAGCAGCAGGAAGGGCAGTCGGGGCAGGATCCCGGCAGGCCGGACCGGAGAGGCCAGGAAGGCGGAGGCGGCGACGGGGGCGGGTTCGGCTTCGTGGAGCTGGAGGTGGAGCCGCTGCTGCCACCGCTGTGGGGGCAGTCCCCCCAGGAGCACGAGGCGGAGGTACAGGACTACAAGCAGGGGCTGGCGCGGGACCGGAGGGCCGGGAAGGAGCAGGTTGCCGCGTTCGTCGGCGGTCGCCGGGCGAAATCGGGCCAACTGGCGGCGCTCGGCCCCCAGCTGACCGGGCAGGTCAACGGTGCCAAGGCGACGGCGCTGGCGGAGATCAGGTCTGCCGAGACCTCCGGTGCGGAGGCGGTGCGGGCGGCCGTGCGCACTGCCAGGGCGAGTGTGCAGGCGCAGGCGCGGGCAGCCCGTGGCCAGGTGGAGGCCCGTCACGCGGCGACGGTCGCGGCGATGGGGACAGCGGCCTCGGGCGCGCGGACCGCGATGGACGGCGGAGCCCGTACGGCGGACCAGGCCGTCACCGGCAAGCAGAACGACCAGCTGTCGGCGCTCGGAGACCTCTACACCCGTACGGAACAACGGATCCGGGACGCCGCCGCGCACGCGGGGGACCTGGCGGTCGGCGAGGCCAGGAAACGGGCCGAGCAGTACCGCGCCAAGATGATCCACCGCGACGACAATTTCTGGGACGGTCCGCTGACCGACAACCGCTGCAAGGCAAGGGCGGATGCCGCCAAGGCGGTCGGCGACGGGTACAAGGAGCAACTGCCCAAGGCCGCGGACGAGCCCATCGGCGACATACGAAAAGGCCGGCCGGACGCCGAGAACACGGTCCGCAAGATCTCCGACGACGTCCGCAAGAGTCTGGACTCGGTGCTGAAGCAGAGTCAGCAGGGCCTGGCCGATGCGCACCGGCAGTCGGCCGGGAGTGCCGACGACGCCAAGGCGGGTGCGCTCCAGGGGATCGGCCGGGCGGTGAGTTCCGCCGAGGCGGGTCTGGCCCGGTTGGAGACGTCGCAACTGGCGGCGATCCGTGCGCAGGCGGCGCAGCAGCGGCAGGCCGCCGAACGTCAGGCCGCCGGAGTCAACGCCGCCATCGGCCGGAGCCTGGCCGCGGCGCGGGCAGGGCTGGACCGGAGCCTGCGGGAGTTCGTACGGATCCTCGGCACGGACGAGGCGCCCGATCCCGACCAGCTCGAAGAGGTGTTACGGGACACCGGCGACCGGTTCGACGAGCGGTTGGAGGGGACGGCCGACGGGCTGCGGGCGCGGGCCGCGCAGGCCGGGCGGTCGCTGGCGGCGCTGGGGGAGCGTACGGCGTCGGGGATTTCGCAGACCTCCTCCGCCGCGGCGCGGTCCGCGCAGCAGACCGCGACATCCACCGGGCAGACGCTGACCACCACCGCCACGCGGACGGCGAGTGGGCTGCGGCAGGTCCAGCAGTACTTCGCCGAGATCGCCAAGACCATGCGGAGCGGTCACGAGGACGCCGACAAGCAGGTACTGCAGGGGCTCGACAAGGCGTACACCGAACTCTCCGGCAAGTTCAAGGAGGGGGCGGACGGGCAGGTCGAGGCCGTCGCGGAAGGCCTGGAAAAGGCGGCCACGGGAACGGGGAAGGACGAGATCCACCCGAAGATCACCGAGGAGGCGGACAAGGCAGCCGCCAAGGTCAAGCCGCGCTGGGTGTCCGTCCTCGTCGTCGTCCTGGTCATCGTCGTCGTCATCGCGCTGACGCTGGTGCTCGGGCCCTTGATCATCGGGCCGATCGGGGCGCTGGCCGGGGCGATGGGGGCGAGTGCCGCCGCCGCGGGGGTGATCGGAACGGTCGTCGGCGGAGCCATCGTGGGGGCGGTGGCGGGGGCCGTGGGCCAAGTGGTGAGCAACGTCTGTTACGGCCTGCCACCGCTGGAGGGGGTCGGGAAGGCGGCCCTCTTCGGGGCGATCGGCGGAGCGATCGGTGGCGGAGTGTCGGCGGCCGTCGCCAGGACCGCGCTGAGTACGGGGGTCCGCGTCGGTATCGAGATGACGGTCGAGGCGGGGGTCGAGGTCGGCCTCGGCGCAGCGGACGCCGCCATCACCGGCCAGAGCTACACCTTGCAGGACGCGCTGATCGGCGTGGCCACGTCGGTGGCGGTCACCGGCGTGATGGCCCATCCGCGCGTGCGCGCCATGACCGAACGGGTCTCCACGAGCGTGACGGCCGGTCTGGGAAGGCTCGGCATCAAAGTCCCCGAGCTCCCCACGGATGTCAAAGCCCCCGACGCGCCCGACGCCCCCGAAGTCAACGTCCCCAAGGCGCCCGACGCCGACGTGCCCGACGCCCCGGCCGGGCTCAGGCCGGACGGCTCGGGCCCGGCACCCGGCGGCGCCCCCGGAGCCAAGCCCGATGTCGACGGTCCCGGTCCCAGGCCCGGCGGTGACGCCGGCGGCAGCCCGCAGCCGGGCCGCGGCCCCGACGGTGCCACCTCCTGGGACGGCTCCAGCCTCGACCCCACCGGGGGCAAGGGCAGTGCGGACGGCCCCGTGCGCCCTCGCGACCAGGCCGACATCGAAGCGGAACTCCGCAGCGTGCTCGGCCCGTTGGGCGACCGGGTCGACGTCAGGATCGACCCCGAACTCCCCGGCCGCACCGTCCGCGTCCACTACGACATGGACGACAACGGCCTGATCACCAACGTCCGCATGGCCGTCGGCCCCTCCGCCACCCCCACCGACATCCGCCTCCACGCCCCCACCGCCCGCACGATGATGCGCTACGGAGGCCTCTCCGGCCGCGTACGCCAACTCCTGCGCCAGGTGACCGAATGGGTCGGCATCCACGGCTCCCCGCCCGTCGGCTCGATGGCCTGGGAGGCCCGCCTCGAACTCCGCAAGCTCCCCGCCGTCATCGCCGACCGCGCCCGCACCTACGCCGATGCCGACCCCGCCGCCCGCTCCGAACTCGAAGCCGAACTCAGTTTCCTCATCCAGCAGGTCAACGCCCACGCCAACACCCTCAAGGAATGGAATCTGGACCCCGGGCGAGGCTATGTCGCCGCGGACAGCGAGGGGTTGAAGGCAGCCAGGAACCTCGGCTACACCGAAGCGGACCTGCCGGACGGCCATGTCTGGCGCCAGCCCAAGGACAGACCGCTGGAACTCGTCCAGAACGATCCCTCGACAAAGAAGCACTGGTTCATCCCGCCCACCGACGAGAATCCGCTCGGCAGCATCGTCGACCAGAAGCCGGAGACCGCCGCCAACCCCAAGCCGCGGTTCGATGCCGACCCGTCCATCACGCGGGAGGACGCGTTCGACAAGCTGGGCGGCAATGACGAGAGCAAGCCGTTGGGCAAGTTCATCAAGGTCCTCAAGGACAATGGAGTCATCGGCTCGGAGGCCGATTTCATCGCGAAGATGCCGGATCCGGCGGGTCGCCTCTACGACGACGTGCGGCATGTCGCGAAAATAGACTTCGCGAAACAGCTGGCCGAAAAGGTCGGAAGTCACGCCGATCTTCTGCGTATCAGCAAGGAGCTGCACGGATCCGACCGCGGACCCCTGGGTGAGGCCTGGTACGAGAAGAATCACGCGCCCGACGGAAACTCCCAGGTCGTGATCCCCAAGGACGCCGTCGACGGTGTCACCCTGGAAAAACCTCGACGGCTCGACCTCGTCGAGGACGACACCATCGTGGAGATCAAGAACATCTCCAAGTACGACAAGGAAATAGAAGGTCAGATCAATGACCTGATCAAGATACCCGGGAAAGACATATCGGTGGGTGGAGAAAGGCGGCCGATCAATCTGGTACGGGTGGCCTTCCTGGATCCGCAGGGAGTGCACAGCAACGCATCCTGGCTCTTCAAGTTCCTCAAGGCCAACGGAGAAGCGGACCTCGAAATCCAAGTGTTCAACACCCGCGGGGATCCCAGGGTGCTCACCCCGGAGGACTGGAGGTCCTTGGACTTCAGTACTGCGGCGGGGCGTGACTTCAAGGCATGGTTGGACGGCAGGACGGCCGAGGCAACGGGAGGCGGACAGTAGATGCTGGGAAGGATCACGGTGGCGCTGGAGACCCCGGACGCGACCGCGGCGGCGCACGCCCTGTGGGAGCAGCGGCTGTGGGGAGACGCGCAGGCACCGCGTGAGGTCGATGTCGACTCCCGCGGCGCACGCCCCTCGCCGGACTGGATCGAGCGTTTCGCGGGCACGGGGGACACCGTCGCCGCGTACTTCGACGAGGCCGCCGAGCACCACCTCGTCGTGCGCGCCGACGGATACGTCGACGCCGCCTTCGACTTCAAGGGCGGCCCGGCCGAGGTGGTCGGGCTGCTGAGCGGGCTGCCCTTCCGCGTCGCTTCGTTCAAGACACTCCATGCGCAATGGCGTACTCGCGGCCCGCTGTTCTACCGGGCACCCGGCTTCGGCGGACATCACCTCCGGCACGGCTGGGCCTGCGCCTTCCAGGGCCCCGGGCACCGCCTTCTGGTCTCCCGCCGCTGGCTGGACCAGGACTGCTGGCGGCTGCACCACGGACCGAACGACACCACCCTCGTGCAGTTCCACGATCTCGACCTCGACGCGTCGGCCGCACTCCAGCAGGCGAAACCGGCACACCTGCGTATGGGCATCACGGACGAGGGGGGCTACCTGCAGGAGCCGTACGTCTACGACAAGGACATCCGTGGCTTCTACGACGCGGAACGCCGGGTGCTGGAAGTCGTCGTCCTCGGGCGGACCGTGTCGCCGGTCGAGATGCGCGACGCCTGCGCGGTGCGACGTGATCAGGCGCTCGGTCCCGACCAACCGGTCGACAACGTGGCCTTCGTCTTCATGGACCCCGACGAGGCACGCGCCCATCTGCCCCGGCTCTGGCCGTACGAGTTGGAGTGCTGGACCATCGTCGACGAGGTCAAGACCCGACTGGACACCGAAGAGCCGCCCGAAGGAGCGAATACCTGAGATGAGTTCCGACACGGATGGTGCGGAGACGGCGGATCGCCTTCTGAAGTCGTTGCGCGCGTTGATGGCCGCATCCGCGGCCCAGGGGAGTGATGCCCGGCGCGTGCGGGAGGAGGCGCTCGCCGCCATCGGTGAGTGGTCGGGCACGGCCGGTGCGGCGGGAGGGGATGTCGATGTCTCGCACATCCTGCGGGGGATCACCGCCGGGGACCGGGAACTGCTCGGGAACGCCCTGCGGGTGATCGACGCGTGGGTGCGGGAGCCGGGGGAGAAGAGCGGGAAGCGGGTGGATGACGTGATCGCGCGGGTGCGGCGGGAGTTGGGTCCGCTGATCGCGCGGGACCGGGAGGCGGAGGAGGCGGCGGAGCGGGAACGGCTGGGGAACGAGATACGGGGGGCCATTTCCCGGCGGCTCCGGGAGGCCGGGGCCGTGCGGTCGGATGACGAGTAGCTGACGGCTCGCGTTCCGGAGCTCATGGGACGGTGGTTCCGGAGGGCGGTAACCGGCGGCGAGCCCGTCCGCGAGGCTCGTTCCGCGAGTTCCACGCCCGCCACGGGGCGGCTCCTCGACGGGGAGCAGGCACCTGTGCCCGGCTGTTGGACGGCCCGGGACCGCTCGACTCGGGCGGCTGCCACGTCCACGCCCTCGTCGGCGCCAGGCCGCGCCGACGACGCACGAGGGGGGCGGGACCCCGGGAGGTCCCGCCCGTCTTCAATGGGTCATGTGGCGATGGGCCGTGCGACCGGGCTCAGAAACGGTCCGGGGCACGCTCCGGGAGCGGAGACCCGGGGAGCACGTCCCGCTTCTGGTTCTTCCGACCCTCCGCGTTCGAGTCGGCGGTCGCCTCGCAGGTCACGTCCTTCGCCGGGAGCTTTCCGTTGAGCAGGTAGCCGGTGACCGTACCGTCCGTGCACGCGTTGCCGTTCGGGTAGACGCCGTGGCCCTCGCCGCCGAGGACGGTGACCATTTTCGAGCCCTTCAGGGTGGCGTGCAGGGCCTGACCGCTGGGCAGCGGGGTCTGCGAGTCCCACTCGTTCTGGACGACCAGGGAGCCGACCTTGTTGTTCACCCTGGTCGCCGGTTCCACGGACTTGTCCCAGAACGCACAGGGCTTGATGCTGGACGCGAAGTCACCGAAGAGCGGGTAGCGGCCCTTGTCCTCGATGGCGTCCTGCCGGTAGCTCTCAGGATCGCGGGACCACGCGGCCGAGTTGTCGCCGCACACCACGGCCCAGAAGCTCGCCGTCATGTTGTCGGACGGCACCTCGGCGGCATCGGCGGCGGCGCCCGCGGTTCCGGCCTGCTCGGATCCGGTGAACGCCGCGAGCTTCTTCGCGGAGGCGGGCTGGCCGGCCGCGGCCTTCTTCAGCTCCACGACCCCCTCGGTGGCGTACTCCGGGCTGAAGACCGCCCCGCGCATACCGCTTCGGATGTCATCACCGGTGGTCGGCTGCCCGTCCACCTCGATGGGCTCCTCGTCGGCCTGCGCGACCAGGTCCCAGAAGGTCCGCTCGACCTCCTTCGAGGTGTCGCCGAGGTCGTACTTCTCCGAACGCTCGGCGGCCCACTCGGTCCACCGGTCGAACGCGGGCTCGGCGCCCTCCGCCCACCACTGGATCATCCCGCGCCAGGCGCGCGCCGGATCGACCGCGCTGTCCAGCACGAACCGGTCGGCCCGGCCCGGGAAGAGCTGGGTGTAGACGGCGCCCAGGTAGGTGCCGTACGAGTAGCCCACGTACGAGATCTTCTTCTCACCCAGGATCGCCCGGAGCAGATCCATGTCGCGCGCGGTGTTGCGCGTGGTGATGTGCGGGAGCGTGTCGCCCGCCTTCTCCCTGCACTTGTTCGCGACCGTGCGGGCCCAGGCGACGTCCTTGTCGAACGTCGCCTCCTTGTACGGCCGCAGCCAGTCCTCCTCCTCCGGCTTCATGTCGCAGGAAACCGGGCTGCTCCGTCCCACACCGCGCGGGTCGAAGCCGATGAGGTCGTACTTCTGCCGTGCGGACTCGGGGAGCATCTCCTGCATGCTCAGCGGCATGTAGAGCCCCTGTCCTCCCGGGCCGCCGGGGTTGGAGAACAGGACACCGTGCCGCTTGTCGGGCGCGGTGCTCCTGATCCGGGATATGGCTAAGTCGATCCGCTTGCCCCTGGGAACCCGGTAGTCCAGCGGGACCTTGATCGTGGCGCACTCGATCTCCGCCGGAGCGTCGGCTTCGCACCGCTTCCACTGCGGCTTCTGCTTCACGTACTGGTCCAGCGCGCCTGTGGCCGCGGACGAGGAGGCGGTCGACGGAGTGGAGGCCGTGGCGGCGGTGGCCGTCGAGGTGGCGAGCGCGGGAGCCAGCGTGGCCGTGACACTCACGGCCAACAGGGGCGCGAGACGACGTCTGCGCACGATATCGATCCTTCCGGTCGTATGTTCGGACAGGAAGGATCCTTCAGGAATCGGTCACGCATGCGGATCCCCCGCCGGGCTGCACCTCCCCTCCACCCTGGGAATGACACAACAACCTTGTGTGGTCCTCGAGTTGTAGGGGACGGACCGCCTTCGGTGACGTGGCGAACAGCGCCGCCCGTCGAGAACGAACCTGGAACGCATCGACGCCCGCCTACTGCCGCGTGCGCCGCCAGAACGTCGCGGACCCCCTCCTGCGCCGCCTCAACGCGGGCGGTGGGGCACGGGTGGAGATGCACCCGCTGAACCAGTCCCAGGTTCCGCGCCCGCTCCAGCGGGTGGTCGAGTACTGCACGCTGAACGTCCGCCGCTGGGACCGGACAGCCGGCTCCCGGGCCGTGTCTTCGAAGTGCCGCCTGCCGTGCGACGCCTGGCGCACACGCTCGTGGCGTTGTCGGACGCGTGCTCGTACGTCCGGTACGAGGGCGAGCCTCCGCCCTGCGATCGCACTCACCAGACGCCGCATGGCCCGGCCTCCGGCCGAACGACGGCACTTCGAAGACACGTCCTGGGCCGCGGGCGGCCACCAGGGTCTCGACAGCGTGTGGACCGCCGACGCCCTTGCGGACCTCGGATCCCAGCGGGGCCGGTACGTCGCCAACCGCGGCTTCGCCGCCTGCCTCCCCGGGTCCGGTCCGTCACCCCGAGCCCACCGCCAGGGGCGGCGGACCGGGGGCAGGCGGCGCTGGGTCGGCGGCCGCATCAGCGTGCCGGCGGCTCCGACGGCTCGTCCGTCACGGCTCGGCGGCGGTGGTAGACGACGTCCGCGAGCTCGTCACGGCCGTAGGCGGACGCATTGCTCAGGTGCCCGTCGAACGGGCCGACCTTCGTCACCGTGCGGCCGCCGCGAAAGACGATCTGGAGGCCGTGCTCCCGCTCCCAGGCGCAGGACGACCCGATCGAGAGGCACACCTGCCGATCGCCGGACCAGTCCCGTTCGATCGTCACCTCCCAGCCGAACTCGACGTGGTCCCATACGTCGTCGGGTCCGTCGATGGCCACGACGCGGTCGATGCCGACCTCGGCCAGCCTCGACCGGACGTCCTGGTAGTAGGCGAAGACGGATGGCGCCGCCGCGCGCAACGTCGAGGCGTCGAGGGCGAGGAACGCGTCGATCGCGGTGTGGAAGTCCTCCTGTGCGTCATCGTCGTCGTAACCGACCACGACGAACTGGCACTCCGCGTCGCCCAGTACCGGCACGGTGACCGGATCGCTCACATAGGAATCGTCATCGTCCTCGACGATCCCGAGACCGGGTATCTCCATGGAGATCACACTATGGGCTGACCCGTAATCCCTGACGGGCGCCCGACGACAACTGCGGCACCTCGTCGCCCTCGCACCCGACGGCAGCCATGAGGCGCGGGAAGGCACGCTGACCATGACGGACGCGCTCGACCGGCCGTCCCGTGACTCGGACCTGCACGTTCCCGCATGGCTCGGCAAGCCGTTCCTCCTGCCCATCCACGGCGTCGTCACGGCCGGTGCCGGTGTCGTGCTCATCGGAGTGACTGAGCGAACGGAATGGCGCACCGACCGGGACCCGAAGATCCAGGTCGTGCGCAAGCTCGCCCGCAAGTCCGGCGCGCATCTGCCCGCCGCCGACGGCGTGTTCGCCGAGCTCGCCGCGCCGACCGGGTCGGAGTACTGGGCCGCGGACGGCGTACATCCGCCGTCGCCCGGTCACGCCGCACTCGCGGCGGCCTGGCTGCGCCTGGTCGTGTGACCGGGCCTCGCGATCACCCGCGAAACCGGCGTTCGCGAGGAGCTTCGCCGCTCGGGACCGCCTCGGTCGGCCTGCCCTGCTCGGCCTGCCTGGTCGGGCCGCCCCGGGCGGGCAGCAGGAGCCCGGGCCGGATGAGCCGGCTGACGGCGATTTCCCGCGCGACGGTCCCGTTGCACTCGGCAGTCCTCGCTCAGGCCCGGCCTTGGGCAGCGGGCGGCTCGTTGGGTCAGCAGCCCCCGAACCGCCGTGCCGATTCCTGGACGTGCGCCAGCCTGCGGAGGCTGAGCAGCACCGGTTCGTACAGCACGGTCAGGGCGACGGCCGCCTCGATCTGCCCGGCCGCCGTGGGCTGTTCCTCCACCGCGTCCAGGTCTGCGACGGCGAGCTCGGCGGCGATGCGGCCGTACGGCAGCAGGTGCGCGGTGTCGCAGGGGTAGCCGAGGCGGACGAGCGCGGCGACGGAGGCGACGAGCGTGCCGAGGGCGGGGGAGGGTTCGTCGTGCATGCCGTGCCAGCCCAACTGCTGCAACAACGCGTCCACCGAGCGTCGCGCGATCCCGGTCGCCTCGTCGTCCTCGGTGGGCCCCGGTTCGTGCGGCAGCGCCCAGGTGGCCGCGCCGAGCCGCATGTGGTGGTCCAGCGACGTGTCCTCCGCGGCGTCGATCACCTCCCGCGCGACGGTCACCGGCACCTTGCCGATCTGGATCAGCGCCCGCACCAGACGCAGCCGGCGCAGGTGCTCCTCGTCGTAGGCGGCCTGGGTGGCGGTGACCCGGTGGCCGGGCTGGAGCAGCCCTTCCCGCAGGTAGTACTTGATCGTCGAGGTGGACACCCCGCTGCGCTCACTCAGTTCGGCCAGTCGCATCCTCTTGCACCCTCCATCGGATACTGTCACTATCCAAACATGGATAGTGACGCTATTCAATAGGAAGCAGGGAGCGCGCATGGGTACGGCACCGATAGCGGGGCGGGTCACGGCGGCGGCCGAGGGCGACGTGGTGGTCTTCCTCATCGGGATGCGGATCAACCGGTGGCGGTCGGTGCGCCACTGGCTGCCCACTTTCACGGCCATGCCGCGCATGCTCAGGGAACTCGCGTGCGAGGAGGGCAGCGGGCTGCTGGGATACCGGGGGTACACGGCCGGGCTGCGCACCCACACGGTCGTCCAGTACTGGGAGTCGCGCGAGAAGCTGCTCGCTTATGCCTCGGCCCCGGAACGGCAGCACCACCCCGCCTGGGCGGCGTTCAACCGCCGTGCGCGGAGCGCTGCGGGGAGTGTCGGCATCTGGCACGAGACGTACATCGTGCCGGCGGGCTCGTACGAGGCGATCTACCACGCCATGCCGCCGACCGGGCTCGGCGAAGCCCACGGGGTCGAGCCGGTCGGGCGGCGGGGCGAGCGGGCCGCGGAGCGGCTCACGGGCTAGACCGTCCAACTCCTGTGCTGCGGCGGCCCTGTGTGACGACGCAGGGCGGGAAGGGGCCGACCGGATTCGAACCGGCGTCCTCCCACACGCGGCGAAGGCGCGACGACCACTGCGCTACGAGCCCCATCCCGTCGGCGATCATACGAGTCACCCGCGGTCCACTGCCCTTGAAGGGCCGACCGACGCTCCACGACGTCCCGACCGTCGCTCCGGCCCCGGTGCGGCCGGGCGTGGACGTGTTCGGGGACGTCCCGGATACGGCGGGTCCACGGGCGACGCAGAGGCCGGCCCGGCGGGTTCGGCCCTCCCGTGTCGCCGGCAGCCGCAACTGGGAGGTGTCGTCGAAGCGCCGCACGGCAGGCGGCACTTCGACGACACGGCCCAGTGCCGCATCGGGCAACGCTCGCTGTGTCAGCGGGGAGGGCTATCCTCTGCCGGTCAATCGCGTTCCACCAGCAGGAGGTTTGAGAGCCTGATGACTGTGTCGTCCCGTGACTCGATGCTGGAGCTGCTCTCGGCCGACGGCCCGGATCCGGACCATGCCGAGGCGATGATGCTCTACGGCAGGCTGGTCGGAACCTGGAACATCAGCAACCGATACCGGTACCCCGACGGGCAGTGGCGTACCGCAGCGGGTGAGTGGCGCTTCGGCTGGGCCTTGGGCGGCCGGGTGGTGCAGGACGTGCTCTTCTGCCCGGAGTTCCACGGTCGGTATCCCGGCACCACCATCCGCATGTACGACATCACGACCGGGTTGTGGCAGATCACGTGGATCTCACCGAAGCTTCCGTCGTACTTTTCCCAGATCGGCCGGCCTGACGGCGCCGGTGGGATGATCCAGGAGGGTACCGACTCCGAGGGCAGTCGCTCGCGGTGGACGTTCACCGACGTCACGGCGACCTCGTTCCGCTGGCAGGGGTTCAGTGCCGCACCCGACGGCGAGTTCGAGTTGTTCCAGGAGATGCACGCGACACGCGGATAGCGCAGCATCCGCGACGGCGCCGGCCACCGCAGCACCTTCGCCCCCCACCTCGTCAGCACCTTCGACCTCCACCTCGTCACCGAGTCCGCACCCACCTCCGCCGGTGCCGCCCGGCTCGTCGCAGCCGCTGTTCGCCGTACCACCGCGGACCGGGTGTACGAGGAATGCGGAGCCCGCCCCACCAGCCCTGCACCATGTGGGGCGACACCGGCCGCAGCCTGTGTCCCGGACCTGCGTGCAGGTCGAGCGGCACCCGCCGCCCGGCGCCGGGTCGCCGAGGCCCACGCCCACGTTCAGCGCCGGGTCGCCGAGCCCATGGACGAGGACCTCGCCTGTCCTCCACGTCACCTGCACCACCTGCGGCACCACCCCTTCGACCGCCGCGCCCTGTGCGGCACCGTTGCGGACCCTGATGTGACGTATGCCTCGTCCCGCGGGCGTGTTCTCCGACGTGCCGCTGTAACGATCGCCCCGTTCGGTCCACTCCCCAACGACAGAACACACCAGGAGGGACAGGAGGTGCGGCAGTGCCCGACAACGACGCGGATCGTTTCACCGCCATCTATGACGGCTGTCGGCAACGCGTGTGGGCCTACGTGGTCAGCCGTGCGGGACGACAGGTCGCCGACGAGGTGGTGAACGAGACGTTCACCGTGGCCTGGCGCAAGCTGGACGCTCGCCACGGTCATGAGCCGTCCGCGGGCGACGCGCACGGCTCGCGCCACCGCCCGGCCGCGGCGGGTGGGCCGCCCTCTCCTCTCGGGTCTCGCCCTGGCCACGGCGACGGCTGTGGCGGCCGTGGTGATCACTCGCACCGCGCCGGAGAAGCCAGGAACCGCGCCCTCCACGACATCGGGCTCCGGCAGCCAGGTCCTTCTCGCTGCCGCCTCCCACGTCAGTCGGCAACAGGCCGGCTCCGGCACCTACTGGTACGTGGAGGAGCACTCCGGTCACTTCCAGAAGGTCCCCGGCAGGATCCACTCCCGCAGCCGGGGACGCTGCGGCTCCTGAAGCCCCGAGACTTCCCGCGACTCCGGAGGACTCCTACCGGGCCTTCGCCAGCGCTCTTGCCGCTGGTAACGGCCAGGCCCTGTGCGCGTTGCGTCGGGTTGCGTGTCCGGTGCGGGGGCGGGAGCGGGGCACACAGGGGGCGCCCCGCTCCCGCTCCCGCGAACCGGATGTCCCGGGCGGCCGGCGTGAAGTGGTACGACGGCCCCCGCGCACGCCCGCGGACCGGACCGGAGCACACCGGGCGAGGCCCGGGAACACCGCGCGTCGGGCAAGGCCGTCGACGCGGAGGCGCCCCCGGATCAGCCGGCCCGACGTGGGCGCGGAGTGAAGACGACCGGGGCGTGGGTCCGGGCCACCAGGGCACGGAGGTCCTCCAGTGTGCCGGTGAGGGCGCCTGCCGTCCGCGCCTGCACCAGCACGTTGCCGAGCGCGGTGGCCTCGACGGGACCGGCCAGCACCTTGCGGCCCGACCGGTCGGCCAGACGTTGGCACAGCAGCACGTTGAGCGAGCCACCGCCGACGACGTGGATCCGGTCGATCCGCTCACCGGACAGCTCCTGGGTGCGCTCGACGGCGTCGGTGAACGCCTGCGCGAGACTCTCCACGACAGCACGGACCAGGGACGGCCGGTCCGTGGGCGCCGACAGCCCGCGCTCGTCGTACCACTGCGCGATGCGCACCGGCAGGTCGCCGGGGGCGAGGAACCGCGGGTCCTGGACGTCGAACACCTCGACACCCCCGGGGAGCCGGGCGGCCGCGGCCAGCAGATCGGTGAGCGACACCGGTCCGCCGTCCCGCGCCCACCAGCGCATGCTCTCGCTGAGCAGCCACAGACCCATGACGTTGGTGAGGAAGCGGATCCGGCCGTCCACACCGCCCTCGTTGGTGAAGTTCGCCGCGCGCGCCGCCTCGGTGAGCACCGGCTCGGCGAGTTCCACGCCGACCAGCCCCCAGGTGCCGCAGGAGATGTACGCCGCGCCGGGCCCGGTCATCGGCACACCCACCACGGCCGAGGCCGTGTCATGGGAGCCCACCGTCGTGACCGGCAGCTCGGGCAGATCGAGCGCGCGGGCGAGGTCACCCCGCAGTGCGCCGATCCTCGTGCCCGGGTCGACCAGTTCGCCGAGCACCCGCTGCGGCAGCCCGAGCCGGTCGGCCAGCTCGCGGTCCCACTCACCGGTGCGGACATCGAGCAGCCCGGTGGTGGACGCGTTGGTCCGCTCGGTCGCCTCCGCACCGGTCAGCCACCGGCCGAGCAGGTCCGGCACCAGCAGCATGCGGTCGGCGAGTTCGGCCCACGGGTCGGCGGCCAGTTGGTACACCGTGTTGAACGGCAGGAACTGCAGGCCGTTGCGGGCGAACAACTCGGCGTGCGGCAGCGCCGCGTGCACCCGCTCGACACCCGTCGCCCCGCGCACCTCGTCGCGGTAGTGGAACGGAACACCGAGCAGCCGGCCGTCCCGGAACAGACCGTAGTCCACCGCCCAGGAGTCGATGGCGACACCGGCCAGCCCGCCGCCGGTCCGATGCGCCCGCTGGAGGCCGGCCAGCGCCTGGCGGTACAGCTCCAGCAGATTCCAGTGCAGCCCGTCGGAGGTGCGCACCGGATCGTTGGGGAACCGGTGCACCTCATCGAGGTGGAGCAGGCCGGGGCCCGCCTCGGCGGCGATCACCCGTCCGGAGGTCGCGCCGAGGTCGACCGCCGCGACCCGCACCGAGGTCATCGGAGGAAGCCCGCTGCCACGCCCGCGTCGACGGGCACGTGCAGACCGGTGGTGTGGGTCATGTCCGGACCGCAGAGCACGAAGACCGCGTTGGCGACGTGCTCCGGCAGGACCTCCCGCTTGAGCAGCGTGCGCTGGGCGTAGAACTTGCCCAGGTCCTGCTCCTCCACGCCGTACACCGCCGCCCGCTTGGCGCCCCAGCCGCCGGCGAAGATGCCGGAGCCCTGGACCACGCCGTCGGGGTTGACGCCGTTGACCCGGATGCCGTGCTGCCCGAGTTCGGCCGCCAGCAGCCGGACCTGGTGCGCCTGGTCGGCCTTGGCCGCGGAGTAGGCGATGTTGTTGGGCCCGGCGAAGACCGAGTTCTTCGAGGAGATGTAGACGACGTCTCCGCCCATCCCCTGGTCGATCAGCACCTTCGCGGCCGCCTTCGAAACCAGGAACGAGCCCTTGGCCATCACGTCGTGCTGAAGGTCCCAGTCCCGCTCGGTGGTCTCCAGCAGCGACTTCGACAGCGACAGACCCGCGTTGTTCACGACCAGATCGAGGCCGCCGAAGGCGAGTACCGCCGCGTCGGTCATCGCCCGCACGGCCGCCTCGTCGGAGACGTCCGCGGCCACCCCGACGGCGACGTCCGGGCCGCCGATCTCCGCCGCGGCGGCCTCGGCCTTCGCCAGGTCGAGGTCGGCGATCACCACGCAGGCGCCCTCCGCGGCGAGCCGCTTCGCGGTCGCCTTGCCGATGCCGGAGGCGGCGCCCGTGACCAGTGCGATCCGGGTGGCGAGCGGCTTGGGCTCCGGCATGCGCCGCAGCTTCGCCTCCTCCAGCGCCCAGTACTCGATACGGAACTTCTCGGCCTCGTCGATGGGGGAGTACGTCGACAGGCCCTCGGCGCCGCGCATGACGTTGATCGCGTTCACATAGAACTCGCCGGCCACCCGGGCGGTCTGCTTGTCCTTGCCGAAGCTGAACATGCCGATGCCCGGTACGAGCACGATCAGCGGGTCCGCGCCGCGGATCGCGGGCGAGTCCTCGGTGGCGTGCCGCTCGTAGTAGGACCGGTAGTCCGCGCGGTAGGCGACGTGCAGCTCCTTGAGCCGCGCGATCGACTCCTCCACCGAGGCGGTCGCCGGCAGGTCGAGGACCAGTGGCTCGACCTTGGTACGCAGGAAGTGGTCGGGACAGCTGGTGCCCAGCTTCGCCAGTCGCGGGTGCTCCGCGTGGGCCAGGAAGTCGAGAACCACGTCGGAGTCGGTGAAGTGGCCGACCATCGGCCGGTCCTGCGAGGCGATTCCCCGGATGGCCGGGGCGAGCGCCGCGGCCTTCGCCCGGCGCTCGTCGTCCGGCAGGGCGCCGTACCCGTCCAGTGCCGGTCCGAAGGGCTCGGGCCTGCCGTGCTCGGCGATGTACGCGGCCGCGGTGTTGATGATCCACAGCGAGTTGCGCTCGGACTCCTCCGAACTGTCGCCCCAGGCGGTGATGCCGTGGCCACCGAGCACCACCCCGATCGCCTGCGGGTTGTCCCGCCGGACCCGGGCGATGTCGAGACCGAGTTGGAATCCGGGGCGACGCCAGGGCACCCAGACGACCCGGTCGCCGAAGATCTTCCCGGTGAGCTCCTCGCCGTCGGCGGCGGTGGCGATCGCGATGCCGGAGTCGGGGTGCAGGTGGTCGATGTGCGCCGCGTCGACGAGGCCGTGCATGGCGGTGTCGATCGACGGGGCAGCACCCCCCTTGCCGTGCAGGCAGTAGTCGAACGCGGCGGCCATCTCGTCCTCGCGCTCGACACCGGGGTAGACGCCGACGAGTGCGCGCATCCGGTCCAGGCGCAGCACTGCCAGCCCGGATCCGGTCAGTGTGCCGAGGTCGCCGCCGGACCCCTTCACCCACAGCAGCTCGACCGGCTCACCGGTGACCGGATCGTTCTCGGTGCCCTTGGCGGAGGTGTTGCCGCCGGCGTAATTGGTGTTCCTCGGGTCGCTGCCGAGCCGGTTCGAGCGGCTGATCAGTGCCTCGACGACGGTGTTGTTCACGTCAGTTCCATCCTGCCTGGCGACCGCCGACCCGGTCCGCCTCGATCTGCTGCTGGTAGCCGGAGGCGAGGTAGGCCCGCATCGGGTCGGCCGGGAGGCCGCGGGATTCGCGCCAGTCGGCGAGGTCACGTCGTACGTCGGTGTAGAACGCGTCGGTGAAGATCTCGTGGGCGAGCAGGACGTCGCCTGCGGTGCGCGCCGCGTCGAGCGCCTCGGTGTCGAGGAGCAGCGCGCGGGCGGTCATCTCCTGCACGTTGAGCACGGACCGGATCTGTCCCGGGATCCGCTGCTCGATGTTGTGACACTGGTCGAGCATGAGCGCGACGTCCGAGCCGGGCCCGTAGCCGCCGCCCCGGACGACCTCGACGAGGATCCGGAACAGCTGGAAGGGATCGGCTGCGCCGACGATCAGGTCGTCGTCGGCGTAGAAGCGGCTGTTGAAGTCGAACGAGCCGAGCTTCCCGAGCCGCAGGAGCTGGGCGACGATGAACTCGATGTTCGTGCCCGGCGCGTGGTGCCCGGTGTCGAGGCAGACCACCGCCCGCTCGCCGAGGGCGACGCAGTGCGCGTACGACGTGCCCCAGTCCGGCACGTCGGTGTGGTAGAACGCCGGCTCGAAGAACTTGTACTCCAGCACCAGCCGCTGGTCGCCGGAGAGTTGGGCATAGATGTCCGCCAGCCCTTCGGCCAGCCATTCCTGGCGTGCCCGGATGTCCCCCTGGCCGGGGTAGTTGGTGCCGTCGGCGAGCCAGATCTTGAGGTCGCGGGAGCCGGTCTCGTTCATCACCTCGATACAGGCGAGGTGATGGTCGACCGCCTTGCGGCGCACCTTCGGGTCGGAGTGGGTGAGACTGCCGAGCTTGAAGTCGTCGTCCTGGAAGGTGTTGCTGTTGATCGTGCCGAGCGCGACGCCCTGCTCCTCGGCGTGGGCGCGGAGCGCGCCGAAGTCGTCGACCGTGTCCCACGGGATGTGCAGTGCCACCGTGGGGGCGAGTCCGGTGAACCGGTGGACGGTCGCGGCGTCGGCGATCTTCTCCCGGACGGTGCGTGGCGTGCCGGGGGCGCCGAAGACCTTGAAGCGGGTGCCGGAGTTTCCGAAGGCCCAGGAGGGAAGCTCGATCGCGAGCTGGGACAGGCGCGGTGTGACGTCGGCGAAATCGACCATGTCATCTTCCTTGCGAGAGGTTATGAATCGATTCAAACACGCCCCCTATACTGATCGCAAGCGTTTGGTCAGGAGGGGGTCGTGACGGTTTCTGCCGAATCGGTGCGCATCGGCGATGTCGCGCGCCATGCGGGCGTGTCCGTCGGGACGGTGTCGAACGTCCTCAACCGGCCGCACATCGTCGCCGAACGGACGCGGTCCCGTGTGGAGGACGCCATCCGTCGGCTCGGCTTCGTCCCCAACGCATCCGCCCGCCAGCTGCGCGAGGGCGCCTCCCGGACGGCGGGTGTCCTCGTCCTCGACATCGCGAACCCCTTCTTCACCGAGATGGCGCGCGGCGCCGAGGACCGGCTCGTCGAGGCCGGGCTCACCATGGTCCTCAGCAGTTCGGACGCCGACCCGGCACGTGAGCGCAGGATCCTCGAACAGTTCGCGCAGCAGCGCCTCCAGGGTGTGATGCTCACCCCGTCACGAGGCACCCGCGACAACATCGGCATCCTCGTCGACCACGGCACGCGTGTCGTGCTCCTCGACCACCAGCCCAAGGGCAGGGACCTCGACGCCGTGGCGGGGGACGACGTGGAGGGGGCGCGCGCCGCGGTGGAGCATCTGCTCGGCCTCGGGCACACGCGGATCGGCTTCATCAACGGGTCGCACGACATCCAGCAGTGCCGCGACCGGCGCGCCGGCGCCCGAGCGGCGGTCGAGGCCGCGGGCGGCGACCCGGAATCGGACCTCGTCGAGGTGCGGATCGAGTCGCTCGACTCGTCCCGCGGCTACGAGGCCATGCGTGAACTTCTCGCGACGGATGTGACGGCCGTCTTCTGCGTCAACGACCTCGTCGCGCTCGGCGCGCTGCGCCGGGCCCGCGAATCCGGCATCGCCGTTCCGGGACGGCTGTCCGTCGTCGGCTACGACGACGTGTCCTTCGCCGGTGAGCTCGCCGTACCGCTCACATCGGTCCGACAGCCGATGTACCGGATGGGCTGGGAGGCGGCCGGTCTCCTGCTCGGGTCGGGCGAGCCCAGGCAGGTGGTCTTCTCGCCCGAACTGGTCGTGCGCGAGTCCACGGCCGCGGTTTCCCCGGACCGCGGGCCGAGCGCGGACACGGAGTCCAGGTAGCCGGTCTCCACGACGTCCTCCGTACGACCTGAAGGTATGGCCGACGACGTCCAGCCTGTGTCGGTGTGTCGGTGCGCGGAGGGGGCTCGTCCACGCGCGGTGTACGTGGGCGGCTGCGGGTTCCCGGTGTACGCGGACGGCTCCGGCGGGGCGGTGCGCGGGCAGGCCGGGCGTCACGAGCCGGGCGGGGGGCAGCAGGGCGCGGCCCGGGTCCCGTCCCGGGCTGACGCCCATATACCACGGCTCCGCTCACAATGCCATGGCCGCGGCTCGCGGATCGAAGGCGGTGGCTGCTTCTGGCCACCGGAGTGGGGCCGGACGAGCCGGGCGGGGCACCGCAGGGCGCGCCCGGGTGTGGCCGTACCCTCGTCATCGCCCGGTGGTTCCGCTGTGTGCCCGCACGCTCAACGGTGCTGACGGTGTCTCCGGTACGTTCCCCCGCCCACCCTCTCCACCGGGCGCGCCGCACCTCACTCGGTGGCGAGCGGTGTCGATCAACTCAAAGCCGCAGGTGAGAGCGGTGCGGGGCGGTCGATCGCGAGCTCCTTCAGCGGCGAGCCCGTCGTCGTGCGGCCCAGGGGTGCGCAGCGGCGCCAGGCGTCGCAGATGGCCGGAGAGCCGATCGAATCACGACAGCCCCGAGGTTCGCAGGCCCTGAGAAATGTGGCCGAAACCTCTTGTGGATCGATTCATAAGCCGTTTACCTTTCGATTGAGTCGATTCAATCTGCGGATTCGACCATCAACAGTTCGAAGGGGAACCGTTATGGCCCTGCCAGTCGCCGGTACCGCAAAGATGCCCAACCCGTGGTGGGTGGGCATCGTCTCGGGGATGGCCTCGTACATCGACGCCGCAGCAATCGTGTCGAACGGCATCGCGCTCGTCATCTACCAGGACTCGATCGGCCTGAGCGGCAGCGAGTTCGGCTGGCTCTCGGGAGTCCTCACCTTCTGCATCGCGATCGGTGCCCTCGTCGGTGGCAGGCTGGGTGACGCCATCGGCCGCCGGACCGTCTTCACCGCGACGATGGCGATGATCGCCGTCGGCTCCGGAATGATGGTCTTCGGAACGGCCTTCCCGATCCTGCTGACGGGTGTCGTGCTCGTGGGGCTCGGCACGGGTGCCGACCTGCCGGTCTCGCTCGCCACGATCTCCGAGGCGGCGACCGACAAGAACCGGGGCGCCCTGCTGGGCCTGTCCAATCTGCTCTGGGGCATCGGCATCCTCGCGACGACCCTCATCGCGTCCTTCGCCAGCCACCTCGGTCGGCTCGGCGGGCAGATCATGTACGGCCACATCGTCGTCGTCGCCCTGCTCCTCCTGCTGCTCAGGCTCGGGATTCCCGAGTCGCCGTACTGGCTCAAGGCCCGTGACGAGCGCCGCCGCGGGATCGCGACGAACCGCGCCGAGCGTGTGCACTTCGCCGAACTCTTCAAGACCCCCTATGCCAAGCCGTTCATCGCGCTGCTCGTCTTCTACTGTCTGACCAACCTCGCGGCCAGCACGGGCGGGATGTTCGGCACGTACATAGCGGTCAACGTCGTCGGGATCAGCGTCGAACTCAACTCGCGGCTCGGGCTGCTGACCTTCCCGCTCGGCCTCATCGGCGGCGCGCTGTTCATGAAGCTGGTCGGGACCCGCCACCGGATGACCCTCTTCGGGATCGGCGCGGTCCTGTTCGTCTCCGCCTACGCCATCCCCGCCGTCTTCGGGTTCAGCCTGACCACCCTCGTTCTGACGATGACGCTCAGCATCGCCGGCGGCTCGCTCGCCTTCGAAGGGATCATGAAGGTCTGGACGCAGGAGTCGTTCCCGACGATGCTGCGGTCCACCGCCCAGGGCACCATCATCGCGGCCTCCCGGGTCTTCGCCGCCACCCTGGCGATCTTCACGCCGGCGCTCGTCGAGTACAACCCGCGCCTGACCTACACCGGTCTGTTCCTCACCGTCGCCGTCGGCCTCGGGGTCGCCTGGCTCACCTTCCGGAACCAGGCGCGCAACGAGTTCGACACCGAGGGCGAGACCGACGCGGACCGTGCCGCAGACCCCGACCGCGCCGACCGGCCGGTCAGCCCGCCGTACGTCTGACCGGACCAGTCCGCTCCGCCCCGCGACCACGCCAGCACCCCGAACCGGAGTCACCACCGTGCTCGACACCGCCATGATGATCACCGCCGGCAGCGACCGCGTCGCCGCAGTCGTCCTCCACCGGACCGTCACTCTCGACGGTCCCCGTGCGCAGGTGGCCGAGGCCCGGCTGTGGGCGACCGCCCACGGTGTCTACGAGGCGCGCGTCGACGGACGTCCGGTCTCCGACTCCGTTCTCAACCCGGGCTGGACGGCCTACGAATGGCGGTTGCAGGTTCAGGAGTTCGACGTGACCCCCCTTCTGCGCGGTACGGACGGCGCCGCGCAGAAGGGGGAGCGGCCCCCGGCGGCCGAAGACGACCGGGTCGACCTCTCGGTGCTTCTCGGCAATGGCTGGTGGCGCGGCGATCTCTGCTTCGAGGGCGCGAACGCCAACTACGGCGAGGACATCGGCTTCGTCGGCGAGCTCAGGATCACCTTCGCCGACGGGCACGTGCAGTCGGTTCCGACGAATTCCTCATGGTCGGCGCGCACGAGCGAGATCGTCGAGAACAGCCTCTACAACGGCGAGCGGATCGATGCGCGGCTCCGCGGCACCGGTGAACCGCTCCGGGTCCGTGAGATCGGCTTCGACCGCTCGTCCCTCGTCCCTCAGGTCGGCCCGCTCGCGACACGGCACGAGGTGCTGCGGCCACAGCGGGTGTGGACCTCACCGCAGGGCAGGACCCTCGTCGACTTCGGCCAGAACCTCGTCGGCTGGATCCGACTGCGCGCCGAGGGACCGGCCGGCACGGAAATCGTGGTCCGGCACGCCGAGGTCCTCGAGAACGACGAACTCGGCACCCGGCCGCTTCGTGCCGCCAGAGCCACCGACACCTTCGTGCTCTCCGGCGGCGCCGACGAGTTCGAACCGTCCCTCACGTTCCACGGGTTCCGCTACGCCGAGGTCACCGGACATCCGGGGGAGCTCGCACCGGACGCCATCGAGGCGGTCGTCGTCCACTCGGACATGGCACGCATCGGCACCTTCGCGTGCTCGCACGACCTCGTCAACCGGCTCGTCGAGAACTCGGTGTGGGGCCAGAGGGGCAACTTCCTCCATGTCCCGACCGACTGTCCGCAACGGGACGAGCGGCTCGGCTGGACCGGCGACATCGCCGCCTATGCCGCCACGGCGTCCTTCCAGTTCGACACGTCCGGCTTCCTCCACCGATGGCTGCTCGACCTCGCCGAGGAGACCCGTCACTCCGGAGCCGACGGCGTCCCGCACGTCGTTCCCGACGCACTCAAACACGCGCACTTCCCTCGGGCGGAGATGTTCGACCGCTGGAACGGGCCCACCGCCGTCTGGGGCGACGCTGCGGTCTGGGTCCCCCAGGCGCTCTGGGAAGCCTACGGAGACCGCGAGCGGCTCGCGGCGCACTATCCGGGCATGGTGCTCCACCTGGAGTCGGTTCTTCCGCGCATCTCGGAGAACGGCCTGTGGGACGAGGGATTCCAGTTCGGCGACTGGCTCGACCCGGACGCCTCGCCGCACGAGCCGTGGGCCGCCAAGGCCGACGCCGGCGTCGTCGCCACCGCGTGTCTCTACCGCTCGGCGTCCTTCGCCGCCGAGACCGCGCGCGTCATCGGCGAGGAGGCCGACGCCGCCCGCTGGGAGGAGCTGGCCCGCCGCACCAAGGAGGCGTTCCGGCGGCACTACGTCGAGGAGACCGGCCGCATCCGCTCCGACTGCGCGACGGTCTACGCCCTGGCGATCTGCTTCGGCCTGCTCGACGGCGGGGCCCGAGCGGCCGCCGGTGACCGGCTCGCCGAGGTCGTCCGCGAGCGGGACTACCTCGTCACCACGGGGTTCGCCGGTACACCCTTCGTCACCTGGGCCCTGTCCGGGACGGGCCACGTCGACGACGCCTACCGGCTCCTGCTGGAGACGGGATGTCCGTCCTGGCTGTATCCCGTGACGATGGGCGCGACAACGATCTGGGAGCGGTGGGATTCGATGCTCGCCGACGGCTCGATCAACCCGGGGGAGATGACGAGCTTCAACCACTACGCCCTCGGTGCCGTCGCCGACTGGCTCTACAAGGTCGTCGCCGGGATCCAGCCCGCCGCGCCGGGATACGCGCGTGTCCGACTCGCCCCGACGCCCGGAGCCGGACTCGACTGGGCGGGCGGCAGCCTGGAGACGCCGCACGGCCGGGTCGAGTCCCACTGGCGCCGAGTGCGGGACGAGGTCGAGATCCGTGTCGTGGTTCCGGAGGGTGTCGAGGCCGAGGTGATCCTCCCGGACGGTTCCAGGACGACCGTCGTCGGCGGGCAGCACTCCTTCCGCTCGGGGCAGGCACGGGCGGGCTCGCCGATGTCGCCGGTCCGGACGGTACGTTCGTCTTGACCAGGCACGCGCGGACCTCGCTCCACTTCGCCGGTGAAGGCGACTGCCGCCCCGTGGCCCTGCTGGTCACGCCGGGCTTGTGGCACTGTGCCCGCCCGGCCTTCTCCTCCGCGTCCGGCTGGTGTCGGCCACGCGTGGTGGGGCGGCGGGCGCGGTGCGCGGGCGGCCCGGGAAGGCCGCCGCCCAGTGTCCGCCCAGTACCTTCGAAGCGGGATGCGCGAAGGAGGGAAAGCGGTGGTCAGACAGCGGGCCGCACGGGACAGGCCGTCTCGGCGGCCAGGCGTCGCAGGGCGGCTTCGGCCAGCAGGACGAGGGAGAGCACCGCGATCGCGGGCTGCAGGGGCGCCCAGTAACTCAGCGCGCCCGAGGCCCCCAACAGGAGCAGGACCACCTTGTTGCAGACGGGGCAGCCGACGGCGAGGAAGGACAGCACCGCGCCGACCGACCCGAGCGAACGCCCGGTTGCGTCGTCACGGCGCGAGACGGGCCGGGTTCGTACATAGGTGGCGAACACCACGGCCGACAGCACGCCGGCGAGGACGAGCACCGGGTAGTTCCACCACACCGGTGGCACCGAGCGGGAGAACAGCGGGGTCGGGATGAGGGCGGTGGGCACACCCAGGACCAGGACGGCCACTGGCGTGGCCGCCGCCAGAACGGCATATCGGCGACGGGGCCAGCAGCGCAGGGCGGCCCACGCCGCACGGGGGGAGCGGGAGACGGACAACGAACGACTCTTCCGGTTGAACGGGGTGACAGGGACGCGCGGAAACAACGCGCGGGTCTACACCCGCCGTACGGAGAGTTCGGTGAGGTCGGGAGGAGACGGTCTCGGCCCGAGGTACCGGACCCCCGCGTGCCCGGGGCCCCGCACCGGAGGTGTCATGTCATCGGTCTGCGCCGGCAGAGCACGCTCGAACAGCGCACCGAACCGCAGGTGCTCCTGCTTCGGCTGAACCTTCTTCAGGCACGACGCCTTTCCTTCGGAGACAGGTGCGTCGTGACCGGCGTCGTCCAGCGTCTCGTGACGTGGCGCCATGTGCAGGTCGGCAGCCGTCGAGGAAAGCGTCGCCCGGAACGCGGGCGGGGAGGCGGTCGTGGCGCAGAACAGCGCGGCCAGCAGCGTCAGCAGCGCGAGGGCGGCTCCCATGGCACCGTGCCGCTTGCGATGCATCGCCGCTCCCCGTCCCTCGGTCTCGACACCATAGCCCAGGTACCCCCGGGCGTATCGACGCCCCGGATGGGCGGCCGGGCGGCCCGTGTTCCTTGCGCCCGCGGCAGTGCCTCGACCCGGGCCGGCCGGCCGACGACCGCCGGGACGATTCCTCGCTCGGCCTGGAGTTCTGCGATCCCTTGCCGACGCCCAGCCCGAGGAGAAGCCGATCCCGCCGGTGTCGACCACGTGCGGGCCCCTCCACGCGGTCCACAGGACGGAGAGTTCTTCCAGCCCGGCGAAGCCGGTGCTCAAGTCCCGTCGTCAACGGCCCGTCGATGCCTCGGACCCGGTGACGCCCCCGGATCGCCGGCAGCAGGAGGGGGAGACGTGCGGCCCCGAAGTCCGGAGGCCGTCCACAACAGGGCCACGAAGCGGCGATGGGGGACCAGTGGCGGTCGTCCCGGAGCTCCCGGGACGACCGCCACCGTTCGTCGGTACGGGCACTACTTTTCGAGCACGGTGGTGCGTGTCAGCGGAAGGTGCCGCGTCTCCCGGAAGGAGAAGAGCACCACCAGCGCGGACACCAGCCCCAGCCCCATCAGGTAGAAGCCGGGCGCCAGAGGAGTGCCGCCGAGGGACACCAGACCGGTTGCGACGAAGGGTGCGGTGCCGCCGAAGAGGACGTACGCGGCGGTGTAGCCGATGGCCGAACCGCTCGCCCGGAGCTGGCCGGGGAACATCTCGACCATCGCGGGCACATTGGAGGTACCGATCACCGCGACCAGCGCGGCCAGCAGCGCCGTGCCGACGATCGCGCCCGTCAGCCCCTCACCGATCAGCCAGAATGCGGGCAAGGTGGCCACGGTGAAGCCGCCGCACGCGATGAGCAGCATCGGCTTGCGGCCGAACCGGTCGCTGGCAGCGGCCATCAGCGGGCATGCCAGGCTGTACACGAGCATCGCCACCATGCTGGTCAGCATGGCCTGCGACTTGGTGTACCCGACCTCTTCGGACATGTAGGCGATCATGTAGCTGCTCATCAGGTAATACCCGACGGCGTTGGTGATGCTGTAGCCGAAGAGCGTCATCACCTGCCGTCGGCAGACCCGCCATGCCTCGCGCAGCGGCGCCTTCTGCACCACGTCGTCCTTCTCCAGCGCCCGGAAGACCGGAGTGTCCTGGATACGGCTGCGCAGATACAGGCCGATGAGGCCGAGCGGCCCGGCGAGCAGGAACGGAACGCGCCAGCCCCAGCTGTTCAGCGCCGCTTCGTCGAGCAAGGAGGTGATCAGCAGGCCGGTCGACGCACCGGCGACGGAGGCCAGTCCGACGGTGAGCGGCACCACGCTGGCATAGCGGGCCCTGCGCCCCTCGGGGGCGTACTCCATGATGAACGCCGAGGCCCCGGTGTACTCGCCACCCGTGGAGAAGCCCTGCATGGCCCTCAGCAGGAAGAGCAGGACCGGGGCTGCGATGCCGAGCGTCGCGTAGCTGGGCAGCAGACCGATGAGCAGGGTCGAACCGCTCATGCACAGCACGCTCAGCGCGAGCATGCGGTTGCGCCCGATGCGGTCGCCGTAGCGGCCGAAGAACGCGGCGCCGAGAGGGCGGGCGATGAAGCCGCCGGCGAAGACGGCCCAGGTGGCGAGGAGCGCCGCGGTCTTGTCGTACTGGGGGAAGAAGAGCCCGGCGATGGTCGCGGACATGATGGCGTACGCCCCCGAGTCGAACCACTCCACGAAGTTGCCGATGGCCGTCGCCGTGGCCACCTTGCGGCGCACGCCCGGGGTGACGGCGGTTTCGGGCTCCACGGGTCTCGCCGACCGGGGTGCGGACACCGCAGCACTGGTGTCGGTCGTCATGTCCGTCCGTCCTTCCGGGATGGTGCCGCGACGTCGGGCCCGGCAGGGCTCAGGTCTCGGGCGCGAAGAGCAGCTCGCTGGATCTTTCCGGTGGCTGATCGAGGCAGTTCTTCGACGAACTCGATCAGGCGCGGATAGGCGAAACGGGAGTGGGCGGCGCGGGCGAAGCGGGTGATGGCCTGTGCCAGGGCCTCGTCCGGTTCGTAGCCGGGGTTGAGCTCGATCCAGGCCTTGACGGCCTGCCCACGAACCGGGTCGGGGACGCCGACCACTCCGGCGTCGGCGACCGCGGGGTGACCGCGCAGCACGGCCTCCACTTCGTACGGCCCCACACGGTAGCCGGACGTCTTGATGACGTCGTCGGTCCGGCCGAGGAACCAGAAGTACCCGTCCTCGTCCATGACGGCCTGGTCCTTCGTGCGGTACCACGTGCCCCCGAACGCCTCGGCCGATGCCTCGGGGCGATTCCAGTAGCCCAGCGGGAACTGCGGGTTGGATCCGGCGCGCAAACAGATCTCGCCGGGCTGTCCGACCGGCACCTCGTGGTCGTCGGAGTCCAGCAGCGCCACGTCCCAGCCGGGAAGAGGGCGGCCCATCGAACCGGGCTTGACCGGCACACCGGGGAAATTGCCGAGCAGCGGATACGACTCCGTGGACCCGTAGTAGTCCAGCAGGGTGACGCCGAACTGAGCACGGAACCACTCGATGAGGTCTGGGGTGAGCGGCTCGTTCGAAGAGCACACCACCCGCAGCGACTGGGGACGACGACTGCCCGCATCCGGGACGTCCTGCATCATTTTACGGAGGAATGTTGGGTTGACCAGGGCCGTTGTCACCTTGTTACGGGACATGGCCGCCAGCAGCCCGGCGGGGTCGAAGCCGCCGGCCGGCCGGTACACGAGGTGCACGGCGCCCGCACGGAGCGGGCCCATCAGTTTGGCCATGGACCAGGCCCAGTCACCGGCTCCGTAGAACACGTCGCCCGGTCGCAGATCGTGGCAGTAACGGAATTCGTTGTGCCCGAGCAGGGTGCGGTGGGCATGCACAATGCCCTTGGCGGCACCTGTGGTGCCCGAGGTGTAGAAGATCAGCGCCGGGTCGTCCGGGGCGGTGTCGGCCGTGGTGTACACCGGGGGCAGCGCGCTGATGGCCGGGTCGTCGACGTTCACGACTGTGCCACCGAAACCGGCGGCGCGGTCGACGGCGGAGGTCTCGGTGATCAGAACGGTGGCGCCGGAATCGGCCAGCCGGTAGCGAATGGGGTCGTCGGCCCACAGCAGCGACATCGTCACCAGGACGGCGCCGGTGCGCAGCACACCGAGGTACGTCGCCGGGGTGTCGGGGCGCTGGGGGAGCAGCACTGCCACCCGGTCGCCCTTGCGTACCCCGAGCGCGTGCAGATGGGCGGCGATCTGCCGGGAGCGGTCCTGGATCTGCTGCCAGACGACCTCTTCGCGGTGACCGGTGTGGTCCTCGAAGACGAGCGCGAGCCGGTCGCCGGGATGGCGGTCGGCGACGTCGGCGGCCATGTTGTAGCGCTCGGGGACGGTCCACCGGTGCTCTTCGACGAGACGGCGGTAGGCACCTTCGCCGTCGGAGGCCGCGCCGGTGTGCGGCGTGACGCTGGTGGTCATTGAGGGTTTCTCTCCTGAGGACGAGGGGGCGGGGCGCGGATGCGGCGGACTCAGCGGCGGCGGCCGGCCAGGAAGCGGGCCATCTCGCGCTGGGGCTCGCCCGTGGCATACGCGGCGGTGTGCACCTTCTTGGCTGTCTCGATCGCGTCGTCGAGGTCCGCGTCGTCCAGTTCGCGCAGCCGCCCCTTCGTGAGCGCGACCGCGCCGGGCGGGAGTTCGGCCAGGCGGGCTGCCTCGGCCAGTGCTTCCGACTTGACCTCGTCCTGTGCGACGAGACGTGTGAGGAGACCGAGCCGCTCGGCCTCGGTGCCGTCGACGAGGCGGCCACCGAGCGCGAACTCGGCGGTCTTCGCCCGGCCGAGGATGCCCCGCATCGCCCAGATGCCGGTGATGCTGGGGATGCCGGACAGCACTTCCGGCTGCCCCATCCGGACCGCGGCGTGGCCGATGCGGAAGTCGGCGAGCAGTGCGAACTGGAAGCCCGAGCCCGCCGCGACGCCGTTGACGGCGGCGACGACCGGCTTGTCCAGGCTGCGTACGACGCGGAAAAGCCGGCCGAAGTCGTCGATCCATGCCTCGGCGGCCGCGTGGTCGTCGGGGTCGATCGCCGCGGTCTCGGCGAGGTCCTGACCGGCGCAGAACGCGCGGCCGGCGCCGGTGAGAACGACCGCGCGGCACTGCTCGTCCGCCCGCAGCGCGTCGAGTGCCGCGACCAGTCGGCTCCGCATCCCGCCGGTCCAGGCGTTGAGCTTGTCGGGGCGGTTGAGGGTGACCTCGGCGACGTAGACATCGGCGGTCGTGGCCGTCACCGGGTGCCGGGTGACGACGACGGTGCTCTTCTCGGTCATGAGGGCATGCCTTTCTCGGGATGGGCAGGGGGGAAGGAGGTGATGGAGCCGAAGGGAAGCGGGGTTACGGGCGGATGTCCGTGAGCGGGCGTCCCGTGAGCAGTCATGCAAACAGGCGGGGATGTGAGCTGGCCAACACCAATCGGGACTGGCGGTGATATCGGAGCGATATGGTCCGCTCATGGAGCTCCGCCACCTGCGCTACTTCGCCGTCCTTGCCGAGGAACTGCATTTCGGCCGTGCGGCGGAACGCCTGCACATGGCCCAGCCGCCTCTGTCGCAGCGCATCCGCGACCTGGAGCGCGAACTCGGGGTACGGCTCTTCGACCGGACGCGGCACCGCGTCCAGCTGACCGAGGCCGGGGCACTGCTCCTCGAGCATGTGCGGCCGGTACTCGCCGGGGTGGACACCGCGCGCGAGGCGATGCGCAGGATCCGGCCCGGCGAGGCAGGCGTGCTGCGGGTCGGCGTACCGCCGGACACCGGCCCGACGGTGCTGCGGAATCTCACCGTCGGCTTCGCCGACCGGGTGCCCGATGTGCTGCTCGACCTCCATGAGCTCACCACGGACGAGCAGTTGGCCCGGCTGCGCGAGGGCGAACTGGACGCGGGGGTGGTCCGGCACCCGTCGGACACGGTGGGCCTGGAATCGGGTCCCGTGGTGCGGCGCGAACTGGGCGTCGTGCTGCGGTCGGACCATGCCGCGGCAACGGGTGGCGGTGCGGTCCGGCTGAGGGACCTCGACGGGACGCCACTGGTGATCTTCCCGCGTGCGATGGCGCCGCGCCTCTACGACCACATGCTCACCATCTGCCGGGACGAGGGATTCCTGCCCGGATCGATCAGACACGCGCGCAACCCCCACTTCGTGCACGGGCTGGTACTCGCGGGTCGCGGCGTCCACCTCAACGAGGCCCCGGTCACCCCGCTCATCGACGGTCTGGTGTGGCGTCCGCTGGAGGGGGCGCCGCTTGCGTGGCTGACCTCGGTGGTATGGGTGCCGAGCCGGGACAACGAAGTGATCGCGTCGTTCGCCGAAGCGGTCTCGGAAAGCCTTTCCGGAGCCGACGCCTGAGCGGCCCGTCGCGCGGCGAGCACGGCCGGCCACAGGGGAAGGCGTCCGACTGCACCCAGCGCGAGTGCATCGACGACGGCTCGCATTCGGCCGTTCCACGCAGCTGGTTCTGGCGGACCGCCCGACGGGAGAGCGGAGCCCCGGGCGCGCACATGGTGCAGAGACGAGATCCTTCACGCGCCCCGGTCCGTGTGGAAGAGGTTCACGCCGGGCTGTGCCTGCACGACGGACGCATCCGGCTCAGTGTCCCCGGGCGCCGTGCCCGGAGGCGGCCCGCCGGCCCGGCGGGGCCGCCGTCACTTCCGTCCGGCCGCCGTCACGATCGATGGTGGGCCGGTGCGGCTTCCACCTTGGTGATCAACCCCTGGGGCGGGCCTGCTCGCCGTCGGCGGGTGTTTGCGCCCTGGCCCGGTAGGCGCGCTTCTTGACGAGGGCGCCGCAGGTCTTCATCGAGCACCAGCGGCGGGCGCCCGCGCGGGAGGTGTCGACGAACGGTGTGCCGCACGCGGGGTTTCCGCAGATGCGGACGCGTGTGCGGTGTTCCGAGTGGCAGAGCTCGATCAGATCCCGCGCGACCATGGAGAGCACCGCCGCGATCCCGTCCCCGTGCCGACGCACGGAAGCCGCGTCGGCCGAGAGTTCGGGCACCGAAGTGGGCTCGGCGGCCGCTCCGTTGCCAGCGCGATGTCCTCGTGGACGGGTGGGGCTTCGTCCGCCAGGGCCCGGCCCGTGCGCTGGATCGCCTCGCGTAGGCGCCCTGCCCAGCGTCTGGTGCACCGTGCCCGGCTTGTCACGGGCCGGGCGAAGGCGGAGTGGCCGGGGACGAAGTTGATGTGGTCGTGCTGGAGCAGGGGAGAGACGGGCGAGCGGCTCGTCGGTGGCGGGGCGTCCGTCGGCGGCCAACCGCTTGACCGCTGCATCGATGTCAGGAGCCGCCCGCGGCCGCGGTGGCACCCTGGAGGATCAGGCCGGCCACGGCGTCGGGGCGGGCGATGAGGGACACGTGGCAGGAGTCGATCTCCTGCGTGTGGGAGTGGGCCCGTTCGGCCTCGAAGCGCTCCTGCCGCGGGTTGATGGTCATGTCCTGCCGTCCCACCAGGGCCCAGGACGGAATCTCCTTCCAGGCCGCGACCCTGGCCCTCTCGGAGAACGCGGTCGTGGACGCCGGGCGCTGGGTGACGCCCAACAGGTTCGCCTGGTTCTCCGGCAGGCAGTTGGCGAAGACGGGGTGGACCTTGTCCGGCTTGAGGTACAGGTCGGTGCCGTCGGCGTCGGCCGTCCGATACGGCACGGAGTGTGTGGCGGTGCCCAGGGCACTGGGGAAGCGGGCGGACAGCGACATACCGCTCTCACCGACGTCGGGCATCAGCGCGTTGATGTAGATCAGGGATTTGACCTGGGGGTTTCCCGCCGCGGCAGTACTGATGACGGCACCGCCGTAGGAGTGACCGGCCAGTACGATCGGGCCTTTGATCGTCTTGAGGACGGAGGCGATGTACGCGGAATCGCCGTACAGGCCGCGCAGCGGATTGGCCGGGGCCATCACGGTGTAGCCGCGGCGCTGCAGCCGCTCGATCACCCCGTTCCAGCTGGAGCTGTCCGCGAAGGCGCCGTGGACCAGGACGACGGTCGGCTTGGCGGCGTTCGTATCACCGTTCGCTGCTACCGGCGCCGTGCTCAGCGCGCACAGGGCGGTGACCGCGCACCCTGCCGTCGCCACGCGCAGCGTTCTGCTTCGGAGCAGTGAGCCGTGTATCGCGGGTGCTGTCATGTCGACCTCGCTCTCGATGGGGGCCTACGGCACCTCAGCGTCCACGCGGTGGACCGAACGGGCCCGGCAACGGCGTCCGGGCGGGTGACTTCGGCGTGGCACCGGAGTGGCATCCCGCGTCAGCCGTGGTCGCCCGGCCGGTCCCAGGTTGCCGCGCCTGTGGGCTGCCGGGCCCGCATCGTCTTTCCCCGCCTGCCCCAGGCCGCGTCTTCAGCGTGCCGCCTGCCGTGCGACGGCACTTTGAACACACGGCCCGGCGGGTGCCCCAGCCGTCGGCGAGGCCGGCGATGACGAACAGGCCTCGTCCGCCCTGATCGACGCTCCGGCCAGTCCTCGCCCACGCAGATGTCGGCGCTCGACGCCTCCGTGAAGCGCGACCTCGCGGGGCCGTCGGATCCGCCGGTGCCCTCGCGATCACCGCCGGGCCTCCCGCACCGCACCTCGATGCGCGGTTCTGGCTGGTCGGAGCACAGGGGGCTTCCTGCAAATGAAATTGCGATGTACGGTTCTGCAACCACGCTTGCAGCGCGCTGCGTCTCGTACCAGGAGCACGAACTGTGTCCGCATTGCAGAACCACCACCCCGCCGACGGCGACGGCCAGTGGCTGGGCGACGCCCTGCCCGATGTGCCGCTGTCCAAGGCCCAGGCCCGGGTCGTCGACGTCATCGTCCGCAATCCGCAGCTGGCCTCGTACGCGGAGATCGCGGAGATCGCCGAGCGGGCGGACGTGAACAGTTCGACGGTGGTGCGGGCAGCCCAGACGCTGGGCTACCGGGGCTGGCCGGATCTGCAACGCGAGTTGCGGGCCCGCTACTTGGTGCACATCTCCACCGAGGAGACCCTGACCGAACACGGCGAGCACCGCAGCCCGCTGCACGACGCGCTCACGCACGACATCGAGAATCTGCGCCAGACCCTGGAGAGCAACTCCGCCGCCGACGCGGAGGCGGCCATCGCCACGCTGGCCTCGGCCCGGTCGATCCTGGTGGTCGGGGTCGGCTCCTTCGCCGGTCCGGCCAGTGTCATGGCGCACCTCGGCTCCACCATGGGCTACCCCATCACGCTGGAGCACCGGGCCGGCGTCCATCTGGCGACCGCCGTCAACTGCCTCGGTCCGGGTGACGTGCTCGTGGTCGTCAACATGTGGCGGTCCACGAAACAGATCATCGTCGCAGCCGACGCGGCCCGTGCGGCGGGCGCCACGGTGGTGGCGATCACCGACATGCGGCGCGGCCGGCTCGCCACCTCCATCGCCCACCATCTGCTGATCGTGCCGTCGGAGGGCATCTCCTTCTTCCAGTCCGTCACGGCCGCCACCTCGGTGGTCTACGGACTCCTCGCCGGCATGCAGACGGCTCACCCCGAGCGCACCCGCGCCGCCATCCGCCGCACCCAGCAACTCTGGAAGGACCTGGACGTCTACCTCGACTGAACCGCTCGCCCTCCGTCGCATCGCGTGGACGTCCGATCCGGTCCGCGC
This sequence comes from Streptomyces sp. NPDC032161, assembly GCF_040636995.1. Lineage (NCBI taxonomy): Bacteria > Bacillati > Actinomycetota > Actinomycetes > Kitasatosporales > Streptomycetaceae > Streptomyces > Streptomyces sp. NPDC032161. The sequence continues at coordinate 157,285 of NZ_JBEZVN010000003.1, read as the reverse complement.
GGTCGGCGAAGTCCCGAAGCACGGCCCGTATCGGGCGGCGCGCCCCACCGGACCGCGCCGCCGGACCGCACACGCTCCCTCGCCGCCCGACGGTGCCGCCTTCGGAGCGCCGGTGGCCTGCGCGCTTGTCACCACACCTCTTCCACCGCCCGCGAGTGAGCGCCGGCCGCCCCGGCCGCCCCTTCCCAAGGCCCGCCGGGGCCCCCACCTGAACACCGTCTTTCCCCCGGGCCGGCGAGGCCCGTCCCCCCCCGGCCTCGCTCGTGTCCGTACGCACGTCCCCTCATGACAGGAGCACTGATGAGCAAGCACATCGCCGTCGTCGGCCTCGGCTCGATGGGCGGTGCCATGGCCACCACCCTGCTGCGGGCGGGGTGGCGGGTGCGCGGATTCGACCCGTCGCCCGCCGCCCGGTCCGCCGCCGCGCAGGTGGGTGTGGAGACCGTCGAGGACCTCGACCAGTTGGCCGGCACGCCCTATGCGGTCCTGTCGCTGCCCTCGGCACGCGTGGTCGAGGCGACCGTGCCCGCTCTGCTGGCGCGGCCGGGCACGCTCGCCATCGTCGACACCACGACCTCGGAGCCGGGCACGTCCGCCGAGTGCGCGGCCCTCGCGGCGGACCAGGGCGCGGCCTTCGTGGACGCACCCGTCTCGGGCGGCCGCGACGGCGCGGCCGATGGCCGGCTCTCCGCGTTCGTCGGTGCCGACCCCGACGCGCTCGACGCGGCCCGGCCCGTCCTGGACGCACTCACCGGCGGCCAGTACCGCCACCTCGGCGCCCCCGGCTCCGGAAACGTGGTCAAGCTCCTCAACAACGCCCTTGCGGCGGTCAACCTGGTCGCGGTCGGCGAGGCCCTCGCCGTGGCGAAGGCGTACGGCGTCGATCCCTCCTCCGCCGCGGCGGGCATCAGCGGCGCGTCCGGCGCCAGCAAGGCGTCCGCGGCCATGTACCCGGACTGGGTGCTCACCGGCACCTACGACTCCGGTTTCGCCCTGGGACTCATGGCCCGGGACGCCGCACTCGCCGTGGAGACCGCCGGGCAGCGCGGTGAGACCCCGCAGCTGCTGGCCGCCGCCAGCCGGGTCTGGCAGGAGGCCCTGGCCGCGCTCGGCCCCGGCGCCGACTTCACCGAGATCGCCCGCACCGTAGCCCCCTCCCTCACCTCCGAAGGAGCCACCGCAGCATGAGCACCACCACCTTCCCGACGGACCTGAGCACGTCCGGCGCCGTCACCGCCCGCGCCGCCCTCGACGCCGCTTTCCCGCAGGGCCTGGGCTCGTTCGTCGACGGCCGGGTCGTCACCGGCCGCGGCGAGACCGTGCACCTCACCGCCGCCGCGACCGGCGAGGGCTTCGCCGACTACGCCGACGCCGGCGCCGAAGGCGCCGACTCCGTGCTGGCCTCCGCCGTCCGCGGGGCCGAGGTCTGGGCCGCGACCGACCCGTTCGAACGGGCCGCGATCCTGCGTGAGGTCTCCCGGACCATCGGCGAGCACACCGAGGAACTCGCCCTCCTCGAATCCGCCACCACGGGCAAGCCCGTCCGCGACACCCGCGCCGAGGCCGCCAAGGTCGCCGAGATGTTCGGCTACTACGCGGGCTGGGCGGACAAGCTGCTGGGCCACACGATCCCCGTCCCGGGCAACTGGCACACCTACACCGAGCGGGTCCCCTGGGGCGTCGTGGTGGCCGTCACCCCGTGGAACGCGCCGCTGTTCACGGGCGGCTGGAACTCGGCCGCACCGCTCGCGGCCGGCAACGCCGTCGTCGTCAAGCCCAGCGAGTTCACCCCGGCCTCCACCCTGCGGCTGGCCCAGCTGGCCCACCGGGCGGGGCTGCCGGACGGCGTGTTCAACGTCGCCACCGGCCTCGGTGCCACCGTCGGCGCCGCCCTCACCTCCGACTCCCGGGTCGGCAAGGTGTCCTTCATCGGCTCGGTCGCCACCGGCCGCCGGGTGGCGGTCGCCGCCGCGGGCGCCGGTATCCCGACCGTCCTCGAACTCGGCGGCAAGAGCGCCAACATCGTCTTCGCCGACGCCGACCTGGACCGGGCGGCCGACGGCGCCGTGTCGGCCGTCTTCTCCGGTGCGGGCCAGTCGTGCGTGGCCGGATCCAGGCTGCTGGTGGAGCGTTCCGTGCACGAGGAGTTCATCGCACGCGTGGCCGAGCGGGCGTCCCGGCTGCGGCTGGGCGACCCCCTCGACCCCACCACCGAGGTCGGCCCCATCATCACCCGGCCCCAGTTCGGCACGGTCACCTCGCTGATCGAGGCCGGGCTCGCGGGCGGCGCCCGCCGGGTGACCGGCACACGGCTGCCCGACCGGCTCACCGACTCGGCGCTGGCGAGCGGACACTGGGTACTGCCCACCCTGTTGGACGGGGTCACGCCCGCCAACCCGCTGGAGACCACCGAGGTCTTCGGACCGGTGGTCGGCGCCGACGCCTTCGACAGCGAGGCGGAGGCCATCGCCCGCGCCAACGCCACGAACTTCGGCCTGGCCGGGGCGGTCTGGACCCAGGACGTCGCCCGCGCCCACCACGTGGCGCGCGCCGTGAAATCCGGCACCTTCTGGATCAACGCCTACAAGACCATCCACGTCGCGGTGCCCTTCGGCGGCTTCGGGGACTCCGGACACGGCCGCTCCTCCGGCCCCGGAGTGCTGGACGAGTACACGCAGACCAAGGCCGTCTGGACGCCCACCCGGGCGGCCGGCGCCCCGTTCCCCTCACTGAGCTACTAGGAGGCACCCGTGGCCACGAAGAATCCCGCCGACTCCGGCAGCCGGCTCAAGTCCGACACCTCCACGGGAGTGTCGGACTGGCAGGACCGCGTGCTCGAGCTGGCACGCGCCCTGCACGCACGTCCCGAAACCGCCTTCCAGGAAACCGAGTCCGCCGCGGCGATCACCGAGCTGCTCACCGAGGGCGGGTTCACGGTCGAGCGCGGCACGGGCGGTCTGCCGACCGCGTTCACCGCCACCGCGGGCAGCGGCGAGCTGACGGTCGCGCTCTGCGTCGAGTACGACGCACTGCCCGAGGTCGGTCATGCCTGCGGCCACAACCTCATCGCCGGCGCCTCGGTGGCCGCCGCACTGGCCCTGGCCCCGTACGCCGACGAACTCGGCATCACGCTGAAGGCGATAGGCACCCCGGCCGAGGAGCACGGCGGCGGCAAGGCGCTGCTGCTGGAGGCCGGCGCGTTCGACGGGGTGGGCCTGGCCCTGATGGTCCACCCGGTGCAGGACGGGGTCGGCTACAACCCCGCAGGGAGCACCGCGCAGGCGGTCGGCCGGTACCGGGCCGTGTTCCGGGGACGTGCGGCGCACGCCGCGGCCGCACCCCACCAGGGCGTGAACGCCGCCGACGCCGCCACGCTCTCCCAGGTGGCCGTCGGTCTGCTGCGCCAGCAGCTGCCGGGCGACCAGCGGGTGGCGCTGTTCGTCTCCGAAGGCGGCGTCGCCACCAACATCATCCCCGAGCGGGCCGTCGTCGACTTCGAGTGCCGGGCGTTCACCCTGCCCGAGTACGAGGCGCTGCTGGAGCGTGTCCGGCGGTGTTTCGAGGGCGCGGCACTGGCGACCGGCGCCGAGCTGACCGTCGAGGCCACCGAGCCGCTCTACGAACCCCTCGTGCAGGACGACGCGCTGGCGGGCTTCTGGACGTCGGCCATGGCCGCCTTCGGGCGGGACGTCACCTCCGGCGACCGGCTCGCCGGCGGTTCGACCGACATGGGCAACATCAGCCAGGTCATCCCCAGCCTGCATCCGTGGCTGAGCATTCCGGGAGCCGACGCGCCCATCCACTCCCACGCCTTCGCGGCCGTCGCCGACACACCCCTGGCGTACGACATGATGTTCGAGGCGGCCCGTGCGCTCGCCTGGACCGTCGTCGACGCGGCGGGCCATGCCGAGCACCGGCCCCGTTTCATCGCCGCGGCCTACCGCCGTGACGTCCGTGAGGAGGCGGTGGCGAGATGAGCAACCTCACCGCCGCGGCCGAGGACCGCGTCGCCGGGTCGCGTCAGACCCTGCCGATCGCCGCCCTCGCCCTGGTCATCGCCCTGGTCGTGCAGGCCCTCGGGCAGCTCGACATCGACCTGGGCGTCGGCTCCGTCATCGTCTTCCCCATGGTGTGGGGCCTGATCCTGGGCCTGCTGGTGTCGGTCCAGAAGGTCCGCCCCCTCGGCATCCGTCTCCAGAAGGTGGCGTCCGCGCTCGTCGGCGTGGCCGTGATGCTCCTGGTCGCCCGGCTCGCCTTCAACATCGGCCCCAGCCTGCCGACGCTCGTCAAGGCCGGGCCCGCGCTGCTGCTCCAGGAGATCGGCCATCTGCTGGGCACGGTGGCCGTCGCCCTGCCGCTCGCCGTCGCACTGCGCCTGGGCAAGGCCACGGTCGGAGCCACCTTCTCGCTGGACCGCGAGCCGTCTTTCGCGATGGTCTCGGAGAAGTACGGGCCGGACTCCGACCAGTACCGCGGGGTCCTGGCCATGTACGTGTTCGGCACGATGTTCGGAGCGGTGTTCATCACGCTCCTGACCTCGCTGGTGGCGAACTGGAACATCTTCGACCCCCTGGCCCTCGCCATGGGCGCCGGCGTCGGCTCGGGCTCGATGATGGCCGCGTCCTCGGCCAGCATCGTGGCCGCGTACCCGGGGCACGAGGAGGCCATCCTCGGCATGGCGGCGGTGTCGAACCTCATCACCACCATCCTCGGGGTCTACGTGGGCATCTACGTGGCACTGCCGTTGGCGGACCGGTTCTACCGCTTCCTCACCCGCCGTCAGCGCGCCCGCACGCCGGAGACGACGACGCCCGACGCCCCCTCCGCCCCGGACGGCCCGACGGACGAAGCCGCCGCGAACCGCGCCTTCCGGGAGGAAGTCGTCGCCGCCTCGGGCGAGATCAGGATCCCGCTCTGGCTGTCGCTCGGTGTCCTGACGGTGCTCGGCCTCGGCACCGCCTCGGTCGCGGCCGGCGCGATCGGCTGGAAGATCGTCGGTGGCTACGCCGTGCTGCTGGGCCTGGTGCTGCTCGGTCTGTTCCTCGCCAAGGTCAGCCGGAAGATCTCCGCGATCGTGTGGATCACCACGGTGGGCGCGTACGTGTCCAGCCCGTGGTTCTTCGCCTCCGGCAGCCTCAACACTCTGGTCGGCTCGGTGGACTTCCTGTCCATCGCCACGATCATGCTGACCCTCGCGGGACTGTCGCTGGGCAAGGATCTGCCGTTGCTGCGCCGCATCGGCTGGAAGATCATCCCGGTCGGGCTCGTCGCGATCACCGCTTCGTTCCTGCTCTCGGCAGTGATCGCCGAGTTCACCCTCGGCGCGTGGGGCTGATTCCCCCTCCACGCCGCAGGCATGACCGCGCGACGGCTCCGCCACCAGCGCCGCCGGCTTCCCGGCCGAGACCGTCCGCACGAACACGGTGCGGCGCGGATGGAGGAAGCATGAGCGCGTTCGACCTGGCGGAGCCGCTCGCCGTGGTGACCGGGGCCCGGTGCGGCATCGGGCGGGCGAGGGCGCGTGTGTCGGTCCGGGCCGGTGCCGACGCGATCGGTGTCGGCGCCGACCCGGAGAAGGGGAGCGGCGATGTCGATCGGGACACGCTCGCCGCCGGACAGGTCGTTCGAGGCGATCCGTACGGACTTCGCCGGTCCGGCGGCGGTACGTGAACCGGCGCGGGACCCCGGCGGGGCGGGCACGCCCCGCCGACATCCTGATCAACCACGCCGGTACGATCCGCCGCGCCCCGGCCGCCGAGCACTCCGACGCCGACCGGGACCATGTGCTCCGGACCGGTCCCACCGCGTGGGCCGACCGGCACGCCGGTGGCGGCGGCGACCCGATCCCCCTGCGCAACCTCTACGGGCGCGGAGCGCACCTGCGGCGCGGGCGGCGGTGGGTCCTTCGGCGGCTGTGCCGGACCCGGCCCGGACGATGCGCCGGCGCCATGCCGGACGCTCTGCGCGACAGCACTGCATCCCCGGGCTTCATGAGGCCGCTGTCCCGCTTCTCCGGCCCGGTACCCTTTCGGAGTGACGCAGCGACCCATGTCGGACGAGCGGCGGCGAGCGAATCAGGGGCCGAAGGCTGCCGCCTGCAACCGGGCCGCCTTGGCCGCCGCTGCCCGAGAGATCTATGCGGAGCTCGGCCTGGACGCCCCCCTGTCCGCGATTGCCCGCCGGGCCGGAGTAGGGCAGGGCGTCCTGTACCGGCACTTTCCTGACCGGGCCGCTGTGGCGTCCGCAGTTCTGGAGGAGAACGTTCGGCAGGTCGAGCAAGCAGCCGCCGCCGAGGACGCTACTTTCGTCGCAGCCCTGGGCGTGCTGACATGGCACATAACGGAGTCGGCGGCTTTCATCAGTCTCCTGCACCACCCGGATGCGGAAGTTGGCCACTCCAGCCTTCGCGCGCTGTCCGAACGCGTCGAGCGCGTCTTGCGGGATCTCCTGCCGAAGGGCCATCGGCTGGGTGCCGCGAACGACCTCATGCTGGCTGTTGCCATGGTCTCCGGTGCGGCCACCGGCCCTTCCCGTGAAGAGCGGGAGCGCAGGGCGCTCGCTGCCTGGCGGCTGCTCGACATCGAGGTGGGGCCGGTGCGGCCGTTCGCCGAGTGAGGGGCGGGACCGTCAGCCACCGTTGGACTGCCGGATCCCCTTCGCCAGCGCGTCGAAGGTGTACGGATACCCGCCGGCGGGTCCGCTGACGGTCATGTACGCCGTGGTCGTGCCGGGCTTGATCGCCACGTTCGTCGCCGACTTGAGGCCTTCGACGCGGCCTGGGATCTCGACCGTCGCCTAGCGCTCACCGTACTGGTCGTAGACAACCATCGCAGGCCGTCCGTGCAGCGCCTGGTAGATGTTGCCGTCAGCATCCACGGCGATGGAGTCCGTCTGGGCGATCCCGCCGTCGACGCGGACAGCGGTGTGCCGGGAAGCCACCGATCCGTGGTCGTCAAGGCTCAGGTAGGAGATGCGGTTCTCCGTGAGTTCGCTGATCCACAGCCCACGATGGTCCACGTCGAACGAGATTCCGTTCGGCGAGGCCAGCCCGTCGGCCACGACGGCGGTCTTCCTGCCGTCACGGTCGATTCGCATGTGGCCACTCTTTCTGTCCGTTGTGTGCGGAGGTCGGTGTCGGGCGCGGGGCGGCGCGTAGTCGGCCGCGGCCATGCCGTGCATGGTCGCGGCACATCCACAACCCAACCGGACAACACTGTCCGGTTATTGCTACCGTAACTCACGGCCGCACGAACGACCATGACTGTCACGGCAGTTGGTTGTGCCTGCGGCCCGGCCGCAGCCCGCAGAACGACACGATCGAGGCCCCCGCATGGCACCCCCGCCAGAACCGACCCTCACTGAGCTGAGGCAGCGCTACCGCATCGAGCGTGAACGGCGCGTACGCCCCGACGGAGCCCGTCAGTACCGCGGCACCGACGCCGAGTTCGGTTACTGCGGCGTCGATCCGTACGTGGGAGAGGTGGTCGAGCGCCAACCGGTGCATGACACCGTCGATGTCGCCGTTGTCGGTGGCGGATTCGGTGGCCTTCTCGCCGGGGCGCGCATACGGCAACAGGGTGTGGAACGCGTCCGGATCATCGAGAAGGGCGGCGACTTCGGGGGTACCTGGTACTGGAACCGGTATCCGGGGATCCACTGTGACATCGAGTCGCACGTATATCTGCCGCTGCTCGACGAGACGGGGTACGTACCGGAGTGGAAGTACGCCCCTGGCGAGGAGATCCGCCGCCACGCGGTGCGTGTCGCCCAGCACTTCGACCTCTACCCGGACGCCCTGTTCTCCACCGCGGTCACCTCGCTGCGGTGGGACGAAGCATCCGAGAAGTGGATCGTGACCACTGATCGGGGCGATGCCTTCCGGGCCACGTATGTCGTGACCTCCACCGGAACCCTTTCCGAGCCGAAGCTTCCAGGGATTCCCGGCATCGAGGACTTCAAGGGTCGTACGCTCCATACATCGCGGTGGGACTATGCCTACACCGGCGGCGGTCCGGACGGCGGGCTGATCCGTCTTTCGGACAAGCGAGTGGGAGTTGTCGGTACCGGCGCAACCGGTGTCCAGGTCATACCGATGCTGGCCGAGGACGCCGGACACGTGTACGTCTTCCAGCGCACGCCCTCCAGCGTCGACGTGCGGGACAACCGCCCCACCACTGCTGCGGACGTGAGTGCCGACCACGAGGGCTGGGCACGGGAACGCCGCGACAACTTTCTGCGCATCGTGTCAGGCGAGGAGGCCGAGCGGGATCTCGTTGCGGACGGCTGGACCTCGTCAGCAGGTCTTCTGGAGAAGCTTCTGCCGAGTTTCCGCCGCTGCGGCGACCGTGAGTCCTTCGAGAGCGCCTACGAGGCCGCCGACGCCGCGAAGATGAACGAGCTGCGCGCCCGTGTCGAGCGGATCGTCGCCGACCAGGACACCGCGGAGAAGCTCAAGCCGTGGTACCGGTACGCGTGCAAGCGCCCCACCTTCTCCGACCTCTACTACCCCGCGTTCAACCGGGACAACGTCACCCTGGTCGACACCGCAGACACACACGGCATCGAGCGCGTCACCGAGAACGGCGTGATGGTCGGCGACACCACGTACGAACTCGACTGCCTGATCTTCGCCACCGGCTTCTCCGTCGGAGTCTCGGGCATCCGCTCGGGCAAGCTTCCCGCCTATGGCCGGGACGGTGTCCAGCTGCTGGACGCGTGGGCGCAGCACGGACCCCGCACCCTGCACGGCTTCACCAGCAACGGCTTCCCCAACCTGATCCAGATGGGATCCCTGCAGAACGCCAGCAGCGTCAACTTCACGCACATCCTGGACGAGCAGGCCGTGCACGCCGCTGCCCTCGTCGCGGCTGCCGAAGCCCAGGGCGCCCTCATCGAGCCGTCGCACGAGGCCGAGGACGCCTGGCGCGCAACCCTGGCCAAGGACGCACCCGACCACGAGTGGTTCCACGCCGAGTGCACCCCCGGCTACTACAACGGCGAAGGCCGCGGCAGGCCGAACGGCCCGAGCGCCTACCCTTACGGCGCCTTCGCGTTCCACGAGCTGCTGAAGCGATGGCGTGAGGAGTCCATGGCCGAGGTCCTCCGGCCCAGAGCCTCTCGGGAAGCCTGACACCGACGCGGAGTTCGCCTCTGTGTTCCGGTGACTGGAACGCCGGGCATCCTTGGGCCGGGTGGGCCGGGCGGGCAGCCTGCGGCGACATGCTGACAGCGGGATGGGATGCGGCCGAGAAGTACCCTTTCGGCCAGGAGAGGTGCGAGGTGCGCCAGGGCCGGACACGATGGCCGCCCGAGGAGGACCGGATACTGCAGGCGCTGGGACTGGGCCCGGCCGAAGAGGTCATCTACACGACGCTGCTGGCCTGCCCGGCGGCCTCTGCGCAGGAACTCGCCCGGCGGAGCGGTCTCGACGAGGCCGAGACCGACGCATCCTGCTCGACCTGACGGCACGCGGCCTGGCGGCGGTCGCCACCGAGTCCGCAGCGGCCGACTCCGACGGTTGCGAGGTCGACCTCCAGCCCGCCCGCTACCGGCTCACACCGCCCTCGGTGGCCCTGGCCCCGCTCCTTGTCGCGCAGCGCAACGCGCTGTACCAGGACGAGACCGCGTTCTCGATGCTGACCGAGCAGTACCGCACGGCCAACGCCCAGACCGCGGGTGGTGTCATGGAAGTGGTCGTCGGTGTGGAACAGGTCGCCCGCCGATTCCATCAACTGCGGTGCGGCGCCCAGCGGGAACTGCTCGCCTTCCTGGTGGGCGCGCCCATCGCGGTGCCGCGCGAGGAAGACGGTGGAGCGACGGATGCGCCGTCTGATGGATCTCGCCGGAGTGGAGTCGCGCCTGCAGTTCGGGTGGCACGCCGCACGTGCGGGCTGGCTCTGACCTTTTCCTCGGGCCGAAGGCCGAGGTGTTCCCCGTCCGTCACGGTGCCCCGTCCGTCGGCGGGGCCACCCTGCGCGAACGACCCGCCGACTCCCCATATGTCTCCCCATTCACCGCCGACGATCCCGTGTTCCGGAGTGTCGGAACTCGCCCAGTACTCACGTAGTTGATGCATCGAGGAGCTTCCACGGAGGCCGGGAACCCGACGTCTTCTCGCGCGCCCTGCCGATTCTCTTTCCGGCGTACGACCTGCCTGTGGACGGTCTGAACACACTGCCGGCGCAGGGCGGCATCAGGGCGAGCCTGTCGGCCGAGGGCCATGCCGGGTACACCCCGGGCACGATCAAGTCGGCCTCGCTGTCGTGCTCCTACGACGGCGGCACCACCTGGACCCAGGCGCCGACCGAGCGGCGGGACGACGCCTGGACGGCCGTCCTCGACCACACCGGCGCCTCCGGCAAGCAGGTCATGCTGAAGGCCGCCCTCACCGACGCCGACGGCAACGCGGTCACCCAGACCATCACCCGCGCCTACGACGTTCGGTAACCACGCGGTTCGGCCGGGTGGGTCCCCAGAGCAAGGGCCCGCCCGGCCACGCGGTCGTCCACACCGGTGGCGGGTCCGCGAGGGCCTCGCCGAGGCGGTCGGCCGGACAGGCCGCCGTCTCGTGCCAGTTCCGGCGAGCCGTCGCCTCGACCGTCCGGAAGCTGCTTCACCGGAACCGAGGGCGGCTTCAGCCGAGACGACGGTGGATCGACTTGAAGGTGACGTACTGCGCCAGCCCTTCGATGCCGTACTCCACCCCCAGCCCGGAGTCGTGTCGTCCGCCGAAGGGCGCGTTGTGGTTGGAGGCGAAGAAGTTCACACCGACGGATCCGGTGTCCATGCGCTCCGCGACCGCCTGTGCGGCCGCGGGATCGGCGGAGAAGACGACACCACCGAGTCCGAAGCGCGTGTCGTTGGCGAGGGCGACGGCCTCGTCGAGGTCGTCGTAGCGCAGGATGCTCACCACGGGCCCGAAGATCTCCTCCCGGGCGACGTGCATGTCGGGTGTGACATCGGCGAACACCGTCGGCTCGATGAACCACCCCTGGTCCGTGTCCGCGGGGCGTCCGCCGGTGGTGGCGCGGGCTCCCTCCGCGTGCGCGGAGTCGAGATGGCCGCGCACGACGTCGTACTGCGCCTGCGACGCCATCGGCCCGAACACGGTGTCCTCGTCGAACGGGTCGCCCTGCGGTGCGCTCGCGACCACGCGCGTGACCATGTCGACCACCTCGTCGTAGCGGGACGAGGGGGCCAGGATGCGGGTGGAGATGTAGCAGGTCTGCCCGGTGTTGCGCAGGCAGGTGCGGATCAGTGCCGGGGCCGTCCGCTCCAGGTCGGCGTCCTCCAGGACGATCGCCGAGGACTTGCCGCCCAGTTCGAGGGTGACCGGGCGGAGCAGCTCCCCGCAGGCGGCCGCGATCCGGCGCCCGACCGGGGTCGATCCGGTGAAGGCGACCTTGGCGGTCAGCGGGTGGCGGACCAGCCGGTCGCCGACCTCGCCGCCGCCGGTGACGAGGTTGACCACCCCGGCCGGGACTCCGGCCGCGGCGCAGGCCTCGACGACGAACCGGATCGAGAGCGACGTGCCGGGCGCGGGCTTCATGACCACCGTGCAGCCGGCGAGCAGGGCGGGCGCCAGCTTGACCACCATCAGGTTGATCGGGAAGTTCCACGGTGCGATCAGCACGCACGGGCCCACGGGATCCTTGCGCACGACGGACTCGGCGCCTCCCGCCGGGAACGGCCTGACGTCCTCGTCCTCCAGCCAGGACGCCAGCCCGGCGACGTGCCGCAGGATGGCGGCGGCGTTCGCCGCGGCGCCCCGGGTCTCACCGATCGGCGAGCCGTTCTCGAGTGTGTTCGTCACGGCCGTCTCGGCGGCACGGGCCTCGACCTCGTCGGCGATCCGGCGCAGCAGTGCTGCCCGCTCCGACGGCGTGGTGCGGGCCCACGGCCCCGTGCGGAAGGCCCGGTCGGCAGCGGCGAGGGCGGCTTCGACGTCCTCGGCGGAACAGTCGGGGACGGTGCCCCACTCGCGGCCCGTGGCCGGGTCGATCTGTGGCAGGCGGGTTGCGGCGGTCGAGCGGACCCAGGCGCCGTCGACGTAGTAGTCGTCGGTATGGGTCCACCGTGGCACGGGCCGGGCCGGGGACGGCAGGGTGCCGGTGACGGTCACCTGATCACCTCCGTCTTCAACAGGGCGCGGGAGCGCTCCAGTTCGGCCGTGGCCATGGCGATGGCCGGGGCGGTGAGCAGCTCGGGGACGATCTCCGCCTCCAGCCGGTCGCTGTAGACGGCGGGGTCCATGCGGAACCAGCCGGACGCCAGCGCGATTCCGGCGTGGTCGAACCTCCACAGCCGGTCGGCGTCGCGGACCAGGGCGTCCTCCAGCGAGTAGGCCTCCTGCCGGGTGTCGTGGCCGTCGATGATGTCGCAGACCTGGCGCACGAACTCCTCGTCGTAGCCCAGCGGGGGCAGCACCTCGCGGGCGATGGCGCAGCCCTGCCGCTCGTGCTCGAAGCGGATCTCCGCCTTGCGCCAGTCGCCCGAGAACCCCTCGGAGAGGATGCGGTCCTCGTCGACCCTGCCCCATCCGGTGTCGTGGAGTTGTATGGCCACCCGCACCAGCAGCCGGTCGGCCTCGGGGAAGGCGTCGCACAGCCGCTCGGCGTAGGCGAGCGAGATCGGCAGATGGATGTCGTTGCCGCGGGTGCGGGTCTCCGGAACGACCGCCTTCCAGATGGGGTCGAGGTCTTCGCCGGGAGCCGGGGTCAGTGAGATGGGTGAGATGTCGACCGGCCCCGACCCAGGGATCGGGCGCGCGGCGGGCAGGGTGGTGGGCATGGGGGAGCCCCTCCTCAGTCGGCATCGACCGGAGCGGTCGGCCGGACGGTCACGGATTTGAGTGGCACGGACGGGTCGGTGGCAGCCCCGAACGGGATGGACAGGCCCTTGGCGAGGGCGTTGCGGACCGCCATGAAGTCCATCGGGTGGTTGACGCAGTCCGCGGCGATGACGCGGTCGCCGCGGTAGTACAGCACGCTGTGCCTGCCGCGCTCGGCGTCGGCGCGGATCAGGGTGCGGTCGTGGCCGGTGGACAGCCCGGCGATCTGGAGCTTGATCTCGCCCTGGTTGGACCAGAACCACGGAATACCGGCGTATTCCTCCTGACGGCCGGTGACCGCGTACGCCGCCACCTTGGCCTGCTCGATGGCGTTGTTGACGCTCTCGAACCGGACCCGGTCGCCCTCGGGCGCGCCGGGCACCGGATTGGGCAGGTTCGCGCAGTCGCCGACCGCCACGGTGACCCCGTCGGAGGCTCGTGCGGAGGCGTCGACGCGGACGCCGTTGTCACAGATCAGACCGATCGACTCGGCCAGCTCGGTGTTGGGGATCACACCGACGCCGACCAGCACCAGGTCGGCGGGCACGACGCGGCCGTCCGCGAGCTCCACGCCGCCGACCCGGTCGCCGCGCGGAACGATCCGGCGGACGGCGGCGCCCAGCACGATGTCGATACCGGCGGTGCGGTGGTGGTCGAGCAGATACGCCGAGGTCTCCTTGCCGACGGCGCGCGCGACCAGCCGTGGCGCCGCCTCCAGCAAGGTGACGGTGCGTCCCATCTTGTTCAGCGACGCGGCGGCCTCGATGCCGATGAATCCGCCGCCGATCACCACCACGTCGCGCACGTCCGGCACCCGGGCCTTCAGCTCCAGGGCGTCGTCGGCGTTGCGCAGGTAGAGCACGCCGGGCAGGTCCACGCCATCGAGCAGCAGCCTGCGCGGTCGCGCGCCGACGGCGAGGGCGAGGCGGTCGAAGGCGAACCGGGCGCCGGACATGGAGTGGGCCGTGCCCGAGCCGTCGTCGCGCTTGTCGATCCGGATGATCCGTTCGTTCTTCACCACGTCGATGCGCTGCTCGACCCAGTAGTCCTGGGTGCGGAACATGAGCGACTCGTTGGTGATCCCGCCCTGCAGCCACTCCTTGGACAGGGCGGGCCGCTGGTAGGGGCGATGGTTCTCGTCACCGAGCAGCGTGATCGGTTCCTCGTGGCCGAGCGCGCGCAGCGACGTAGCCAGGGAGACGCCGGCCTGCGAGGAGCCGATGATGAGCAGTCCGTCGGTCATGACCCCTCACACCTGGGTGGCGGGGGTGGTCACCCGCAGGTCCATGCCGTCGGCCACCCTGAGCTGGCAGGACAGGCGGGAGTTCGGGCGCCGGTCCTCCGCGGTGCCCCAGAGCATCTCGTCCTCCATCTCACCCATCGGCGGCAGCGAGGCGAGATCGGCCTCTTCGACGTAGACGTGGCAGGTCGCACACGACAGTGAGCCGCCGCACTCCGCGACGATGCCGGGAACGCCGTTGCGGACGGCGGTCTCCATGACCGAGTCGCCGATGTCGGCGTCCACGGTGCGGCAGTCCCCGGCGGTGTCGGTGTAGGTGACCTTCGGCATGGTTTCTCCTCCTGGTGGTCGAGGTCAGATGAACTGGCGGCCGCCGTCGACGACCAGGGTCTGCCCGGTGACGAAGGCGCTGTCGGGGCCCGCGAGGTAGAGCGCGGCGCCGACGACGTCCTCCGGCCGGCTGGCCCGCCGCAGCGCGCCGCGGTCGACGCCGTAGGACTCGGCGTCCTCGATCAGGCCGCGGCTGGCCTCGGTGAGAGTGAAGCCCGGTGCGATCGCGTTGACGGTGATCGAGCGCCGCCCGAGCTCCTTGGCCATCACCCGGGTCAGGGCGATCACGCCGCCCTTGGAGGCGACGTAGTGTGCCCAGTTCTCCGAACCGCTGTAGACCGTGGCGGAGGAGAGGTTGACGACCCGTCCACCCTCGGGCAGGTGCGGGCTCACTGCCCGGGTCATCAGCCAGGGGCCCTTGAGGTTGACCGCCATCACCAGGTCCCACTCCGCCGGGTCGATCCGCTCCAGCGGGGACCGGGTGACGGTGCCGTAGACGGCGGCGTTGTTGACCAGTACGTCGATCGCGCCGCCGCCGAACTCCGCGACCCGGGCGGCGGCCGCCACGGTGCTCGCCGGGTCGGTGACGTCGACCCGGCCGTGCCAGGCGTCGGCGCCGGCGGCCTCGACCAGGCGCGCGGTCTCCTCGGCCCCGTCCGGGTCGAGGTCGGCGACCGCGACCCGGTAGCCGCGGCCGGCGAAGCCGAGGGCGAAGGCGCGGCCCAGACCGCCCGCCGCACCGGTCACCAGGACGGTGCGGGCGGGCGACTCGTGCTCGGGGAGCGTCATGGTGTTCAGCTCTCCAGGATCTCGACGCGGCCGGTGTTGCCGTCGACGCGGAGGCGCTGTCCGGTGCGGATCGTGGCGGACGCCGAACCGGTGCCCGTCACGGCGGGCAGACCGTACTCGCGGCAGACGATCGCGGCGTGGCTCATCATGCCGCCGATGTCGGTGACGGTCGCCTTGATCCTGCCGAAGATCGGCCCCCAGGACGGCGCGGTGATCGTGGCGACGAGGATCTCGCCCTCCTGGACCTCGCCCAGCTGGTCGGCGGAGGTGACCACGCGGGCGATGCCCTCGACCACGCCCGGGGACGCGGCCATGCCGTTGATCGCCCCGTCGGCGGCGGCCTCGTCGCCGTCCAGCCACTGCTGCACCTGCTCGGTGGTGATGCCGTAGAGCATCATCGTGAACGGCTCGGTGATCTGCTCCGGCGGCGTGTTGAGCGCGGGCTGCGGGCGCCGGGTGGACAGCGCGTCGATGATCCGGCGACGTCGCTCGATCTCGGCCGGCCAGTAGTGCGGGCCGGTCGAATCGGCCCCGACCGCCCAGCCGGTGACCAGGTCGAAGATCGCGTCGCGGACCTCGTTGCGGTTGAGGTAGAGCATGTCGGCGGGGTCGGCCCAGAAACCGGCCCCGACGAAGACCCGGGCCAGCTCGCGCACCTTGCGCCAGAACACGCCCATCGTCCAGTGCTCGATGTAGAAGTTGTGGTTCTCCACATACGGGTACGCGGTGGCCGCGAGCCCGCGCTTGGCGTCGAACTGCTCACGCAGCTCGCCCTCGAGCGCGTCGCGGTACTCCTCGACGATCCGCTCCTTCTCGGCGGCCAGCTGCTCGACCGGGCGCATGATCTCCTGGCCCTCGTCGACGCGGCGGATGTAGTCCTTGATGTAGCCGAGCGGTATCTCCTGGTGCTCAAGCCAGTACTTGTCGTGGCCGTAGAAGCCGTTGCCGACGGTGAAGTTGAACCACGGGTCCTGGGCCGCCCGGTAGGCCGCGACCCACTCGTCGCCGCCCGCCTCGCGGACCGCCCGCAGGGTGCCCTCGACGTCGTCCGGGTTCTCGAAGGCCGACTGGAGCCCCGACCGGACGGCCATGACCGCGAGCCGCTTGAGCTCGTCGTCGGGCCGGAACAGCTCCATGTCGACGCCCTGCACCATCTTGGCGATGGCCTGGTCGGGGATGCCCGGGAAGGCTTCCTTGCAGAAGCCGAAGAAGTCGAGGTAGGCGAGGTATCCGAGGTTCAGGAACTCGAAGTGGTACTGCCAGTTGCGGTAGAGCAGCGCGATCAGACGGTCGTAGTTCTCCATCAGCGTCTGGGAGCCGTCCATCGCCTTGCCGGAGACGATGTCGTCGAACGGCACCATCGCGGGCAGCGCCTCGAAGCGCAGCTCCTCCATCTCGTCGATGGTGGCGCGGACCTTGGTGCGCCAGGCCTCCAGCAGGCTGTCCCAGTTCTGGAAGTAGTGGCCGGCGCGACGTTCGAACTCCGGTACCCGGGCCGGGATCTCCTCCGGCGGCACGGCCACGGGGCTCATGTAGAGGTAGCCCAGGTGGATCTTGAACTCGATGCCGTTGGCCGGCGGGATGAGCAGGTGCCTGGTGTTGTACTGCCCGAGGCACTTGACCGCGAACTCGCCACCGATGGTCTCGAACGGCTTGAACACGGTGGGCCAGTGCTGGCTGTCGCAGAACCAGAACTTGTCGTCGCCGCCCGGCGCGTTGTCGAAGACGAGGTTGTAGGGGTAGAGCTGCTCCCAGCCCTCGGCTCCCTCGGGCACCTCGATCTCGGATGGCTTCGGGAAGGACTTCATGGTCTGTTCGGTGGTCACGCTCGGATCCTTTGCGGGAGCGGCTCAGCGGCCGGTGAGGGAGGAGGTGATCCCGGCCATGGAGAAGCCGGGTGTGCGCGTGATCGTGGAGGTCGGACCGCTGGGCGGCGTCGCCGCCGCGGCGGGCGTCGGCGCGAGGGCAGGCGCCGTGGCGGTCGATGCCGCAGCGATTGCGGAGGCGGGGAGCGAGAGCGCCGGGATCGATGTCGCGGAGGCCGGGGGCGCGGCGGTCCGGCGACCGGAGTGAACCGTCTCCGGACGGGACTGCAGCAACAGCAGGTTCTCCCCGTCGGGCAGATCGGCGTCGATGGCCCACTCGATGTCCTGCGGGGTGCCGTAGTGCTTCTCGGCCCGCTTGGCCATGACCGCGACCGCGCGCAGCTCGGCGTCGGACAGGCAGCGGACCGCGCGGCGCTCCGGCTCGACCTCTCGCTCGACCAGCCGGCCGGGCTGCGGGTCGGGCACCAGCTCGGCATGCTTGTCGCCGATGTGCTCGCGGACCACGGTGAGCATGATCTTGTCGAGCAGGATGTTGTCAGGGGTCACCTGTCCCGAGACGACCATCTCGCCGACCCCCCAGGAGGCGTCCACGACGACCTTGGAACGGTCGCCGTTCGAGGGGTCCAGGGTCATCGCGACACCGGCGGTGCGGGCGTTCACCATCTTCTGCACCGCGACCGCCATCGACAGATCGTCCTCGGGAATGCCCTTGCGCAGACGGTAGGTGATGGCGCGGCTGGTGTAGAGCGAGGCCCAGCAACGCCGGACGTGCTCACTGACCGCTTCGTAGCCGGTGAGCCACAGGTACGTGTCCTGCTGGCCGGCGAAGCTGGCCTCGGGCAGGTCCTCGGCCGTGGCGGACGAGCGGACCGCGACCGGCACCCCGGCCTCGAACCGTGACATCAGCTGCTCGTAGGCCTCGCCCAGGACGCCGTGCATGTCCTCGGGCACTTCGCGCGACTCGATCGCGTCCCGGATCCGCGCCGAGATCCGGTCGACGCACTCGACGTCGTCGGAGTCGATCTCGGCGAGGCGGGCGCGGATCTCGTCGCGCAGCCCGCTGCCGTCGACGAAGCGGTCGAAGGCGGCGGTGGTCACCGCGAAGCCGGGCGGCACCGGCATCCCCGCCGAGGTCATCGAGACCAGTGAGGCGCACTTGCCGCCGAGCAGTTCGAGCGAGGGCTCGTGCCCGCCGTCGAAGAAGACGATGAACTCACTCACGGGTCAGTCCTCCCAGGTGACGGGAACCGCGGCAGGGGCGCGGAAGGAGAGGTTGCGGCCGAAGCGGACGTCCGCGCCGTCGGCGAGGCGCAGAGCCGGTGCGAGGCGCGCGACCTCCTCCAGCGCGATCTTCGCCTGCAACTTGGCGAGCATGTTGCCCAGGCAGTAGTGGATCCCGTAGCCGAACGACAGGTGCTCGCGGGCGTTGGGGCGGCCGATGTCGAAGGACTCGCCGTCCTCGAACCGGGACGCGTCGCGGTTGGCGGAGCCCATGAGCAGCAGGATGTCGGCGCCCTTCGGGATCGCCACGCCGCCGATCTCGGTGTCGCGCAGCGCCCGTCGGCGCCAGCCGACGATGGACGGGCTGTAGCGCAGCACCTCGTCCACGGCGGCCGGGATACGCGCCGGGTCGTCGACCACGGCCCGCCACTGCTCGGGGTGGGAGAGCAGCACACGCAGCGCGTTGGAGATCAGGGTGGTGGTCGTCTCGTGGCCGGCGAAGAGGAGCGAGTAGCAGACCGAGGCGATCTCGTGGTCGCTGATCGGGTCGCCCTCGGCCTGCATCCTGACCATGTCGCCGACCAGGCTGTCCGGTGCGCTCTCGTGCGCCTCGGCGACCAGGCGCCGGCACTCGGCCCAGTACTCGACCAGGTTGCGGGCGTGCGGCGCCTGCTCCTCGTCGGTCAGGTCGCCCCAGGTCATCGCCGCGCGCGAGTCCGACCAGCGCTTGAAGGTGTCGATCATGCCGACGTCCGCGCCGATCAGGGTGAGGATGGTGATCGTGGGGACGTCGTAGGCGAGGTCCCGGAGCAGGTCGCCGCGGCGCTCCGGCCGGGCCAGCATCGCCTGGAGCAGCCGCACCACGTTGGCACGGATCCGGGGTTCGAGCACCTTGAACCGGCGCGGCGTGAACGCCTTCGCGGCCACCTTGCGGATCCGGGTGTGCTCCGGGGGGACCCGGGCGGAGAGGCCGGAGTAGGCGGTGAAGCCGCCCTCCTCCATGATCTGCCGGGCCTGTCGTCCTCGCTCGCGCACCGGGGCCTGGGCGTTCTCGGAGGAGAAGGTCTCCCAGTCCTCGAAGACGGCTTTGATGTCGTCGTAACGGCTCACGACCCAGTAGCCGATCCGCTCGTCGAACATCACCGGTTCCTGTGCACGCAGGGCCGCGTACGACGGGAACGGGTCGTCCTGTTCGAATGGTTCGTAGCCGTGGTGGACCGGACATGCCGGGGCAGTCCCGGCCGGGCTCCGAGTCGACGCCATTCCGCCTCCTGAGATGTGTGTCGTGTCGTGTGACGACCGCTTCATGGTGTCCTCGGCCACAGGGGCCGTCCAGGCGCAGCTTCCGTTGGACGGAAGCGGCTGTGTCCCGGATCAGCGGGGTTGCGGGGTGGCGCGGCGCGGTCGCAGGACCGGGGCAGGCTGCGGCCGCGCCGCGGCGGCCTCGATGCGCCGCGCGACGCCCCGCAGGGTCGGCAGGTGACGGGTCATGACGGCCCCTTGGCTCGACAGCATCACCAGGCCGATCGCGGCAGGATGCGGCTCCAGGCGGACCGGCACCGCGATCGAGCAGGAGCCCTCGCGGACCTCTTCCTGGGTGGTGGCGTAGCCCTCGTCGCGCACCTTGCGCAACTCGGCCGCGAGCCGGCCCGGGTTGACGTGCGTGTGCCGGGTCGGGGCCTCCAGGCGGTGCGCGAGATACGCCTCGCGCACCCACTCCTCCTCGTAGGCCAGCAGCACCTTGCCGACCGCCGTGGCGTGCAGCGGCAGCCGGCCGCCGACGCGCGAGGCCCGTGGAACCCGGGTCGATCCGTAGATCCGGTCGATGTAGAGCGCCTCGTCCCCGTCGCGGACGGCGAGGTGCGCGGTCTCGTGGGTGAGCGAGAACAGGTCCTGCAGGTGGGGACGGGCGGTGTCGCGCAGGTGGCGGCCGGCGTTCTGGGCGACCCCCCACAGGCGCAGGCCGACGATGTAGCGGCCGCGGTCGTCCCGTTCGAGGGCGCCCCACTCGACGAGTTCCGCGACGAGCCGGTGGGCGGTGGGCAGCGGCACGTCGGCGTACTTGGCCAGCTCGCTGAGCGACAGCGCGTGCTGACCGCCCTCGAAGGCGCCGAGCAGCGCGAGCACCTTGGTGGTCACGGTGCGGCCGTCACTGCGCACGGCGCCCTCCTCGGTCGCGGTGGGACGTCACGGTGATGACGCCACGGTGATCACATTGTCACGTGCGACGACACATGCCCCCCGCGAGCCCGTGTCGCGCGCCCGGCCCACGGCCGTCGGCCCGACGCGCTCGTGCGCGCAGCCGTCGGCCCCGCGTCGTCAGCCCAGCGCGACCCGTTGGGGAGTGCTGTCGATCCCCGCGACGGCGGCCAGGGCTCGGGCCATGGCGCGGGCCGTGTCGGTGAACAGGTGGTCGTGGACCCGGCTGCCGATCAGGACCAGCGCCTGTTCCCGGGTGAGCCCGAACCAGTCCATGATCGTGTCGATGCCGTGCGGTGTGAGCCGCCACAGCTTGTCGGCGTCCTTGACCAGCGAGTCGTTGAGCGACAGGGCGGCGGTGCGTGAGTCGTGACCGTCGACGATCTCGACGATCTCCGCGGTCCGGACCGGGTCGCGGCCGAGACGGGTGAGGATGTCCGCGGCGATGGCGGCGCCCTCCTTCTCGTGCCGCAGGACCAGGTCGGGCCGCCCGCCCCCGGGCCGGATCGCCTCCAGCACCTCCTCCTCCGGCACTCGCGACCAGCCGGTGTCGTGGAGGACGATCGCGGGCAGTACGACGTCGCGGTCCGCCTCGGGGTGCAGGTCGCACAGGGCGCGGGCGAGGCCGTAGGAGTAGGCGGTGTGACCGTCGTTGCCGCGTACGCGCAGGTGATCGACGGCCAGCCGCCACACGGCGTCGTCCTCCGTCCGCCAGCCGGCCGTGCCGGGGACGCCGGCGGCGTCGGGCAGATGGCCGGTGACGTCCTCGCCGAGCTGGTTGGTGACCGGGTGGAGGCGGGGCAGGGTCATGGTCAACGCCCTCCCGGCCAGCCGGTGTAGGCCTCGGCGAGGTACGTCGACCCCGCGGCCGATCCGGTCACCGAGGCCAGCTCGCCCTCCTGGCGCCGCACGTCGAAGGGGGTCGCGTCCGGCAGTGTGTGCAGCATCGTCGTCATCCAGTAGGAGAAGTGCTGGGCCTTCCACACCCGGTGCAGCGCCCGCTCGCCGTAGCTCGCCAACGGGGCCGGGTCGTCGGTGGCCAGCGCCCGCTCCAGCTCCCCGGCCAGCACCCTGACATCGGCGAGCGCGAGATTGAGCCCCTTGGCGCCGGTCGGCGGGACCGTGTGCGCGGCGTCGCCCGCGAGGACGAGGCGGCCGTGGTGCATCGGCTCCTGGACGAAGCTGCGGAACGGCAGCACGGTCCGCGAGGTGATCGGCCCCTCCTTGAGCGCGTGGCCGTTGGAGCCCAGGCGTGCCTGCAGCTCCGCCCAGATCCGGTCGTCGGACCAGGCGTCCGCGTCCTCGGCCGGATCGCACTGGAAGTACATCCGCTGCAGTGTCTCGGTGCGCTGGCTGATCAGTGCGAAGCCGCGGGGCGAGTGGTTGTAGATGAGTTCCGGTGCGCTCGGCGGTGCCTCGGTGAGGATGCCGAACCAGGCGAAGGGGTACTCGCGGAAGTACTGGCGCCGCTCGGCCTCCGGCACCATCCGGCGGCACAGGCTCCGCGAGCCGTCGGCACCGACCAGGAACTCGGTTCGGATCTCGTGAGCGGCCCCGTCGACGTCGGTGAACCGCATGACCGGCGCCGAGAGGAGGTTGTCGACCGAGACGTCGGTGACGCCGAAGCGTACGTCGCCGCCGTCGCGTTCGCGGGCGTCGGCGAGGTCGGTGAAGACGTCCTGCTGGGGGTAGAGGTACGTCGAGGCGCCGACCAGGCCGCGGAAGTCGATCCGGTGGCTGCCGCCGCCGAAGGCCATCTCGATGCCGTCGTGCCGGTAGCCGTCACGGTGCACACGGTCGGAGACACCGGTGCCGACCAGCAGGTCCACGGACTCCTGTTCGAGGATCCCGGCGCGGTGGGTCCGCTCGATCTCCTCGCGGCTGCGCAGGTCGATCGCGACGGATTCGATTCCGGCCCGCGCGAGCAGGTGGGAGAGCATGAGCCCGGCGGGACCGGCACCGACGATGCCGACCCGGGTGCGGGAGTGGATGGGCGGGAATGACATACGGCTCATTGTTCGGCGCTCCTGTCCGCCCCGGCCACGGCCGACTTCCGTCCAGCGGAAGTCGCTGTGGTGGAGGCCACTCGGGTCCGGCCGGGCGGCGGGTCCGCGGGGCCGGCGGCGGTACCGACGGCCCCGCGGGCGGGGATGGTTCGGCTCATGGGCGCGGGTCTCCTTCGAGTTCTTCGAGTACGCCGTTGGCCACGGCGAAGGCCGAGTTGGCCGCCGGGACGCCGCAGTAGATCGCGGCCTGCAGCAGCACCTCGCCGATCTCCGCCGCGGACAGGCCGTTGGCGCGGGCCGCGCGGACGTGCATGGCCAGTTCCTCGTGGTGGCCGAGCGCGACCAGGGCGGTGAGGGTGATGCAGCTGCGGGTGCGCCGGTCCAGCCCCGGACGGGTCCAGATCTCGCCCCAGGCGTACCGGGTGATCAGATCCTGGAACGGCTCGGTGAACGCGGTGGTGCCGGCCACTGCCCGGTCCACGTGCGCGTCGCCGAGGACGGCGCGGCGCACCCGCATACCGGCGGCGTGGGTCTCCTCGCGTGCCGCTCCCGCCGTGTCCGGGGCCGGGCCGAGGTGGGCGAGCAGCGCGGCGAGCACGCGCTGCGGCTGTTCGGCGGGGGCGAGGTGGGCGGCCCCGGGGATCTCCACCAGGGTCGCGCCGGGAATGCCGTCGGCGAGTTCCCGGGCCTTGACCGGCGGGGTGGCCAGGTCCTCGCGTCCGCCCACGACGAGCGTGGGCACGCCGATCCGCCCCAGCTCGGCGCGCAGGTCGAATCCGGCCAGGGCGTCGCAGCAGGCGGCGTAGCCCTCCCGGTCGCAGGTCCGTTGGTCCTCGACCAGGGCGGCGGCGGTCGGCGTCCCGGTGAAGACCGGGGTGAACCAGCGGGCGGGCGCGTCGGCGACGAGCCGGGCCAGCCCCTCCGTGCGCACCAGCGCGGCCCGCGCCTGCCAGGCCGCCGGCTCGGCGAAGCGGGCCGCGGAGCAGACGACCGTCAGCGATGCCACCCGCTCGGGGTGGTGGACGGCCAGCCAGGTGCCGATCGCACCGCCGAGCGAGACCCCCGCGTAGGCGAACCGTTCGACGCCGAGCGCGTCGGCGAGGGCGAGCACCAGCGCGCCGAGGTCGGCCACGGCGGTGTGCCCGGGTTCGAGGTCCGCCAGCACGGAAGCGGGCGTGCCGCCGTGGCCCGGGAGGTCCCAGCGGATCACCCGGTGTCGCCGCGACAGCGCCGGGACGAGTGCCTCCCACAGCTTCAGGGAGGTGCCCAGGGACGGGCCGAGGAACAGCGGGGGAGCGTTGTCGCACCCGTCGATGCGGTGGTGGAGCAGCGTGGTCGACGCCTGCGGTGACGTCATGGCAGGTCCTCGGAGCAGTCGTGGTGGTGGTGCCCCGGGCCGCGGCGCAGGGCTCGGTCGGTGAGCGGCGCGGCGGCGCCGAGGTAGCCGGTCGGGTCGAGCAGGTCCCGCAGCCGCTTCGGGGCGAGCAGGCCGGCGAGTGCCGGATCCTCCTCCAGCGCCTCGTCCAGGCCCAGGCCCGCGGCTGCGGCGGCCCGAGAGGCACGGGTGAGCAGGCTGCGCGCCTCGGTCCGGCCGACCAGCGGTTCGAAGGCGGCGACGAGGCGCTCGGAGACGATCAGCCCTTCCGTCAGTTCGAGGTGGGCGCGCATCCGGTAGTCGGCCACCCGCAGTCCGGAGACCATTCCGGCGGCGTCCCGGGCCGCTCCGCCGACCAGGCGCAGGGCTTCGCGCAGGGTTTCCCACTCGGCGTGCCAGGCACCGGCCGGCCGCTCGTCCTCGGCGGCCATGGAGCCGAGGAGCACCGCTGCGAGCTGCGGCAGGCGGCGCGCGGCGGCGGCGATGAGCGTGGCCCGGACCGGGTTGGACTTGTGCGGCATGGCCGACGAGCCGCCGCCGCTGCCTTCCGCGACCTCGGCGATCTCCGTGCGGGAGAGCACCAGCACATCGGCGGCGATCTTGCCGAGCGCGCCGCCGACCAGGGCCAGCGCCGCGCCCAGGTCCGCGACGGGCATGCGCAGCACGTGCCACGGCAGCAGCGGCTCGGCGAGCCCCAGCTGCCGCGCGTACCGGGCGGAGAGCGGCAGCGCCTGTTCCCCGAAGGCCGCCAGCGTGCCTGCGGCGCCGCCCAGTTGGGCGGGCAGCGGGACGGCGGCGAGCCGGTCCCTGGCGTCGAGGACCAGGTGTCGCCAGCCGGCTGCCTTCAGTCCGAAGGTGGTCGGTACGGCGTGCTGGGTGAGCGTGCGGCCGGGCATCGGTGTGTCGCGGTGCGCGGCGGCGAGCCCGGCCAGCGTCGCGGCGGCACGGTCCAGGTCGGCCAGGATCAGCCGCCGGGCGCGGGCGGCCACCAGCATCAGTGCGGAGTCGAGGATGTCCTGGCTGGTCGCGCCTCTGTGGATGTGGTCGGCGGCGCTCGGGACGGCCGCGGTGAGGTCCGCGACCAGCGGGATCACCGGATTGCCCCCGCCCCCGGCCCGCAGCGCGAGCGAGCGGGCGTCGAAGTGCTCGGCGCGCGCGGCCGCGGTGACGGCGTCGGCGGCCTCGGTGGGCGCGAGGCCGAGTTGGGCCTGCGCCCGCGTCAGTGCCGCCTCGGCGTCGAGCATGGCCTGGAGGAAGCCGTGGTCGCCGGTCGCGGCCTCGACCGGCGAACCGGCCCGGCCGGGCGCCAGCAGGCCGACGTCGGCGGGCATGTCAGCGGAAGTCAAGGAAGACCGTCTCCTCTCCCGGGCCTCCTTGCAGGCGGATGTCGAAGCGGTGGACACCGTCGCGTTCCCGCACCGCCAGCAGCGTCGCGCGCCGGTCGGCCGACAGACCGCGGAGCAGCGCGTCGTCCTCGTGGCCCGGCAGATAGGCGCGGGTGTGCAGATGGTGCAGCAGGCCGCGGGCGAAGACCACGACACCGAGGTAGGGCGCGTCGGCGGGCGGCGGAAGCGTGCGCAGCGTGTAGTGGCCGTCGGTGTCCACGACGACGCGGCCGAAGCCGGTGAAGTCCACCCCGTGACGGCCGAGGACCGCGCCGGTGACGGGGTCGCGGCGCATCGAGCCCGGCGCACCGGCCCGTGAACCCTCCGGGCTCGCCTGCCAGAACTCCAGCAGCGCGTCGGGGACGGGCCGCCCCTCGCCGTCCAGCACATGTCCGTGCAGGGTCACGGCCCGCGGGTCGCCGACCGGTGCGACGTCCCCGCCGCCCGCGAACGGCAGGGCGTACCCGAAGAAGGGGCCCACGGTCTGAGAGGGCGTGACGCCCCTCGTGGTCGTCCGGGTGCTCACGTGACTGCTCACCTGTCCTCGTCCTCCTGCTGCTCGGTCCAGGTGGCCCCGGGGCCGTCGAGGACGATGTCGAAGCGGTAGCCCAGCGACCATTCGGGCCTGGACAGGTCGTGGACGTATGCGGCGACCAGCCGCTCGCGGGCCGCCGGGTCGGTGATGGACTGGTAGATCGGGTCGTGGGCGAAGAGCGGGTCTCCCGGGAAGTACATCTGGGTGATCAGGCGCTGGGTGAACGCGGTGCCGAAGAGCGAGAAGTGGATGTGCGCCGGACGCCAGGCGTTGAGGTGGTTGCGCCACGGGTACGCGCCCGGCTTGACGGTGGTGAACGCGTAGCCGCCCTGATCATCCGTCAGGCAGCGTCCGACACCGGTGAAGTTGGGGTCCAGCGGTGCCGGGTGCTGGTCGCGCTGGTGGGCGTAGCGACCGGAGGCGTTGGCCTGCCAGATCTCCACGAGCTGGCCGCGCACGGGGCGTCCGTCGCGGTCGAGCACCCGGCCGGTGACGGTGATGCGCTCGCCCAGCGGCTCGCCGGAGTGCCGGCGGGTCAGATCACTGTCCAGTGTGGTCACGTCGGTGTGCCCGAAGACCGGGCCGGTCAGCTCGACGGCCTCCGGGTCCTCGACCGCGACCAGCGGCTGGGTGGGGTGACGCAGCAGTGTGCTGCGGTAGGGGGCGTACGAACGGGACGGGTGGGCGCCGCCGTCCGGTCGGACCGCCGCCATCTCGGCGTCGATCAGGCTCTGCTCGATGAGTTGGCTCATCTCCCTTGTCCTTTCTACGGGTTCAGCGCTCGAGTACGAGGGCGAGGCCCTGCCCGACGCCGATGCACAGCGTGGCGAGCCCGGTGCCCGAGCCGTGGGCGGCGAGCTGGTGGGCGACGGAGCCGACGAGGCGGGCACCGGAGGCTCCGAGAGGGTGGCCGACGGCGATCGCGCCGCCGCGCGGGTTGACCTTGGCCGGGTCCAGCTCGGGCAGTTCCGCGAGGCAGCCCAGGGCCTGGGCGGCGAACGCCTCGTTCAGCTCCACGGTGAGCAGGTCGTCGAAGCCGAGCCCGGCCCGCTCCAGGGCGCGGCGGCCGGCCTCGACCGGTCCGAGGCCGAACCACTGGGGTTCGATCGCGCCGACCGCGCCCGCGCGGATCCGTGCCAGCGGTTCGCGGCCGAGTCCGGCCAGCGCGTGCTCGCCGACCAGGAGCAGGGCCGCGGCGCCGTCGTTGAGCGGGGAGGCGTTCCCGGCGGTCACCGTGCCCTCGGGGAGGAAGGCGGGCTTCAGGCGTGCCATCGACTCGGGCGTGCCGCCGTCGCGGACGCACTCGTCGCGCGGCAGGTCCACCCCGTCGACCGGGACGATCTCGGCGTCGAGCAGGCCGTCCCGCCAGGCGCGCGACGCCTTCTCGTGGCTGGCGAGCGCGAAGAGGTCCTGCTCCTCGCGGCTGATCGCGTGCTTGGCGGCGATCAGCTCGGCACTCTCGCCGAGCGGTATGGTCCACTCGGTCGGCATGAGCCGGTTGACCATCCGCCAGCCGAGCGTGGTCGAGTGGAGCTCCTGGTGCCCGGCGGGGAAGCCGCGCTCGGGCTTGGGCAGCACCCACGGGGCTCGGCTCATGGACTCCACGCCGCCGGCGACGACGATGTCCGCGTCGCCGACGCGGATGGCGCGCACCGCCTGGATCACCGCCTCCAGGCCGGAGCCGCAGAGCCGGTTGACGGTCACGCCGGGCACACCGACGGGCAGTCCGGCCAGCAGCACGGCCATCCGGGCGACGTTGCGGTTCTCCTCGCCCGCGCCGTTGGCGTTGCCGAGCACGACGTCGCCGATCCGGGTGGGGTCCAGCTGCGGGGTGCGTGCCAGCAGTGCCGCGATCACGCGGGCGGCCAGGTCGTCCGGACGGACGCCCGACAGGGCCCCGGCGTACCTGCCGAACGGGGTGCGCACGGCGTCGACCACGTAGACGTCAGTGATCCGCTCGGACATGCTCACGGCTCCTTCGGGTGCAGTACCTCGGCGGCGGTGCGCTCCCGCAGCTTGTCGGCCGTGACGCCCGGGGCGAGCTCGACCAGGCGCAGTCCGTCCTCGGTGACGTCGAGGACGCCGAGGTCGGTGATGACGCGGTCGACGCAGCGGCGGCCGGTCAGCGGCAGGGTGCAGTCGGCGACGATCTTCGCGCTGCCGTCCTTGGCGGTGTGTTCCATCACGACGACGACCTTGCGGGCGCCGTGGACCAGGTCCATCGCGCCGCCCATGCCCTTGATCATCTTGCCCGGGACGGCCCAGTTCGCCAGGTCCCCGCGGGCGGAGACCTGCATCGCGCCCAGCACCGCGACGTCGATGTGACCGCCGCGGATCATGCCGAAGGAGAGGGCGGAGTCGAAGAAGGACGCGCCGGGGACGACGGTGACGGTCTCCTTGCCCGCGTTGATCAGGTCGGGGTCGACCCGGTCCTCGGTCGGGTAGGGGCCGACGCCGAGGATGCCGTTCTCGGACTGCAGTACCACGTCGACGCCCTCGGGCAGGTGGTTCGGGATCAGCGTCGGCAGGCCGATGCCGAGGTTGACGTAGGCGCCGTCGGGCAGTTCACGGGCGGCTCGGGCGGCCATCTCGTCTCGGGTCCAGCTCATCGGGCCGTCGCTCCCGTCTCGCTCACGGTCTTCTTCTCGATCCCCTTGGCCGCGGCCTGCCGCGGCGTCAGCTCCACCACCCGCTGCACGAAGACGCCGGGCAGATGCACCTCGTCCGGGTGGATCGCGCCGGGCTCGACCAGTTCCTCCACCTCGGCGATCGTGATCCGGCCGGCCATCGCGGCGAGCGGGTTGAAGTTGCGCGAGGTCTTGCCGAAGACGAGGTTGCCGTGGCGGTCGCCCTTCGCGGCGCGCACCAGCGCGAAGTCGGTCGTGATGCCGCGCTCCAGGACGTGGGCGCGGCCGTCGTACTCGCGTACCTCCTTGGCGGGCGAGGCCACCGCCACGCTGCCGTCCGCGTGGTAGCGCCACGGCAGTCCGCCCTCGGCGACCAGGGTGCCGACGCCGGCGGGGGTGAAAAAGGCGGGGATGCCCGCGCCCCCCGCCCGCAGCCGCTCGGCCAGCGTGCCCTGCGGAGTGAGCTCCAGCTCCAGCTCACCGGAGAGGTAGCGGCGGGAGAACTCCTTGTTGTCACCCACGTACGAGCCGGTGACCCGGACGATCCGGTCGGCCGCGAGCAGGATGCCCAGCCCGCCGCCGTCCACGCCGCAGTTGTTGGAGACCACGCTCAGGCCCCCGGTGCCCTGCTGGTGCAGGGCCCGGATGAGGACGTCCGGGACGCCGCTCAGCCCGAAGCCGCCTACGGCCAGCGAGGAGCCGTGACCGATGTCGGCCACGGCCTCGTCGGCCGATCGCATCACCTTGTCCATGTCTTCGCCCTTGTCCTCGTCGGCCTCGCCGCGGCCTGCCCGTACGCGGCCGTGTTCGCCTGATGAACTATTCTTCATCTGCTGTGGTGCAGCGAGTTTCGATGCAGTCATCGCGCCTGTCAAGGCCCCGTCCCCGATCGGTGCGTCCGAAGGGCGCCGAACGGAGGTACGGTTCGGATTCGAGGAGGGACCATGCCGCCGACCACCGCCGACTCGTCCGTCGGGCCGCTCGAACGCGGGCTCGCCGTCCTGCGCGCGCTCGCCCAGGCCCCCCGGGCACGGTTGCGGCCCAGCGAACTGGTCACCCTGACCGGCCTGACCCGGTCCCCCGTGGACCGGATCGCGACCACCCTGGTCCGGCTCGGGTACCTGCGCGAGGACGACAGGGAACTGGTGCTCGCACCCCGGCTGATGGAGCTCGGCCTCGCCTATCTGCACAGCAGCGGCATCCCCGAGGCGCTCGGGCCGCTGGCCGAAGCGCTCGCCGACGAGCTGGACGAGTCCGTCTCACTGGCCGTCCCCGACGGCGACGCGGTGCGCTTCGTCGTGCAGAGCAACCGCCGACGCACGCTCTCCGTCTCCTTCCGCGTCGGCGACGCGCTGCCCGCCGAGCGCTGCGCCCCCGGCGAACTCTTCGCCGCCGACTGGGACGCTCAGCAGTACACGGAGTGGCAGGCCCGGGCCCAGGCCGACCCGCACGACGCGGGCTTCCCGGCCGTGCCGCCTCCCCGACCGCTCCGGGCCCGGCCGACCGAGGCGGAGCTGCGCGCCCGCGTGGCCGAGGCGCGCGAGAACGGCTGGGTGCTCGACGACCAGCGGATCGAACCCGGCCTGGTCGCCGTCGCCGTCCCCGTGCGCGACCAGGAGGGGCGCGTGGTCTGCGCGTTGAGCGTCGTCAGCCACACCAGCCGCCATTCGGCGGAGGGGCTGCGCGACTTCGCCCTGGACCGGATGCGGAACACGGCCGAGCGGATGAGCCGCGCCCTCACCGAACTCGACGTCGGGCCACCGGCCCGGACGCCGGACCGGGACCACTCCCTGGACGCCAAGAGGGAGTTGGGGCCGGAGTACCTGCAATCACTGGCCCGAGGCCTGTCCGTGCTGGCCGTTCTCGACCGCCCGGCCGGAATGACGCTCTCCGCCGTGGCCGAGGCCACCGCCCTGCCCCGAGCCACGGCCCGGCGCTCACTGCTGACACTGGAGCAGCTCGGTTACGTCGCCATCGACGCGGACGGCCGCCGGTTCACTCCGCTGCCCCGGGTGCTCGACCTCGGCTACTCGCCCCTGTCCGCACTCTCGCTCGCGGAGTTGGCGCAGCCCCACCTGACCACGCTGGTCCGTGAGTTGCACGAGTCCGCCTCGGTCGCCGTGCTGGACGGCGACGACGTGCGCTACATCGCCCGCGCCGCGGCCGGGCGGATCATGAGCGTAGCGATCACGGTCGGTACGCGCTTTCCCGCGCACGCGACCTCACTCGGCCGGGTGCTGCTCGCCGGACTCCCGAACGAGCGCCGCGCCCAATGGCTGCGCAACCCACACCTCAAGCCGTTCACCGATCACACCGTCACCCGTGCGGACCGCCTCACCGCCGTCCTGGAGCAGGCAGCACACGACGGCTTCGCGCTGGTGGACCAGGAGCTGGAGGAGGGCCTGCGCTCGATCGCCGTCCCACTCCTGGGACGCGACGGGCAGGTGATCGCCGCGGCCAACGTCTCGCTCCACGCCGGCCGCACCTCCGCCGACGAGGCCCTCAGGACCGTGCTGCCCGCCCTGCGCGCCGCGGCCGAGCGGATCAGCGCCGACGTCGCCCTGGTCTCCGACGTGCATCCGCTGCCATTCGCCTGAGCCCGACCCTGTCGCGGATCTCGGCCGCCGTCGTGTCGGCCGGCGGCCCGACAGGAACGCGGGCGCGGGACGCCGTCCCCCCTCACCTCGGTTCCCGCGCCTGACGAGGATGTCGCCGGTTTCCTTCTGCTCACGGTCGGCGGCCGAGGGCGCAGCCGCTTCGGCCCCCTCGACCGTGACGAACGGTCAGGACGAAACGGCTGCCGCCGATCCGCAGCCCGCCGCCGAACGGGCCCGTGCCCGGGGCGGACCGATGCCGGCACGCGGTACGCCTGGAACGCCCCGGTGAATTCGTGGCGAGGCGATGAAGGCGTTGTGCCCGGTCGCTGCCTCGGTTCGCGAGAACCGAGGCGGCGACCGGGCGGGTCGGTCCGCAGGTGGGCGCGTCGGGGCTGTCCGGGCGCGGCGCGGTTCCGCGGCGGAGGGCCACGGTGGTACGGCAGCCGGTGATCCGGCGCCGACGATCGCGCCGTCGGACTCCCGGACACCGCGCGGTGTCCGGGACTGCCGGACAGTCGGCCGCGATCAGCCGGTGATCGCGTTCAGCAAGGGCAGATATCCTTCGCTGTGCCCGGCCTTGTTGGGGTGGTATGACTCGTTGATCTTGTCCCACTCCAGGCTTGTCACCCAGGCCTGACCCTTGGAGCAGATCGTGTGCGGGTCGAACGCGGTACGCGGGTCGAGGAAGGTGAACCCGGCCTTTCCGGCTTCGGACGCCAGAACCGAGTCGAGGGTGTCGGACCCCGAATTGAGTGCCGTCCGCTCGCGGTCGCTCAGCCCGAGAATGCCGCACGTGCCGCCGATCGTGTAAAGGCGGGGGTAGCCCACGACCACGACCTTGGCGTTCGGTGCCTTTGCCCGAATCGACGCGTACGTGCTCGCCAGAGCGCCCGGCAGACTGCTGGTCGCGGCGGCCTTCGCGGCCTCCACTCCGGCAATGCAGTCCTTGTCGTCGATGGTGAGGATGCAGTTCTTCAGCACCTCGACGAAGCCGACGTCGTTGCCGCCCACGTGCACCGTCACCAGTGTGGTGTCCGCGGTGAGCTGCGGAACCTGTTGGCTTGTCAGATCCGCAGTGGTCGCGCCGGAGCACGACGCCTCGACGAAGGAGTACGAGGGGTGCTGTTGGGCCCACAGCCGAGGGTACGTCGACGGGCCTCGACGACACGGGTCGTCAGGGTTGTCGTATTCGCGTGTGCCGGGCGCGACGGCATACGAGTCGCCGAGTGCCACATACTTGCCGGCGGCAGTCGGTTCTGCGTCGGCGGCGTACGCACCCGGGGCCGCGAGGCAAACGGCAGCCAGCGCGAGGGAGAGCGACGCGAGGCACGTGCGAGCTCTTGACGAGCGCATGTTTCACTCCTGGAGTGTGTGAGGTTGCTGGGAGACCGGCCGGAGCAGGCGGAGCGCCGGTGCAGTGTGGTGAACGGGGGTGAGCCCCGGCGGGCGCAGGAATCCGATCGGTTGGAGCACTTGAGGAGCGTCAGCCCTGGACTTCTGCGATCAGGGCGAGGGCTTTCGCCTCGCTCTCGTCGTACCGGTCCGGGAACGCCGATCGCTGCACGCTCTGGGCCAGTTCGCCTGCTGTGAAGCCGGGGTTGTCGGCGTCGTTCGGAATGGCCTGATCCAGGAACGCGTTGGTGGCGTGCACCGGGTCCATGCACTCTTCCGGGGTGCCCCAGCCCTGACTCGGGCGCTGCTGGAAGACGCCGAGCGAGTCGCGGTCGCCACAGGCCAGGTTGTTCATGTGGGACTCCACCCAGCCCGTCTCGAACGCGGCGAGCAGCACCTTGTCGGTGACGCCGCGCTCGACCGCTGCCCGGTACACGGTCAGGGTGATGTCCGGGTCACGGTCTGCCGGAACGGCGCAGCGGGAGTCGAGGAGTTCGGCGTTCGCGTGGTGACGGGGGGTGTCGGCGGCATCTGCGGAAGCGACCCCCGCGGTCACGTTCCCCGCGAGCAGAACCCCCGCTGCCAGGCCGATCGCCGCGCGCGTGAATGACTTGGGTAACCTTGAACTCGACTTTTTGGGCAGGCTGGACATTGAAATGTCTCCTTCTGGCTCCCGCCTCAAAGCAGCCGAAGTGGAAGCCATTTTCGTGGGGGGTACGCCAATTTGGCGGAGGGACCGTATCTCGACTGGCGTGTACGCGTCAATGCGAAAGGTTGTCGAGGGTATTCGATCAGTCGGGGATGGCGGTTTTCCTACCCTCGGCTTCCGTCGGGCCGGATCCGGTGATCTACGAATGGAATAGTCGCGCAGCCTCCGCCTTCATCGATATGGGCGCGTCGGGCGGGGCTGGCGGATTCCCGCGTCGCAGGCATCCGTGGCGCGTCGGGTGCCAGGCGTCGATCCCGCGTTTGCGGGGTGCTGGTGTCATATGCGATGAGTTCGTATTCACGCGGACCAAGCATGTGCATTCGTAAGGGTATGTTCAGGCGATTTCGGAAATTTTGTTGCTTAATTCGTTTCGGGATCGGGTCGACTCGTGTCAATGGGTGTTGTTTGCTCGGCGGGCCCTGGTAATTCGATCCGTTGATGTCAAGCTGTAACCGAAGAGGCGGAGTGGATTCTCGTACTCCGTAGTACGATCGCGTCTGCCCGCTCTCGAACGCCTTACCCCCCACCCTCCCGAGGCGCTTGATTCGTCGGCGGTTCGCTCTTCTTTCGAGGTCGAGTCAGGCCTGCGCGTATTTATGCGTCTCGTAAAGAGAGTGGCTGGCGTCGTTCCTGGACATTCGATCTCGCGCGCCTCCTCGTCCCCTGGAGTTTTTCATGTGCACGCCTGGTGCCGGCACTGATGGTGGCATGTCCACGACGGCGGACGTCGTCCTCGCAGTGCATCCGTTCGGTGTCGCGTCGGCACGGTTCACCGCGGCCGCCGCGCGCGCCGGCGGACTGGGAGTACTCGACCTGACGGGCGATGTCCGGTCCGCACGTGAGCAGTTGGGCCTGGCCACCGAGTGGGCGCGCTGCGGGTTCGGCGTACGACTCGGAGAAGGGAGCGGCATCCTCGCGTCGGACCTTCCTGCCTGTGTCCACACCGTGGTTCTCGTCGCCGGGGCGACGGTGAACGCTGCCGACTTCCCCGGGCGACGTGTGCTGGCCGAAGCGACCTCCGGCGCTCAGGCGCGCGCCGCCGCGGCGGCCGGGGCACACGGACTGATCGCCCGCGGCCATGAAGCCGGCGGCCTGGTGGGCGAACTGAGCACGTTCGTGCTGCTGCAGCAACTGCTCGCGGACGCGTCCCACCGGCTGCCGGTGTGGGCCTGCGGCGGAATCGGCGCGCACACTGCGGCGGCAGCGGTCGCCGGTGGCGCCTGCGGTGTGGTCCTCGACACCCAGACCGCGCTGCTCGCGGAGGCGGAACTCCCCGCGGAGATCACCAGCGCGCTCGTCGGACTCGACGGCTCGGAGACCGTGGTCGAGGACGGTCTGCGCGTGCTGCGACGACGTACCCCCGGCCCGGACGGCATCGCAGCCCCCCTGGAGATCGGCCAGGACGCGTTCCTGGCGGTCCGTTTCCAACGGGCCTGGGGCACGCTGGGCGCAGCGATACGCGGCATACGCGGGGCGGTGGGCGACACGCTTGCCGAGGACGTGCCCGTGCTCGGGCCGGACAGCACGGGCAGCCGTGCTTTCGGTACTCGGCTCCCGGTTGTCCAGGGGCCGATGACACGGGTGAGCGACCAGGCCGCGTTCGCCGCCTCCGTGGCCGCCGAGGGCGCCTTGCCGTTCATCGCGCTCGCCGTGTCCGACGGGCAGCGGACGCGCGCGCTGCTGGAGGAGACCCGCAGCACCCTGGGCGAGGAGCCTTGGGGTGTCGGAGTCCTCGGCTTCGCCGACGAGGCCATCAGGGACGCGCAATTAAAGGTCATCCGGGAGGTCTGCCCCTCGCACGCCATCATCGCCGGTGGACGTCCCGCGCAGGCGGTGGCCTTTGAAGAAGTCGGCATCTCGACCTTTCTGCACGTGCCTTCGCCCGGGCTGCTGGGCCAGTTCCTCGAATCCGGTGCACGCAAGTTCGTCTTCGAAGGCTCCGAGTGCGGTGGCCACGTCGGACCCCGGGCCAGTTTTCCGCTGTGGCAGGCGCAGCTCGACGTGGTGGACGACTTCCTCGCGGCTGCCGGGGAGGACGCCGCCGCCGAACTCCAACTGCTGTTCGCCGGCGGCGTGCACGACGAGCGGTCCGCCGCCATGGTCGCCGCCATGACCGCCCCCTTGGCCGCGCGGGGTGCCGCGATCGGAGTCCTCATGGGCACCGCCTACCTCTTCACGGAGGAGGCCGTGGCGGCGGGCGCGGTACAGCCGCTCTTCCAGCAGCAGATGGTCGACGCCGAGCGCACCGAACTGCTGGAAACCGCACCCGGTCATGCCACTCGCTGTGTCCGCAGCCCCTTCACGGACGAGTTCGCGGCCCGCAAGGAACAACTGCGGGCCAGTGACGTGCCCAGTCGAGAGGCATGGGAGCGGCTGGAACAACTCAACGTCGGCCGACTGAGGTTGGCGAGCAAGGGCATCGAACGTGTCGGTGACGAACTGCGCGAGGTCGACGAGGACCGACAGCGCTGCGAGGGCATGTTCATGGCCGGGCAGGTCGCCGTCCTCCGGTCGGAGGTCACCACCGTCACCGCGCTGCACACCGCGGTGACCACCGGCGCGCAGACCTTTCTCGACCGACGCAGGGCTGCACTCGACACCGGCTCGGACGAGCCGGCCGCCGCACCCGAACCACTGGACGTCGCCATCGTAGGGATGGCCTGCGTGTTCCCCGAGGCGCCCGACCTGGAGTCCTTCTGGGGGAACGTGCTGTCGGGCACCGATGCCATCACCGAGGTGCCCACCTCGCGCTGGGACCCCTCCCTCTACTACGCCGAGGACGGGGCGGGAGAACACACCCCCTCGCGCTGGGGCGGCTTCCTGCCCGAGATCCCCTTCGAACCCCTGGACTACGGCATCCCGCCCGCCTCCTTGTCGAGCATCGAACCGGTCCAACTGCTGGCCCTCGACGTGGCGCGACGCGCGCTCGCCGACGCCGGTTACGCCGACCGCCCCTTTCAGCGGGACCGTGCCTCCGTGGTGTTCGGGGCCGAGGCGGGAAGCGACCTGTCGAACACCATGACGCTCCGAACGGTCCTGCCCGCCTACGTCGGACAGCTTCCACCCGCGCTGGATGCCCAGCTGCCGCGCCTGACCGAGGACTCCTTCCCCGGTGTCCTCGCCAACGTCATCGCCGGGCGGATCGCCAACCGCCTCGATCTCGGAGGGGCCAACTACACAGTCGACGCCGCCTGTGCCTCCTCCCTCGCCGCGGTCGACGTGGCCTGCAAGGAACTGACGGTCGGCACCAGCGACATGGTGCTGTGCGGCGGCGCCGACCTGCACAACGGCATCAACGACTACCTGCTCTTCGCCTCCGCGCACGCACTGTCCCCCTCCGGCCGTTCCGCGCCCTTCGACCGTTCCGGCGACGGCATCGCACTCGGCGAGGGCGTGGCCTGCGTGGTCCTCAAGCGACGTGCCGACGCCGAACGGGACGGCGACCGGATCTACGCCGTCGTCAAGGGCGTCGGCAGCTCCAGCGACGGCCGGGCCCTCGGCCTCACCGCGCCGCGCGCGGACGGTCAGCGCAGGGCACTCACGCGGGCCTACCGGAACGCCGGGATCTCACCGGCCGAGGTCGGCGTGGTCGAGGCTCACGGCACCGGCACCGTCGTCGGCGACCGCACCGAGCTGAGCGCCCTGACCGCGGTCTTCACCGAGGCCGGAGCAGACCCCGGCGGCTGTGCCCTCGGCTCGGTGAAGTCCCAGATCGGCCACACCAAGTGTGCGGCGGGCCTCGCCGGACTGGTCAAGACCACGCTCGCCCTGCATCACGGTGTCAAGCCCCCGACGCTGCACCTGCGACAGCCGAACCCGGCCTGGGACGAACGCACCAGCCCCTTCGCCTTCCACACCCGGGCCAGGCCCTGGCCCGCGCCGCCCACCGAACGTGTCGCCGGTGTCAGCGCCTTCGGCTTCGGCGGAACCAACTTCCACGTCGTTCTGCGCGCCCACGGCGACGGCGCCCCGCCCACCCACGCCCGCGACGAGTGGCCCGCCGAACTGTTCACCTTCCGCGGCGCCGACCGGGAAGCCGCCGCCAAGGCCGCCCGCGAACTTCTCGCCCTCGCCGAGTCCGACCACACCGCGCACCGGTCGCCGCGCCTGCGCGACCTCGCCCTGGCCGCCTCCCGGCGCGCCGACCTCGCGGCCGTGCGCGGCCTGCCCACCCACATCGCCGTACTGGCCTCCTCCGTGCCGGAGCTGACGGCAGCGCTTCGCCGGGCCGTCGACGGCGAGCACGCTCCCGACGACGGCATCCATCTCGCGGACGGCACCGAGCCGGGCGAGATCGCCTTCCTCTTCCCCGGGCAGGGCAGCCAGCGACCTGGCATGCTCGCCGACCTGTTCGTCTCCTTCCCCGAACTCCAGCGCTTCCTTCGCCTCGACGCATCCGTCGCAGCGGCCCTCTTCCCACCCGCCCGCTTCGACGAGGCCGGTCGCCAGGCCCTGGCCGAGCGGGTCACCGACACCCGTGTCGCCCAGCCGGCCCTCGGCATCACGGGACTCGCCGCCCACCATCTGCTCGGCCGTGTCGGTGTCCGCCCGGCGATGGCGGCCGGACACAGCTACGGCGAACTCGCCGCCCTCGCCGCGGCCGGCGTCCTCGGCCCCGAGGAACTGTTGTGGTGCAGCAGGGCGCGTGCCGAATCCGTCCTCGCCGCCTGCGGCGACGACCCCGGCACCATGGCCGCGGTCGCCGCCCCGGCACCGGAGACGGCCGCCGCCCTGGAGAAGGCGGGCGTAGCCGGTTCCGTCGTCGTCGCCAACCACAACTCACCCCGACAGACGGTGATATCAGGCCCCACCGACGACGTGGAGAAAGCCGTGGAGCGGCTGCGCGCGCAGGGGCTGAAGGCGAAACGGATCGCCGTGGCCTGCGCCTTCCACAGCACCCTGGTCGCCACCGCCGGAGGCACCTTCGCGGCGATGCTGGCCTCGGTACCGCTGGAGACACCGTCCATCCGGGTGTGGTCCAACCGCACTGCCGCGGTCTATCCCACCACTCCCGAGGCGATACGCGCCGAACTCGCCGCCCAGATCGGATCGCCGGTCCGCTTCGTCGAGCAGATCGAGGGCATGTACGAGGCAGGTGCCCGAATCTTCGTCGAAGCGGGACCCGGCGCGGTGCTGACCAGGCAGGTCACCGAAATCCTCGGCAACCGCCCGCACCGCACCGTCACCTTGGAGGCCCGGCGCGGCACGGGCCTGACCGGATTCCTTGCCGCGCTCGCCGAACTCGCCGTCGCCGGGGCCGACGTACGCACCGGTTGGCTGTTCGAGGGCCGCGACGCCGTCGATGCGGCCCAGGCTCCCCGCCGCAGGCGCGCGGGCTGGACCATCGACGGCCACCTCGTCCGCACCTCCGACGGCGCCATCCCCACCACAGCCCTGCACCCCGCCCAGCGCATCCCGGAGGCACTTGTGACCACTCGTTCCGGCAGAGACGGAGAGCATGGAAACGTGCTCCGCACCGAACCCGCCCATGGCGCGTCGGGGACCGGCGGCGATGCCCTCATCAGTGAATTCCTGCGCACCAGCCGGGACATGATCGCCGCTCAGCGCGACGTCCTGCTGAGCTACCTCGCCGCCGCCCCCGGTGCCCGGACCGGACCGGAGCCCGTGGAGTACGCACCCCGTGAGCTGAACGGTGCGATTCTCCCCGCGACTGCGGCACCCGCCGACGAGGCCGTCCCGGAGCCCACCGCGCCGCAGCCCGCGCCGGACCCGGCGCCGACCGAGCTGACCATGGACGCGGTCCTCGCGGCCGTCCTGGACGTGATAGGCGAACGAACCGGCTATCCGGCCGACATGATCGAACCCGATCTGGATCTGGAGGCCGACCTGAGTGTCGACTCCATCAAGCGCGCCGAGATCGTCGGCCGGCTCGCTCGACGGCTCCGGCTGCCCGCCACCGACGACGCCGCCACGGAGGAGCTGACCAGGGCGCGCACCGCGGCGGGCATCGCCGAACTGATCGTCACCGCGCGGCAGGACGACACTCCACCGCCCGAGCCCCCCGCCTCCGAGCCCGCCACGACGGGACCGGCCGCACCACCCGCTGACGCCGAAGCAGTCGTCACGGCCCCCGAACGGCTGGTGATGTCGGAATACGACCTCGCGCCCGCCCCCCTGGAGCCCACCGAACTCGCCGGACGGACATTCCTGGTCATCGGCGAGGGCCCGCTCGCGGTGGCCGTCGCCGAGCGGCTCGACTCCTGCGGTGCCCGGACGGTGACCGCCCCCGGAATCCCTGAGGGCGACCACTTCGACGGCCTGATCCACCTCGCCTCCCCGGACGGCGGTCCGGCCCACGAGCCGGTGCTGCCCGGCGCCGTTCCCCTCTACCAGTCCGCCCTGGCCGCCGGGCCACGCTGGCTGCTGGTCGCCGGCGCCTCCGAGGGCCTGCGCGGCCTGTTCCGCTCACTGTCCAGGGAGTACCCGCAGACCATCGCCCGCGTCATCGAACAGCCTGCCGGAGCAGACCCGTCCGTCGCGGCCGACGCGATCGTCGCGGAGCTGACCTCCACCGACCGCGAGCCGGTCGTGCTGCGCACGGGGAACACCCGGCGCGGGCTGCGGATGACCGAGACCGACCGCGGCGTCCTGGGCAGCACCGGCGCCGGCCCCTCCGACGACGGCGCCGCCGAGGCTGCGGCTCTCGGCCTCGACAACGAGTCGGTGGTACTCCTCGTCGGCGGGGCGCGTGGCATCACTGCCAGGTTCGCCACCGTCCTCGCCACCGCTGCCCGCTGCCGCCTGGAACTCTTCGGCCGCACGCCCCTGCCCGCCCTGGACGAAACCCCGGCGACGGCCGCCACCACCGAAGCCGAGCTGCGGGCCGAGCTGATCGCGGACGGCATGAGAGCCCCGGCTCAGGTCGAAAGGGAGATCGGAAGGATCCAGGCCGAGCACGAGGTCCGCGACACCGTCCACCGACTCACCCGGCTGGGCAGCCGTGTGCGCTACCACTGCGTGGATGTG
Organism: Streptomyces sp. NPDC032161; assembly: GCF_040636995.1. Taxonomy (NCBI): domain Bacteria; kingdom Bacillati; phylum Actinomycetota; class Actinomycetes; order Kitasatosporales; family Streptomycetaceae; genus Streptomyces; species Streptomyces sp. NPDC032161. The sequence continues at coordinate 117,238 of NZ_JBEZVN010000003.1, read as the reverse complement.
CTCGACACCGAGGCCGTGTACCGCGCGGTGAAGGACGTGCACGCCGAACACGGCAGACTCGACGCGGTCGTCTACGCGGCCGGTGTGATCGAGGACAAGCTGTTCGCCGAGAAGTCCCCGGAGTCCTTCCACCGGGTCTTCGGCACCAAGACCGACGGCGCCAGGACTCTGCTCGACGCCGTCGACGGACTCTCGCACGGCCCCCGCCTCGCCGTGCTGTTCGGCAGCATCGCGGCCACCCTGGGCAACCGCGGCCAGACCGACTATGCCGCCGCCAACGACGCCCTCGAAGCCATCGGCCGCGCCTGGGGCGACCGGAGCGACCGCCGCGGGCTGACGGTCCACTGGGGCCCGTGGGCGCCCACCGGCACCAACAACGGCATGGTCACGCCGGAACTGATGCGCACCTACGCAGCACGCGGGATCCGCCTCATCGATCCCGACGAGGGCGCCATGAGCCTGCTGCGCGAACTGGCGTGGGGCCCGCAGGAGAGCGCCGCCGTCGTCTACACCGCCTCGGGGTGGTGACCGCCGCGATGGCCAGGGCCTGCCCGATCGCCATCGTCGGTATGGCCGCGCTCTTCCCGGGAGCGCCCGACCTCGACACGTACTGGCACAACCTCGTCCACGGCGTCGACGCGATCACCGACGTCCCCGCGGCCCGCTGGGACGCCGTGTACTACGCCCCGGACGCTGGACGCCGTGCCGACCGCGTCTACTGCCGCCGCGGAGGCTTCATCGACGACCTCGCCCACGTCGACGTCACCGCGTTCGGCATCATGCCCGCCTCCGTGCGGGCCACCGAGCCCGACCAACTGATCGCACTGCGGGTGGCGTCCCAGGCGGTCCGCGACGCGGGCGGCGCCGACCGGCTCTTCGCCGACCGGCGCCGCACCGGAGTCATCCTGGGCCGCGGCGGATACCTCACCCCCGGCCTGGTCCGCCTCGACCAGCGGGTGCGCACCGCCGGCCAGCTCGTGCGTACACTGCGGGAACTCCTGCCGGACCTCGGAGAACAGCGCCTCGATGAGGTGCGCCGCGCCTTCACCGACCAACTGGGCCCCGAGGCACCGGAGTCGGCCATCGGGCTCGTGCCCAACCTGGCCGCCTCCCGGCTGGCCAACCGACTGGACCTGCGGGGCCCGGCCTATACGGTGGACGCCGCGTGCGCCTCCTCGCTCATCGCGGTCGACCATGCGGCCCGCGAGCTGGAGAGCGGCCGGTGCGACGTCGTCCTGGCCGGGGGAGTCCACCACTGCCACGACATCACGCTGTGGAGCGTGTTCTCACAACTCGGTGCCCTGTCCCGGAGCGAGCGCATCCGGCCGTTCCACCGGGACGCCGACGGGGTGCTCATCGGCGAGGGCACCGGCGTCGTGGTGCTCAAACGGCTCGCCGACGCCGACCGCGACGGCGACCGGATCTACGCCGTGATCACCGGCACCGGCGTCGCGGGCGACGGCCGCACCGGCAGTCTGTTCAGCCCGGACTCCGCGGGCCAGGCCGAGGCGATCCGCGAGGCATGGCGCAGTGCCGGCCGGGACCCCGCCGAGCCCGGTTCCGTCGGGCTGCTCGAAGCCCACGGCACCGCCACCCCGGCGGGCGACACCGCCGAGCTGGAGACGGTCGCCGCGGTCTTCGGCCCGCCGGGCGACGCGCCCCGCGGTGTGATCGGTTCGGTGAAGTCCATGATCGGTCACACCATGCCCGCCGCGGGGATCGCCGGGCTCATCAAGGCCGCACTCGCCGTGCACCATGGCGTCCTCCCGCCGACCCTGCACTGCGACGACCCGCATCCGGCACTCGCCCGCACCCGCTTCACCACCGTGGACGCCGCGGTGCCGTGGGTGACCGACACCCACGGCCCCGTACGCCGTGCCGCGGTCAACGCCTTCGGCTTCGGCGGCATCAACGCCCATGTCGTCCTGGAACAGCCCGCCTCCGTCGCCGCTCCGTCCGTCACCTGCGGACCCACGGCCTCGGTGCGCGAGCCCGAACGGGTGCTGCGGCTGTCGGCCGCGTCACCCGCCGAACTGGCCCGCCTGCTCGACCGCGATGACGCAACCCTGCTCGCCACCGCCGCGGACGAGACCGGGCCCGAGCCCGTCGGCCCGGTCCGGCTCGGCGTGGTGGACCCGACGGCCAAGCGGCTGGCGCTGGCCCGCAAGGCGGTCGACCGGGGCCGGCCATGGCGAGGCAAGAACGACCTGTGGTTCGTTCCCGAGCCGCTGCTGGGCGACGCCGGCGGCCGTCTCGCCTTCGTCTTTCCCGGCCTCGAAGCCGACTTCGACACCAACTGCGACGACGTGGCACGCCACTTCGGCCTCCCGTGGTCGCTTTCCGGTACCGACGTCACGGTCGGTGACATCGGCCGTCAGGGCACCGGTGTATTCCAACTCGGCCGCCTCCTGCACGCCGCACTGGAGCGGATGGACATCGTGCCCGACGCGCTCGCCGGACACAGCCTCGGCGAGTGGACCGCCATGGCCGCCGCCGGGATCCACGCCCAAGAGGAGGTCGATGCGTTCCTGACCACGTTCGATCCGGACGCACTGCGCGTGCCGGGCCTGGCCTTCGCGGTGATCGGCGCGCCCGCGGATCGCGTCATGGAAGCCCTCGACGGCCAGACGCAGGTCGTGCTCTCGCACGACAACGCCCCTCACCAGTCCATCGTCTGCGGCCCTTCGGACGCGGTCGAAGCATTCGTCGGGCTCTTCCGCGAACGGGGTGCGATCTCGCAGGTCCTGCCGTTCCGGTCGGGCTTCCACACCCCCATGCTGCGGCCCTATCTGGACCCGATACGGAAGGCGGCGGACACCTACACGCTGCAACCCGCGCGGTTGCCCGTCTGGTCCGCCACCACGGCGGGGGAGTACCCCGCGCGACCACGAGAAATACGGGAGCTGTTCGTACGACACCTCCTGGAACCGGTCCGCTTCCGACAGATGATCGAGGCCATGCACGCGGCCGGCTTCCGCGCCTTCGTCCAGCTCGGAGCCGGCCAGGTCGGCTCACTGATCGCGGACACGCTACGGGGCTCCGAACACCTCGTGGTCGCCGCCCACTCCCCGCACCGTTCCGGACTCCCCCAACTGCGCCGCGTGGCCACGGCGTTGTGGGCCGACGGGGCCAGGCCGGACACGGCCGCGCTCCGCCCCGCTCCCGCGCCCGAGGTCGCGCACCGCTCGGTCCGGCTCGACCTCGGCGGTGCGCTGATCTCCCTCGACGAACCCACGCGCACGGAGATCGGCGCCGCCCTGGCGCGGCCACGCCGGGTGGCCGAAGGCACGCTGCCGTCCGTCCTCGACGCCCTCGCCGCCGAGGACCCGCTGGCCGCTGAGTTCTCCGCGCTGCTCGACGACACCGCAGCACTCGCGGCGGACGTCCTCACCGCGCGCCGGCACGGCGGCCCGCGATCCACCGCGCCTCGGGCTTCCGCGCACAATCCCCGGCCGAACAGGCCCTCCGCCGGCCCGCCACCGTCCACCCCGCGCGAGCTGCGGACCTCGCTGCGGGTCTCGATCGACACCATGCCGTACCTGCTCGACCACTGCTTCTTCAAACAACCGCCGCAGGCCGCTCCCGCAGACTGCTGGCCCGTCGTGCCCGGCACCACCATCATCGGGCACATGATGGATTTCGCCGAGCAGGCGACTTCCGGTCTGCGCGCGGTCGCTGTCCACGACGTCCGGCTCAACCAGTGGATCAACGCCATCCCCGCAGTGGACGTTCCCGTCCACATCACCCCCGAGCCCCCGCACCCCTCCGGCGCCGTCCGGGTGACGGCCACCCTCGGTCCCTACGCCCGAGCCACCGTCGAACTCGCCCGGGAATACGGTCCCCGACCGGCCACCGCCTGGACCTTCCCGAAGGAGAAGGAACGCCCCTGCGAGCTGACGGCCCGTGAGCTGTACACCCGTCGTTGGATGTTCCACGGCCCACGCTTCCAGGGCGTCACCGGACTGACCGCGATCGGCGACGCCCACGTCCGAGGAGTCATCACCACCCCACCCGCTCCGGGAGCCCTGCTGGACAACGTCGGCCAACTCCTCGGCTACTGGATAATGTCCCAACTCCCCACCCGCACCACCGTCTTCCCCGTCGGCATGCGCGAGATCCGCTTCCACGGCGCGCCCCCCGAGCCGGGCGAACGGCTCGACTGCCTGATCCGTATCGTCTCCGTCACCGACACCACGCTCGAAGCCGACATGCAACTGGTCCGGCAGGGCCGGGTCTGGGCCGAACTCGCAGGCTGGCGCGACCGCCGCTTCGACAGCGACCCGCACATCCGCCGGGTGGACCGCGAACCGGAACACCATACCCTCTCCGAGCCGCAACCCGGCGGCTGGGTCCTGCTCCACGAACGCTGGCCCGACCTGGCCACCCGCGAGCTGATCATGCGGAACATGCTGGCGGGCGAGGAGCGGACAGCCTACGGAGCGCACACGCCGCGAGGCCGCCGCCAGTGGCTGCTCGGCCGGATCGCGGTCAAGGACGCCGTGCGCCGACGATTGTGGGACGCCGGGAACGGCGGGATCTTCCCCTCCGAACTACGGGTCGTCAACGACCCGTCCGGCCACCCGCACGTCACCGGCGCCTACGGCCGTACCCTCCCCGACCTCCACGTCTCCCTCGCGCACCGGGCGGAGGCCGCGGTCGCGATCGCCGGAAACGGCCCCTGCGGAATCGACATCGAAGAGGTGGTCGACCGTCCCGGCGGAACCCTTGAGGTGGCGCTCGGCGCCCAGGAGCGGGACCTCATCGTGTCACTGGTCCGCGACACCGGCGAACCCGAGGCCCTGTGGTTCACCCGCTTCTGGACCGCCAAGGAGGCTGTCGGCAAGGCACTCGGCACGGGCCTGGCCGGAGTCCCGAAGAGCTTCGAGATCAAGGCCGCCACCGGTACGGCGCTGACCGTCCTCACCGGCGGCGACACCTACCACGTCCATCACCGGACGGTCGGCAGCCCACCCGGACTGCCCCCCAGGAACTACGTCGTCGGTTGGACGACCGCCCACGATGAGGAGAGCGACGATGACTGCTGAAGACCACCGCGCCGTACCGCCCACTCCGGCCGTGCTGGAGGAGGTGACCGGCATGCTGCGGGAGGTGCTCGGCGAGTACGAGCTCGCGGACACCGCGATCACCATGGACACCCGATTCCACGACGACCTCGAAATGGAGAGCATCGACCTCGTCACGCTCTCTGCGGCGCTGCGCGAACACTACGGCGACACTGTCAACTTCGCCGCATTCATCGCGGACCGCGGACTTGAAGAGATCATCGCCCTGACCGTGGGCGACCTTGTGCTCCATGTCGTGGCCTCCCTCCCGGTCGCGGCCGAGGCGGTCTGAGCATGGCGAAGATCCGCGTCGGCGAACTCGACGTCCACGTACAGCGCATGTCCGCGGCCGGTTCCCCGGCCGAGAGCCCGCCGCCCCTCGTGGTGCTGGTCCACGGTCTGCTCATCGACAGCCTGGCGAGTTACTACTTCTCGCTCGGCCCCGCCTTCGCCGAGAGCGGCATGGACGTCCTCATGTACGACCTGCGCGGGCACGGACGGACCAGTCGGCCTGCTGCGGGCTACCGCCTGGAGGACTTCGTCTCGGACCTGGACGAACTCCTCGACGCACTCGGGGAGGACCGCCCGGCGCACGTCGTGGGCAACTCCTTCGGCGGCGTCATCGCCTACGGGCTCGCCGCTGCCCGGCCCGACCGCGTCCGGTCCGTCATCGCGATCGAGTCCGAGCCGCCGATGAAGTCGTGGGCCGAGAAGATGGCCGCGGGCCTCACCGGCAAAGAAGGCGGCCTGTTGGTCAGGGACGTGCGCACCTGGCTCGCCGCGGACCCCCAGCGCAACCCACGCCCCTTCCAGCTCGCCGGACGGATCCTGGAGAGCACCACGCTGAGGGAGGACCTCCCGCGCAGCCGTCTCCTGGGCGACGGGCTCGTCGGCATCCGCTGCCCCGTCTTCGCCCTGTACGGCGCCGACTCCGAACTCTCGGGCCAGGCCGGCCGTTTGGCCGCCACCCTCGCGCACTGCCGCACCGTCGTCCTGCCCGATCAGGGACACTCGGTGCTCGTGGAGCGTACGAAGGAGACGGCCGACCTGATATCCGGCTGGCTCACGGACGACATCCACACACCCCTGAAGGCGGGCTAGCATGAGCCGGTTTCTGTTCGTCGTCCCGCCCCTCGTCGGCCATGTCAACCCGGCGGTCGGCACCGCAGCCGTGCTCGCCGCGCGCGGCCACGAAATCGCCTGGGCCGGACCTGCCGACCTGGTGCGCCGCCTGGCCGGACCCGACGCACGCGTGTTCCGTTGTGTGCCGTCCGACCCGAATCCGGGCAACGCCGGGGAGATCGTGGGCCGGACGGGTCACCTGAAGGGCCCCGCAGCCTTCCAGTTCCTGTGGGAGAGCTTCCTGATCCCGCTCGCCGACCACATGGCCCCCCGCATACGCACGGCCATCGAGGAGTTCCGCCCGGACGTCGTGATCGCCGACCAGCAGACCGTCGCGGGCGGCATCGTCGCCGAGTCGCTCGGCCTGACCTGGGTCACCTCCGCCACCACCTCGGCCGAACTGGTCGACCCGCTCGCGGGCATGCCCAAGGTGGCGTCCTGGCTGGACGGCCTCATCCAGGCGCTGCGTGGCCGGATCGCGGACGGCAAGGGTGCTGCCGACCCGAGGATGTCCCCGTACGGCGTCCTCGCCTACACCACCGGAGCCCTGCTCGGCCCGGTCGCACTCCCCGAACACGTATGGCTGGTGGGTCCGTCCCTCACCGACCGCCCGGCGCCGACCGACTTCCCCTGGGAATGGCTGGAAGGGGCCGAGCGCACCGTCCTCGTCAGCCTGGGCACCGCCAACGCGGAAGCGAGCGGGCCGTTCCTGAACGCCGCGGTCCAGGCGCTGTCCGGCCTGCCCGGACTACGCGCCGTCGTCGTCGACCCCGCCCACGGCGTCGCCGCGGCAGGTGAGAACATCCTGCTGCGCCCGCACGTGCCGCAACTGCCGTTGCTCGCCCACATGGACGCCGTCGTCTGCCACGCCGGGCACAACACCGTCTGCGAGGCGTTGTGGAACGGCGTCCCCCTGGTGGTCGCCCCCATCAGGGACGACCAGCCCATTGTCGCGGGCCAGGTCACGGCCGCGGGCGCGGGCGTCCGGTTGCGCTTCGGCCGTGCCGACGCGGGGCGGATCGCCGACGCCGTCGGCACCGTCCTGGACGAGGCCGCCGGATATCGCGACGCCGCGCGTGCGATCGGCCGTTCGTTCCGGGCAGCGGGCGGAAGCGAAGCCGCGGCCGACCGTCTCGAAGGCCTCCTGCCGCGTGCCACATCGCCATCCCGAGGCCACGGGGGCGGACGGCAGCAGAAGAGAGCGGGCGCCAGATGACGACCGGCACCCCATCCGACGACGGGCCTTCGGGCACCTTCGGCTCGCTCCTCGGCCATGCCCGGCCCCACTGGCGCACCCTGACGCTGTCCCCCGTCCTGAGTCTGCTGGCCAGCGTTTCAGGCCTTGTCCAGCCGAAGTTCGCGCAGAACATCCTGGACCGGCTCGCCACCGGCGGGAGCGTCGCGCAGGGCCTGGGTGCCATCGGTCGCATAGAGCACGTCACGGTCATGCCCGTGGAGGACGACATCGACCCGGCGCTCGCTGCCCGCCCCGCGTCCGGCCCGCCCCCGACGGTCGAGGTGGACGGCGTGGACTTCGCCTACGCCGACCGGCCCCCGGTGCTGCACGGCGTGAGCTTCACCGTCCCCGGCGGTACCCAGACCGCACTGGTCGGCCTGTCGGGCGCCGGGAAGACCACGCTGTTCTCACTGTTGCAGCGGTTCTACGAACCCACCGCAGGGTGCCTCCGCATCGGGGGGCAGGACATCGCGTCCCTTCCCCGCGCCGAGGTGCGCCGCCGGATCGCCTACGTCGAGCAGGACGCCCCCGCACTGGCCGGCACCCTCCGTGACAACCTGCTCCACGCGGCGCCGGACGCCACCGACGAGAACATCGCCGAGGTTCTGCGGGCCACCCGGCTCGACGGTCTGACGGCCCGGCTGGACAAGGGCCTGGACACACCGGTCGGAGCCAGGGGCATCACCCTTTCCGGCGGTGAACGCCAACGGCTGGCCATCGCACGGGCCCTGCTGCGCCGACCGGAGGTGCTGCTCCTGGACGAGGCCACGGCACAGCTCGACGCGCGCAACGAACAGGCGCTCAGCGAACTGGTCACCGGCCTGGCCCGGCACTGCACGGTGCTGCTCATCGCGCACCGGCTGTCCACCGTGATCGAGGCGGACCAGATCGTCGTCCTCGAACACGGCAAGGTCCGGGCCGTGGGCAGCCACCGCACGCTGATGGATGACGACGAGCTGTACCGCGAACTCGCCGCCACCCAGCTGTTGGCTGCCGCATCGGGCGACGCAGGCCCTCTCGACGAGGGCGTGTAGGCATCGGTCGTCGGCGGTGATCACGATGTCCTCGCGAGAAGCGCACCTTCTTCCTGGCCCCACGGCAACCGAGGGGCCGCTCATACGAGAAGTACGAGAGTCGAGACCCTTCGGTCCCTGCCCGCGTCGGCGGGCCGGTCGAACCGCTGGGCGTGGACGGCGTTCACGCAGTCGGCCAGGCCGAGCCCATGGCCGAGGTGGCGGCGCTCGACGTCAGGCGGCGGGATTCGGCTCGGATCCGCTGTTAAGGCAGCAGCGGATGAAGTCCTGGACGACCGGGTTGCCGTCGTCGGCGGGGGACCACGCCACCGCGAGTCGGCTGGGGCTGACGCCGCTGACGGGGCGGTAGGTGATGCCGGGCCGGGCGTAGAAGCGGGCGGAGGAGGCGGGGGAGAGGGCGATGCCGTAGCCGTTGGCGATCGCGCTGAGCCAGTCGTCGGGCTGGTCGGTGACGGCTCCGATGCGGACCGGGTGCCCGTCGCGCTCGTCGGCGGCAAGCCAGTACTCACGCCACTGGCCGGTCTCCGCCGGGGCCGCCACGAACGGCTCGTCCCACAGTTCCCGGAAGGGGATCACGTCGCTCGCGGCGAGCGGGTGCGCCGAGGGCAGCGCGACCCAGCGGGGCTCGGTGAGCAGGGTCTCCACCCGCATGTGCTCCTGGCCGGGGAAGGGCAGCCGCAGCAGAGCGACGTCGACGTCCCCGGTGGCGAGGCCGGCTGTCGGGTCCGACCAGGTGGCTTGCCGCATGTCGACCCGCCAGCCCGGTCGGCTGCGGGTGAATTCGGCGACGATGCGCGGGGTGGCCTCGTTGGCGGCGCTGGCCAGGAAACCGACGCGCAGCATCCGCTCGGCCCGGCTCGCCGCGCTCCTCGCCTCCCGCAGCGTCGCGTCCCACTCGGCCAGCAGCCCGGGCGCCCGCGCCGCCAGGGCCCGGCCCGCCGCCGTGAGTGCCATGCCGGCCCTGGACCGTTCGAACAGGGGTACGCCCAGTCGGCTCTCCAGCTGCCGGATCTGCTTGGTCAGCGCCGGCTGGGAGACGAACAGCCGCTCCGCGGCCCGGGTCAGGGTCCCCTCCTGCGCCACGGCGACGAAGGAGCGCAGAAGCCGACTGTCCACATCCATTCCATCAGGTTATAGAAGCTGGTATTGGACGCAAATGGGGACCCCGGCGAACCTGGTGACCAGGGGGTGCGCAGAGCGGATCGCCGCCACGCACGACCCGTTCCAGTGCGAAGGAGCCCCATGTTCACCGCATATGTGATCGTCACCGCCGCGACCATCGCGGCAAACGCCGCAATCGCCGCCGCGGACTTCGCGAAGGCCGGGTTCGTCCTGGCCAACTCCGCTGAGGTGAACCTCCCGCGGACCTGGCTCCCGCGGCTCGCCACGCTCAAGGCTGCCGGGGCGGTCGGGCTCCTGGCCGGTTTCGCGGGCTTCCGGCTCCTCGGCCTCGCCGCGGCGACGGGCCTCGTGCTCTTCTACGTGGGCGCCATGGCCGCGCACGTCCGCGCCCGGGTCTTCCACAACATCGCCTTCCCTGGCGCCTACCTGGCCCTGGCCGTCGCGTCCCTCGCCCTCGCAGCTGCCCGCTGGGCCTGACGCTGCCCGGGATCTCGGGATTCTCCGGTGCGACGGTTTGATCGAGCGGCATGTGCGGGACGGTTCGAGGTTCGGACTCAGCTGTCGGCGGCTGCCGGGCGGAACACATCGCGGTAGAGCCGGAAGAGGCTGACTCGCTCGCTCTCCTTCGTGTGCTCCTCCAGGAGTGACCAGCATTGCGCGACGAGTTCGCGGGCCCGGGCGCCGGGCCAGGGCTGGGGCAGCAGCTCCGGGGGCAGGAGGGGGTCGGGCTCCATGGCGCGGGTGAACTCGGCGGCCAGTTCGACCGCGATGGTCAGCCGCTCGGGACCGGGGAGGTCGGCGTCTTCCTGGAGTCGGCGCAGCCGCGGTCGGGCGACAGAGGCGAGTCGCTGGTAGCGGTCGGCGATCTCTTCCAACGGCCACAGGACGCGGGCGAGTGCGGCGGGGGCGTGTTCGTTGCCTTGGCGCAGGTTGTCCGTGGTCGGCAGCGTGAGGTGGTCGAGGACGCCGAGGTGACGGGCTCGGTCTTCGGCGTAGGGCTCCCAGGCGTTGGCGCTGATGTACAACCCGCCCTGCACGGCGGCGCCGCCGAGCCGGGTGAGTGCGGCCCGCAGGGCATCGCGTGCGGTGCGGGCCGTCTCGGGGACCGCGAAGGCGACCAGGTGCCAGATGCCGTCCCAGGGGGCGAGGCCCGCGTCCTGCCGGAAGGCGTGTGTGACGAATTCGACGTCGGGCCCAAGAGTCTGCCCGGTGGCGCCGGTGGCGCCGGTGGCCCGCAGTACCGCCTTGCGGCCCCTGCCCTCCTGGGTGAAGCGCCCCTCGGTGACCAGCCGCTTGACGCACAGCCGCACCTGCTGGTCGGTCATGCCGAGCAGTGGGGCGATGGCGTAGAGCTCGCCGGTGTCGACGGTGTGATCGGTGCGGATCAGCGCCTCGACGAGCGTTCGGGACCTTGACGGCCGGTTCCGGCGTGCGGGGTGAATCCGTTCCGGTCAGGAGCCGAGGTCGCGGGCCACCTGCCGCAGCGTCCGGGCACCCCCTTCGCGGCGGGCGAGGGCGACCGCCGCGGCGATCCGCTCGGCGGTCGCGAGGTCCGGGTCATGGAAGAGGGAACGCTCCGTCAGCCGTGCGTTCTCTTCATCGGGGCGCAGGAGCAGCCGCCAGAGCAGTGGCAGGTCGAGGACGCGCAGCGCCCAGGTGACCTCGCGGCCGAATCCCGCGCTGTTGAGCAGCGCCAGTGAGGCCACACGCTCAGGGGCATGGGCGGTGAGCTGCATCGCGATGGCGCCGCCGAGGGAGTCGCCCGCCACGTGCACGGCGGAGACGGTCGCGACTGGTGAGGGACCCGGAGCCCGGATCCCGTGGTCGGTCAAGGCAGGATCTCGACGTACCCGTCGGTTCCGTGTACGCGGATCCGCTGCCCGTCCCGGATCAGCCGGGTGGCCTGCTCCACGCCCACGACGGCCGGCAAGCCGTACTCCCGGGCGATCACTGCGCCATGGGTCATCAGGCCGCCCACCTCCGTCACCAGGCCCGTGATTCCGACGAACAGGGGCGACCAGCCGGGGTCCGTGCAGACCGTGACCAGGATGTCGCCCGCCTCGAGATCGGCCTCCGCCATGTCCAGGACGACGCGGGCCCTTCCCTCGATGGTCCCGGCGGAGACCGGTAGGCCGACCAGGGCACCGGCCGGCACGTCGTCGCGCCGGTACGCCCCGGTGACGGCCTCGCCATCCGATGTGAGCACCCGGGGCGGTGTGAGCGCGTGGTACGAGCGGAACGCTTCCTTGCGCCGCTGGATGAGCTGTTCATCCACCTGGTTCGAGCGCACGACGTCGTGGCACTCCTGGAACGTGAGGTAGAAGATGTCCTCCTTCTCAGGAAGCACATCGGCCCGCACGAGGCGCTCGGCCTCCGCCAGCAAGGCCTGCTTGTAGACGAAGTAGCGGCTGACGACGCCGTACTTCGGGTACTCCCGGTACCCGATGAAGGTCCGGACCCGGTCGATCATCCGCTTGGTCTCGTCGGCCTTCCGGTCCCCGTCCGGCAGGTCCCGCAGGCGTGACAGCACGTCCTGTTCCTTCTTCCGCGCCGTCTGCCGCCCTTGCTCGAAGCGCCGTTCGGCGGCGCCCGGTTCGAAGTTCCTGACGTTGTCGAGGATCACGGGCACGAGCATGGTGGGGTGCTCGCGCCAACGCGGCCTCGTGATGTCGATCTCGCCGACGCAGCGCATGCCGTACCGGTCGAGGTAAGCCTTGAGGGCGTCGCGTGCTTCGGCCCCGCCCGCGAGCTTCCCCAGCTCGTCCAGGAAGTCCTCGTCCCCGACGCCCCGCAGGAACGCCACCACCTCCGGCCGCGGGCGGATCACGTCCGCGACGTCGAGCAGCGCGAGTCCCATCTGCGAGGTGACGTTGTCGGGGGCGGACAGCGTGAGCGTGTCAGCCGCGTTCTTCTCGCCCAGCCAGTCCTGCAGCTTGTCGTTGAGCCACCACGTGGCCTCCATCCCCGCCATGATCGCCTGAAGGCTCAGCGGGTCACGAAGGACTCGCTTGTGCTCCTCGAAGGCATCCAACAGGAAGTCGAACAGTGCCGGTCCGGTCTTCGTGCGGATGTCGCGCTCCAGGGCGTCGATGGACGCCTTGCTGCGTTCGATCAGCTCGGTGACGATGGCCGGATCGGTCTCGATCGGGGCGGACGCGCCGCCGACCGGCGGCCCGCCGGGACCCGCGTCCGGGAGCGACGGGACGAAGTCGTCACGGTCGAGGACGGTCTCCAGAGCGTCCCTGGTCAGTGGATCGCCCCTCCCCATGAGGTCCAGGAGGCCGGCGCGGCTCGCGGGCGAGGCCAGGCGCCGGGTGACGTCGACGAACAGTCTCCCGCCGGCCTCGTGCATCGGTGCCATGGCCGTCAGCTGCCACACGGAGAGCCCCAGGGGTTTCATGGGGTCGGTCATCATCTGCCCGTGGCCGACGGAGACGTAGACGTGATTCTCCTGGTCGCCGGTCTCGGGGATGGGGAACAGCGTTGTGATCGGTCGGCTCTGAACGATCTGGAAGCCATCATCGACCAGGCACCATTCGATGTCCTGCGGGCGGCCGAAGTGCGCTTCGATCCGCCGCCCGAGCTGTACGAGCCGCACGGCCTGCGCATCCGTCAGCGTCGGCTGCCCCTGCAGCCGCGAGTCGATTGCCGCCTCCTGCGTACCGCCTGCCGGCAGGGCGTGGACGGCACGCTGTTTTGCGGCGATCGTTCTGGCGACGACTTCGCCGTGTCGCACCTTGAAGACGTCCGGGTTCACCAGACCGGAGACCAGGGCCTCGCCGAGGCCGAAGCCGGCGTCCACAGTGGCGACCTTCCGGTTCCCCGTGACGGGGTCGGCCGTGAACAGGATGCCGGCCGCATGCGGGAAGACCATCTGCTGCACGACCACGGCCATGTGGACCGTACGGTGGTCGATGCCGTTCCGTTGGCGGTAGGTCACGGCCCGCTCGGTGAACAGCGAGGCCCAGCACCGGCTGACGTGCTGAAGGATCGCCGCCGACCCCACAACGTTCAGGTACGTGTCCTGCTGGCCGGCGAAGGAGGCCGTCGGCAGGTCCTCCGCCGTCGCGCTGGATCGGACGGCGTAGGCGGCTTGCTCGCCGAGCCGGGCGAGCGCGCGCGTGATCGCCGCCGAGAGGTCGCCCGGGATGGCAATCCCTTCGATGGTCCGGCGAATCCGCGCGCTGAGCGCGCGGATCTCCTCCCGGTCCTCCGGGTTCAAGCGCGACAGCTGGTCGAGCCGATCACCGATCGACGGTGCTTCCGCCATGATCCGCCGGAAGGCGTCCGTCGTCACGCAAAAGCCCCCCGGCACGCGGATGCCTTCGATCCCCGACAGCCCGCCCAGATGCGCGCCCTTGCCGCCGACGACCGCGACCTGCGTCTCGTCGATCTCTCGGAGATCCAACACGTACTGCTCGATCATCGCGGAACCTCCGGCGCAGTCGTGCTCCGGTGCACTGCACTGGCAGATCGAATCACCAGCACCTCCAGCCCTGTCGAACCCCTTGTCGGGCACGTCCTCATCCCTGGCCGCCTTCCCTCTGACGAGTCAGCCGATCGCTCCGCCCCGTCCGGCGGAGCGCACCTCCGAACCTCCGCCCCGAGGCCCGCAACCGCACTGCCGGTCCCACCACCGGTTCGACGTCACCGCGTCCCCCGTACATCGACAAACGGCGCATGTGCCCCCATTTCCACAGGTTGTGACCTCGGCCGATGATTCTGCGCCACGACCCGGGTCTTGCCGCAAGCCCCCCGGCGCGCTATACGTTGAGAGTGGCAAGGAGAGATCTCCTTGCCTTTGCCTTTTGCCGTCCGCCGGAGCTGAAAAGCTCCTCGCGAAACGGTGGTGCGCCGCCTACGACTACACGCGAGATGGTCCAGAAGGCGGCGGCCTGCCGGCCGAGTCGTCCGCCGACGAACGTGGCCCATGGCAATCGGAGCAGGGTGCCGAGGCCGCACGCCCCCGAGGCACAGCACCGCACGACCACCGAGAGGCGGCTGCGCCAAGCGGTGACGAACAGGGCGTGGATCCGCGAATACGAGTGGGAGCGGGTCCGCGCCCGGCCAGCAGCCGCGGCGAAGGCCCGCGCCCAGGCCGCGCAGACCACCGTTCCGGCCCTGCCCGCACCGCTGCCCCGGTGGCCCGCCTCGGTCACAGCGACTTCGTCTCACCCAACGCGCGTGGCGGCCAGGGCCCTTCGTGCCTCTCGGGCCAGCGCTTCGTCGTCCGGCTCGTTGCTTGGCCAGGCGACATGACCGTCGGGCCGTGCGAGTGCGGCACGCACGTCCGACCACTCGGCGGGCCGTTCGGTCGAGGCGGCACGATGGCAGGGGCTTTGGAGGACGTTTCCCGGTCAGGTCGAGCAGGATGTGACGGGCCGGGCGCAGCAGCGTGAAGAGCCCGGTGCCGTCGAGCGCCAGGTCCGGTGCGCGTCGGCCGGTCAGGGGGGTGCTCTTCCTTCGCGGGGCAGGCCACCGAGAGGGCGGACAGGTTGCGGGCGAGTTCCAGGGAGAATTCGGGGACGGTGGCGATGAGTTGTCCGAGCAGGGCGCGCAGTGCGGTGGTTTCCGGCGTGCATGAGTTCATCAGAGCCGTCTGGGCCCGCGTGTTGAGCAGCAATTCGGCGCCGACCGGGTGGCGTTCGGTGTGACAGGTGTCCAGAAGGTCGCCGGGGGCTGTGCCGCGGAGGTGGCGGCGAGTTTCCAGCCGAGGTCGGTGGCGTCCTGGATGCCGACGTTCATGCCGACGCCGCCCGTCGGGCCGTGCATGTGGGCCGCGTCGCCGGCCAGCAGTACCCGGCCCGCGCGGTAGCGGAATGCCTGGCGGGTGGCGTTGCCGAACCGGGCCCAGGACCGCCGCACCGAGCCGACCCGTGCGGGCCTTCGCCTGCAACGGCCGAGGCGGCTGACATGATCGTCACCATGGGGACGCACATCGAAACGGCCGGGGTGGCCGACTTCCACCAGGTTCTGACTGATCACCCCCGTTACTGGGGCGAACGCGACCTTCGGCCGCTGCACCTTCTGGCGCTGGTGCAGGAGTTCGGTTCCACCTGCTTGGTTGCCCGAGCCGAGGACGGAATCCGTGGGTACGTCTTCGGGTTCGTCACCCCGGACGGTACCGGGTACGTGCATCTGATCGCCACGCGGGACGACGCCCGTGGCACCGGTCTCGGGCGTCGTCTGTACACGGCGTTCGCCGAAGCAGCGGAACGTCACGGTGCACGGCAGTTGAAGGCGATCACGTCGATCGGGAACACCGGCTCGATCGCCTTCCACCGCAGCCTCGGCTTCAACACGGAGATCGTCGATGACTACAACGGCCCCGGCCGGGCCATGGCCGTCTTCTGCCGGGATCTGCCGCTCAACGTCTCGTGGCCCTGATCAACCGGCTTCCCCTGGCGATCGCTCCCCGGGCCGTTACCGCTGCGGGGCACTCACCAGCGCGTCGGGCAGACAGGCGGACCGGATGCCCAACTGCCGGCCGTGCGCGAGACAGGCGAGGGCGGCCGGCGTGACGGCCCCCACCGGCAGCAGGCTCCGGGCAGCCGGGGCGGCGCCGACGCTCTCGCGATGCGCCACGAGTCGTTCCTGAAGGGCCTGCTCGAACGCGGCCTGGTCGTCGTCGAGCGGGACGCGCAGCAGCCGCTGGTCCGGCGTCAGCGTCCCGGCCGTATCGAGTTGCTCGACCGTACGCGCCCGCTCGGCGGCATCCGACGAGCCGGGGCACCGTCGTCTCCACGACCCAGCGGTGGCGGCCCGGCCGCGTGGAGCACTCGATGCCCTTGCGGGCGATGCTCCGGCAGGGCTTTGCCGCTCGACCTGGGACGGTGCGGGCGGCTTGGAACACAACAGGCCCGGGAAGCACCAGGGGCGGAACCCGCATGTGGTCCGCGGCGGCGGGGATGTCAGCCTGGTGTGCTGTCATACAGAGCAGGAAGGCGAGGTGTCGATGAGTACGTTCCGATTCTCCACGGTTGCCGGGGTCGTGTGCATTGCCGTCATCTGCGCGGGGTGTAGCTCGCAGCCGGCGGAGCAGCCGACAGCCGAGAGGCCGGCGGCAGCGGCGAGTACCGCCGCCGACCCGTCGCCGGTGACGCCTGCGACGCCGACCGTGGACCCGAACGTGGTGCCGGGGTCGGTCCTGAAGACCTACCTGCCGACCAACCACACCCTGCCCAAGGGCTGGAAGCTGTCCTCCGTCTTCAAGGAGGCGGACAGCGGCCCGACGCAGCTGCCGCGATCTGCCGCTCCCAGCCCGACGGTGCTTCCCGACTGCGCCCAACTGGCCAGCCATGGAACGGGGGCGGCCGTCGGCAGCCCGGCCGCGTACGCCAGTGTGGGGGTCGTCGACTCGTCGGCCCACGAGGTCGGGGTCGCGGTGAACTCCTATCCCGTGAGTGAGGCGGCGGAGGTGCTCAGCAGGCTGAAGGTGCTGGAGGGCCTCTGCGGAACGACCTATGAGCCGGACTCCTCCGGGCTGCTGACCAACCCGGTGACGGTGACAGTCAGCGCGGTGGACGGCCCGGGGGAGGGGGGCGTGCTCGTCAAGGTCGACCGGAAGATCTATGTCGGTCAGGAGTTCGTCGTGATGCAGATCGGCGACCGGGTGCTGTCCGTGACCTCCGACAACAAGTACGGGGGCTTCGCCGATGTCGTGGCACTGGCGAAGGCCATAGCCCCGCGGGTGAAGTGAGGCCGGGGCGGTGGCCCGCTCTGCTGCGCCCCTCCGCTCGGTAACTAGTGCCACTCCCGGCAACGTTTGCCCCGTCGCGTCGTCAAACCTTGCCGCTCACGGCACCAGGCGTGGAACGGTTCCGTGCCCGTACCGACGGGCGGCCACCCACCGGGCTCCTTCGAGGCCGGCCCAATCCGTCCTCGGTGGCGGCTCCGGCACCGCCGGGGTCGAGTTCGCGACGACGACCGTGCCACGTGCGGGACACGGTCACAGTGACCGTGTCCCGCACGTTTTGATTGCCCGTTTCGTTTCATGGGTCGGTCATTTGCGATCGTTCGTTGTGATCTCCGCATTCTCGGTCTGACCTTCGGCCAGGAAGAACTGGGTCGCCGCCAGCTCGCCGTACAGCGCGTCGGCCGCCACCAGTTCCGCGTGGGTGCCTACCGCCCGTACCCGGCCCCCGTCCATCACCACGATCCGGTCCGCCATGGTCACCGTCGACAGCCGGTGCGCCACGACCAGGACTGTCGTCTCGCGGGCCACCTCCGCCACCACGTCCCGCAGCGCCAGTTCGTTGACCGCGTCCAGCTGCGAGGTGGCCTCGTCCAGGAGCAGCAGCCGGGGGCGGCGGAGCAGTGCCCGGGCGATGGCGACGCGCTGCCGCTCGCCGCCGGACAGCTTGGAGCCGCGGTGACCGACGACGGTCTCCAGACCCTCGGGCAGCCGCTCGACGAGCGTGTCGAGCCTGGCCCGTACGAGCACGCCGCGCAGTTCCTCCTCGGTCGCGTCGGGCGCGGCGAAGGTCAGGTTCTCGCGCAGGGTGCCCGAGAGCACCGGGGCGTCCTGCTCCACGTAGCCGATGGCGGCGCGCAATTCGGCGAGCGGCCAGTCCCGGACGTCCCGGCCGTCGACCAGGACCCGGCCGCCGCCCGGCTCGTAGAAGCGCTCGATCAGCCCGAAGACGGTCGTCTTGCCCGCCCCCGAGGGGCCGACGAAGGCCGTCATGCCCCGGCCGGGGACCTCGAAAGAGACACCCCGGTGCACGGGCGGCAGGTCCTCGCGGTAGCGGAAGGAGACCTCGTCGAAGACGACGGACACGGGCCCGTGACCGGGAGCCGCGGCGCCACCCGCCTCCTCGACCTCAAGGGCCTCCGCCTCCAGGATCCGCGACACCGCCGCCGACCCCATCTGGAACTGCGTAGCCGCCTCCACCAGCTTCGACACCGGCTCGATCAGGTAGAAGAGGAACAGCAGGAAGGCGATCAGCGAGGACACCGTCGTCGCCCCGGACGCCACCCGCGCGCCGCCGATGCCGAGCACCGCGAGGAAGGACACCTGCACCGCGAGGCCGATCGAGGAGCCCGCGAGCGACTGCCACTTCGCGGACTTCACGCCGTGCCGCCAGGCCCGCTGCGCCGCCGCGTCCACCACGGCCGTCTCCCGTGCCTCCGCGCCGGACGCCTTGATCGTGCGGAAGGCGCCGAAGGCCCGCTCCAGGACCGTGGAGATCTCCCCGACCGCCTCCTGCGAGCGCCGGGTGGCGGCCGCGATCCGCGGCATGAGCAGCGCTACGGCCCCGCCGATCAGCACGATCACCCCGACCGTGACGCCGAGCAGCACCGGGTCCATGAAGCCCATCAGGACCAGCGTGGCGACGAAGGAAAGGCCGCCGGTCACCGCCGACACCACGGACTGGGTGGTCACCGCCCGCAGCAGCGTGGTGTCCGAGGTGATCCGGGACATCAGGTCGCCCGGCTGGGTCTTCTCGACTTCATTCAGCCGCAGCCGCAGCAGCCGCCCGATCAGCGAGCGCCGCGCGGCGAGCACCACCGACTCGGCGGTGCGTTCCAGCACGTACGAGCCGAGCGCCTCGACCGCCGTGCCGAACACGACCAGGGCGGTCAGGGCGAGCAGCACGGAGGCGATCGGCTCGTCCTGGCCGAGCCGGTCCACCAGGGCCTTCGCGGCCAGTGGCTGGGCCAGCCCGCTTGCCGCGCCGACCAGCGCGAGCAGCGCGCCGAGGGCGACAGCCGCCCGATGCGGCCGGACGTGCCCGTACAGGGCGCGCCGGACGAGACGAGCGGGTATGGAGGGCGTGGGGCCGGGGGCCGTTTCGGTTGCGATCACATCAAGGGGGACGCGCCCGCGCCCCGGCCACCTGACCGGTGAAGCGATCAGCTTCGTACGCCGCAGAGGCGCAGCGGTCCCACGAGCCGACGGTCAGGATCGGTGCGGCCGGCCCGGTCCTCGGCGGCGAGCAGCCGCCCGAGCTCGTCGGCGGTCGGCAGACCCATGTCCGCAAGGTGCCGTCGGTGAAGGCCCGCACCCCGTACCAGGCGTGCGGTGGGGCGGCGATCCGGGCCAGGGCACCCGTGCGTTCCAGCCATTCGCGTCCGTCGCCCGGCTCGTGCCGCAGACGCTGCGGCCCGCGCCCGCACGACGTCGAGAGGGCGCCGCCCGCCGTGCCGTGCGACGCTGCTCGCGGGGACGGTGACGCGCGATCCGGACACACGGGAGGCGACATGGGCCCCGACAGGCAGGAGACACCGCGGCACGGGACGGAACACGGCTCGGTGCTGCGCCGCAGGACCTTCTTGAGGGCGGGCGTCGGGCTCGGCTCGGCGACGGTCGGCGCCTGCGCCCCTTCCCCTCCAGGCCGCGACGGTCGCGCGGCGGCTTCGCACCGGCCCGAGACGGAACGGGAACGTCCAGGGACACCCGACTGGCGTATCCGGTCGCAGGGGCCCGCGACGGCCGTCGTCGGGTACACCGACCGGGTGAGTGCGACACCGGGCGAGGAGTGCGGTCTGTACGTCTCGACGAGCGCCTCGTCCTTCCGCGTCTCGGCCTTTCGCAT
The DNA here is from genome assembly GCF_040636995.1 of Streptomyces sp. NPDC032161. Lineage (NCBI taxonomy): Bacteria > Bacillati > Actinomycetota > Actinomycetes > Kitasatosporales > Streptomycetaceae > Streptomyces > Streptomyces sp. NPDC032161. The sequence goes on along the minus strand of NZ_JBEZVN010000003.1, from coordinate 97,122 downwards.
CGGCTGGTACGGCGGGGCCGAGGCCCGGCTCGTCTGGTCGTCCGAGCGCATACCGGGCCGCGTCCAGGCGGAGCCGCGCTTCCTGACCGACACCCGCACGGTCCGCGCGGGCTGGCGGCGCACGCTGAGCTTCGGCACGGCAGGCTGGCCGGAGGGTGCGTATCTGCTGCGGCTCGACACGGAGGACGGTCACCAGCGCTACGTCCCGTTGATCGTGCGCTCCGCGCACGGCACGGGCCGGACGGTGCTGATGCACGCGCCCGCCACCTGGCAGGCCTACAACCGGTGGGGCGGCTACAGCCTCTACGAGGGCCCCTCCGGGGCGTACGCCGCACGGTCCCTCGCCGTGAGCTTCGACCGGCCCTACGACTCCGACGGCGCGGAGAAGTTCATGGTGTACGAGCGGGCGGCGGTGGTGCTCGCCGAACGGCTCGGCATCCCCCTCGCGTACACCACCGGGGTCGACGTGCACCGCGACCCGGGGATACTGCACGGGGCGGTCGCCGTCATCTGCCTCGGCCACGACGAGTACTGGACCCCGCAACAGCGTCAGCACGTCGCCGGGGCCCGCGACGCCGGCACCAACGTGGCCTTCCTGGGCGCCAACACCTGCTTTCGCCGGGTCCGCCTGGAGCAGGACGGGACAGGGCCCGAGCGCACGGTGGTCTGCTACAAGTCCTCCTTCCCGGCCGATCCCTACTACACCACCCACCCCTCCTTGGTGACGACGGACTTCCGCCAATCCCCGGCGTCCGACCCGGAGTCCTCGCTGACGGGCGTGCTCTACGAGGGCTATCCGACGGATGCGCCCTATGTCGTCCACGCGACGGATCACTGGCTGTACGAGGGAACGGGGGTACGCCCCGGCGACGGCTTCGACCATCTGGTCGGTGTGGAGTACGACCGGGTCACCCCGGGCGCACCCGTCCCCGAACCCCTGGAGATCACGGCCCACTCTCCCCTGGTGTGCAAGGGCCACCGCAGCAACAGCGACTCGGCGTACTACACCGCGCGAAGCGGAGCAGGCGTCTTCGCGACCGGCACCATGCGATGGGTGGAGGCCCTGATGGCCGGAACCCCCGAGGGTGGGCGTGACCACCGTATGGACGCCCGTACCCGCGTCTTCGTCACCCGCACGACGGAGAACCTCCTGCGGGCGTTCGCGCAAGGCCCCGCCGCCCACCACCGGCCCGCACCGCGTCCGAACGTGGCGAAGGTGTACAAGGACAGCTCCCACTCTCCTCCGGCGCCGAACCGCTCGACGATCCCGTACCGGCATCCGACCGGCGCGTAGCGGACGAGGGAGAGGGGCCGCCAGGCGGACCAGTCGGCGGGCAGGGTCCGCTCCCAACCCGCGTCGGGATGCCAGAAGCCGGCGGCGTCGCCGAGGGGGACGTCGAGGCGGACGTCGACCGTGGTCGTCGCCTTCGCGATGACGTGCACGAGGGACGGCCGCCCGGGGGCCGTCCCCAGCACCGCGTCGACGGCGGCGCCCGCGGGCACGGACGCCGACCGTCACGCCGTTGACATGGAGGGCGCCGGGGTCCTGCCACCACTGGTCGCCGAAGGGCGACACCGCGACGGATTCCGCCGCGCCGAGCGGAGAGGGGGTGGTGTTCACGGAAGTCCTCCGGTCGGATCAGGCGGTGAAAGCGGTGCCGTCCAAGGTCCAGATGAGGCCGTCGAACCTGCGACGAGGATCACTCAGCGTCCGACGGCGCGGCTCGCGGCCGGTCCGGTCAGCGGCGGATGAGGCCGAGGTCGGTGGCGGTCGCCACGGCGGCGGTGCGGGAGTCGACGCCGAGCTTGGTGTACACGCGGGCCAGATGGGACTTGACGGTTCCCTCGGTGAGGTGGAGCCGCTGGCCGATCGCCTGGTTGGACAGGCCCTCGGCGACCAGCGCGAGGACCTCGGTCTCGCGCCGGGTCAGGGCGGCGGCCGGGGCGCGGAGCCGGTTCATGAGGCGGACGGCAACGGCGGGGGCCAGCGTGGTGCGTCCTGCGGCGGCGGTGCGTACGGCGGCGGCCAGCTCCTCGGGCGGGGCGTCCTTGAGGAGATAGCCGGTGGCGCCCGCCTCGATGGCGGGCAGGGTGTCGGCGTCGGAGGCATAGGTGGTGACGATCACCACGCGGGGGGCTCCCGGTCGTGCGGTGATCCGGGCGGTGGCCTCGGCGCCGCCCATGCCCTTGCCGAACTGCAGATCCATCAGGACGACGTCGATGTCTCCCTCGGCGGCGCGGCTGATGGCGTCCTGGGCGGTGGCCGCCTCGGCCACCACCGTGAGGCCGGGTTCGGTCTCCAGCACGGCGCGGAGTCCGGCTCGCACCACCGGGTGGTCGTCGGCCAGGAGCAGGCGGATGAGGGAGTCGGTCACCGGCGGGCCTCGGGTTCGCTGTCGGCGGGCGGGGTGGGGAGCTGGGCGGCCAAGGCGGTGCCCCGGCCGACGGCGGATTCGACGGTGAGGGTGCCGCCGAGGGCGCGCATGCGGGCGCGCATCGAGGCCAGGCCGAAGCCGCCGCCGTCCTGGGCGGGGGCCGGCAGCCGGCCGGGGTCGAATCCGGAGCCGTCGTCGACGATGTCCACGGCGACGTGGTCGCCGAGGTAGCTGAGGGTGACCTCGGCGGTGGTGGCGTGGGCGTGGCGGACGGTATTGGCCAGGGCGGACTGGGTGATCCGCAGCAGCGCGACCTCGTAGGCGGTGGGCAGCGGCAGGGGAGTGCCGGTGAGGTGGAAGCGGGCGGTGATCCGGTGACGGGCGGAGGTGGTGGTGCAGAGGCGTTCCAGGGCGCCGGCCAGGCTGGTGTCCTCCAGGGCGGGCGGGGTGAGGGCTGCGACGAAGCGGCGGGCCTCGGCGAGGTTGTCCACGGCGGCCTGGCGGGCCTGGCCGATGTATCGGGTGGCGGCCTCGGGTTTTGCGGGCAGGGCACGTTCGGCGGCGCGCAGCAGCAGCTGGATGCTGGAGAGCCCCTGGGCGAGGGTGTCATGGATCTCGCGGGCCAGGCGTTCGCGTTCGGCGAATACCCCGGCGGTGTGCTGGGCCCGGGCCAGGTCGGCGCGGGTCGCGGTGAGTTCCTCGATCAGTCGGCGGCGCTGTTCGCTCTCGTGGTACAGGGCCTGGTACCCCCGCACCACCGCGACGGCCACGGCGCCACCCAGGGCCGGGCCCATCGCCATGGCGAAACTGAAGGAGTGCTGGTGGGCGGCGAAGGCGGTGATCGCCGCGAGTGCGGTGGCCGCGACCGCGGTCGGGCCCGCCCAGCGCGACAGCAGGTGGAGCTGGATGAAGTACAGAGGGAAAGCGACCCATACGCCGTCGGCGGACAGGGTCAGCAGCAGCAGCCAGCCGACGCATGTGCACGCCAGCCACACCGCCGCGGCACGGCGTGAGGCACGGACCCGGGGCAGCAGCGGCCCGGCCGCGTACACCAGGCCGCATGCCGCGGCAGCCGCGGTGGTCATCCCGGAGTGTGGCAGGCCGTCGGCCACGGCCCGGCCGGCGGCCAGGGCGAGCAGGCCGAAGACCAGCAGATGCAGGCACCAGGCCAGCACCCGGCTGGTCGGGGTCAGGGCGGAAACGGGGGCGGAGGCGGTCACAGTGAGTACAGCCTACGAAAACAGACCCCGCGACGGCCTCCATCGAAAGTTGCAACCGGGGTGCTGCCCTTCGATCCGCGAAGTGCCGCCTGACGCCAGATGCCCGGACAAGGGGACAGCAGCGATCGTGGAGCCATACCGATTCCACGTTGGAGGGGCAGACCAAGCCGTGTTCGTCGCCTGGAGAGACCTGAAGTTCGCCAAGGGGCGGTTCGCCTTGATGGGGACCGTCATCGTGCTGATCACCCTGCTGGTCGGGCTGCTGTCCGGGCTGACGGCCGGACTGGGCCAGCAGAACATCTCCGCGATCACCGGACTGCCCGCCGACAGGATCGCCTTCCAGGCCCCCGCCGACGGGGGGGACCTGTCGTACTCCAACTCCACCGTCACCGCCGAACAGTGGCAGCGGTGGTCCAAGGCGCCTGGTGTCGAAAGCGCCGAACCGCTGGGGATCACCACCACCAAGGCCACCGCCGGGGACAGGAGCACCGGGGTCTCCGCCTTCGGCGTGACGCCCGGCTCCCACCTGGCCCCGGACAGCGGCGAGATCGACGACCGGTCGGTGGTGCTGTCCACCGCGGCCGCCGACGACCTCGGCCTGGCCCCCGGGGACTCCTTCACCGTGGCCGGGCAGCGGCTGACGGCGGCCGGCGTGCGGGGCGATGCCTCCTTCAGCCACACCCCGGTGATCTGGACCAGCCTGAACACCTGGCAGAAGATAGCGCCGCCCGCCGACAACGGCGACCGCCCGACCGCTACCGTGATCGCGCTGAACACCACCTCCGGGGCCGATGTGGCGGCCACCGACAAGCAGGCCGGCACCAAGACCGTCTCCACCGGCGACTCGCTGTCCGCGATCGGGTCCTACACGTCCGAAAACGGCTCCCTGCAGACGATGCGCGGCTTCCTGTTCGCCATCTCCGCCCTGGTCATCGGCGCCTTCTTCACCGTGTGGACCATCCAGCGCAGCGGCGACATCGCCGTTCTGAAGGCACTGGGGGCCTCCACCGCCACCCTCCTCAAGGACGCCCTCGGCCAGGCCGTCGTCCTCCTCGTCGGCGGCACCCTGGTCGGTACCGGCATCGCCGCCGCCGTCGGCGCCCTCGTCGTCGGCAGCGCGGTGCCGTTCCTTCTCACCCCCGCCACCGTTCTCGTCCCCGCCGCCGTGATGATCCTCCTCGGTGTCCTCGGGGCGGGCCTGTCCGTTCGCCGCATCACTTCCGTCGACCCGCTGACCGCCCTGGGGAGCGCCCGATGAGCCTGAACCTGACCGACATCACTCTCACCTACCCCGACGGCGACAGCCGCCTGACCGCCCTCGACAAGGTCGCCCTGGACGTGCCCAAGGGCAGCCTCACCGCCGTGGTCGGCCCCTCCGGCTCCGGAAAGTCCAGTCTTCTGGCCGTCGCCGCCACCCTGATCACCCCCGACGTCGGCACGGTCACCATCGACGGCACCCCCACCACCGGCATGAGCCGCGGTGAGCTCACCGACCTGCGCCGTCACAAGATCGGCATCGTCTTCCAGCAGCCCAACCTGCTGCCCTCCCTCACCGCCGCCGAACAGCTCCAGGTCATGGCCCAACTCGACGGCCGCAGCCCCGCCAGGGCCCGCACCCGCGCCCTCGAACTCCTCGACGCCGTCGGCCTGGCCGACCAGGCCCGCCGCCGTCCCCACCAGCTGTCCGGTGGCCAGCGCCAACGCGTCAATATCGCCCGCGCCCTGATGAACGACCCCACCGTCCTCCTGGTCGACGAGCCCACCAGCGCCCTCGACCACGAACGCGGCGCCGCCGTCCTCGACCTGATCACCCGCCTCACTCACCAGCAGGCCACCGCCACCGTCCTGGTCACCCACGACCGCACCCACCTCACCGCCGTCGACCAGATCGCTGAAGTCCACGACGGACGCCTCCGCCCCATGGCCCTCACCCGCTGATGGCGTAGCACCGTGGGCGCTCCACGACCTGCCGCGTGAGCTGCCGTTGCTCAACTCGTTCCAGCAGCGGGGCGGTTGTTCCCGCGGCGGGCCGGCGCCGTCGACTTCTGTCCGGGGAGTGAAATCCCGAACGCGATCCAGCTCGGTCGTCAGGACGAGACCGCGCGATCGTCACTGGACGGAGGCGGGGAGGCCAGCGCGGCCAGGTAGTCGTCAAGGAGTTCGGTCTGGCGGTGCGGCGGGAACGCCTCGGGGCTGAACAGGGCCTGCACCACCAGGCCGAGCACGAAGGACTGGGCGCCGGCCGCGATGCGGGCGGGGTCCCCGGCAGGCAGTTCACCCAGTTGTTGGGCTGCGGCCACCAGGTCGCGCAGCTGGTCGCGGCCTCGGGCGTACTTGCGGGCGTAGTCGTCGCTCAGCTCGGGGTCGGCGAGCGCGGCGTCCCAGGTCGAAGGCCGGTGCCCGCCCACTGCGGCTGCCGAGTCGTTTGCGGTGCGCGGCCTGGTCGGCGGGCCGCGGGATCACGCCCGGATCCCGCACTGGCGCAGGTGAGTCCGGATGGCCCGGGAGGAGTACGCCTCCCGGGAGAACCGGTCCGGTACTTCCAGGCGATCGCGTCGATCACCTGCCGGCGATCCCGCCACCGCTCAGAAGCCTGGTCGGCCGTCGATATGGACCAGGCGACAGCTGATCGATGGCATACGGTGGCGGCCCCGGGCCGGGACGTCGTGGCGGGATGTCCCCGATCGGTACGGGCCGCTGAAGGCGATCTGTGTGCCCCGCACCGGGCCGGCCAACGAATGGTCGCGACGAGGATCGTTGTGAAAGTGGGCAGACGCCTTGTGGAGTTCGGGGTGTTCAGGGGTTGATGGTGTGCTCGGTGAACTGGCCGCAGGAGCGGAATCCCAGGCGGCGGTAGACGGGCTCGCCGTCGGTGGACGCCTGCAGGACCGCGATGTGGTGGTCCCGGTCGCGGGCCGTGTGGAGTGCGGCGAGCGTGATGGCACCGCCGTAGCCGCGTCGGCGGTGGGCGGCCAGGGTGCAGATGTTGTAGATCCCGGCAACCCCCGCGTGATGAAACACTTCGGCCGAGCAGACCGGACGACCGTCTACGTAGCCGACCAGGTATCGGGCCGGACAGTGTGCGGCCAGGGCCTGCGGGGCGGCCTGGGCGAAGAAGCGGCGGACGGTGTCGGAGGGCGGGGTCCAGTTCGCGGCGAGAACCGAGGCGTAGTCGGCGAGCTGTTCGGGCGTGGCCACCGTCTGGATGTCCAGTCCTGGGGCGGCCGGCAACGGCAGGGTGTCGTCCAGCTCGGCCCACATCGCCGTCTCGCGTTCGGATGCCAGCAGACCAGCCGCTGTCAGGCGGGCGGTGAGGTCCGGTGGCGTCGAGGCGGGCCCCACCCACCAGGAGAAGCGGCGGCCGGTGCGAGCCAGTGTTCGGGCGGTCTCGGTGATACGTGCCGCAGCGGTGGTGGTGGTGAAGCGGGCCGAGGCAACGATGTTGAAAGTGTCGTCGTCCAGGCTGCTGTCGGCGACCAGGAGGTCATCGGTCTCCGCAACGGTCGCACCGCTCATGCTCCGATGCAGGTGACAAGCATGTTCCGCCAGATTCCGCTCCATCCTGTCCGTCAAGTCCGCGTCATTGAGAAAATGGACATCCATAACGAATGATCCCAGCATGGCTGGGCGCAGGTTGCACGTGATTTTGGATCGCTCGTCGGCGGTGTCACGCCGAGCTGTTCGCGGAACTCGCCCGCCCGGCCCCGGCGCTGACGTCGGCCAGCCGGCGTTCGCGGCCCGGATCGCCACCACCGAGCCCGAAGCAGCCGGCGCCCTCGCCGCGTTCCTCTGCATCCCGGTGGCGTCGGCGGCACTGAACTACCGCCGAAACCCGGGCGGCCCCGGTACGCCCGGGGCCGATGACGCGCTGTACGCGGACGACCCCGTCAGCGGCTATCCCCCGGACATGCTCCGGCGCTTCGACATGATCGGTTTCGACCCGCGCGGCATCGGCCGCAGCCGGAGTGCCGTCTGCGACGAGACGATCACCGAATCGATCCCGGCCCGCCCCCGTGACGCGGCCGTCTCCTGGACGGCAGCCGGTCCGAGGCAGGCGCGTGATTCTCTGGAGAGGGGCGGACAGGAGCGCGATGACAAGCCTTCCGGACAGTTGAGCGGCGGATGAGCCTCCTCACGTTCCGTCAAGGCCCCTCGGCCGAGACCTGCAACACCCGTCCACAACCTCCCAGGGCAGAACACCTGGGCCGGCGACGGCCGGGGCTACGGACCGGTGAGCGATGCGTGCCCGGCCCCGGGGACTCCGGATACGGGCGTTTCCGGGGCGGGGAGGGGCTTGTCCAGCAGGAAGGCCCGCAGGAGCGCGGTGTACAGGCGCGGCTGCGCATGCGCGATGGCGTGCCCCGCGCCCCGGACGTGGACCAGCCGGGAGTCCGGCAGGGTCTGGCGGTACTCCTGGGTGACCTCGGGTCTGACGAAGTCGCACTGACCGCGCAGGACCAGCGACGGGACGTGCACGCTGCGCAGCACGGGACGCGGGTCGGGGAGCTGTTCGAAGTCCTTGACGGTCATCTGGTTGCTGTAGAAGCCCTGCGGGTTGTTGTGCGCCTCGGTGGGCGCCGCGCCCACGCACGACGTGGTGTTCTTGCCGAGAAGAGCCAACTCGTGCATCCACTGGTCGAGTTCGCGGTCGCCGGCCAGGGCGTGCGCGGCGCGCGGGTTGACGCCGAGAAGCAGGCTCGCGGTGATCAGGCGGGGCCTGCTGTCCAGGTCGTCGCGCCGGGAGCGCTGTGCCGGTGTCAGGTCGTCCCAGGGCTCACCGGCCTTGGACCCGGGATACTCCCGGCCCCATAGGGCGCCCGGCGACGCGAAGACCGCCTTCGCCACGTGCGAGGCGTGCGCCCGCAGGTACTGGGCGGCCAGGGAGCCGCCCCACGACTGGCCGACGAGGACGATCCGGTCCGCGCCGAGGAGTTGGCGGATCGCATCGAGGTCGGCGACCTGGCGGGCGACGGTGTAGCCGGTGACGTCGGAGAGCCGGGTGGAACGGCCCGCGCCGACCTGGTCGTAGGAGTAGACCTCGAAACCGTCCGCGGCCAGTTCCCGCCCGCCGGTGGGGATGCCCTCCGCCGGGGTGCCTGGGCCGCCGTGCAGGAAGATGACGGGGGTCGGCCGGGGCGTGCCGACGGCGGGCGCGTGGACGTATGCGATACGGGAGCCGGTCGGCAGGTTCCAGAAGCGGACGTCGGACGGGACCGGGCCCGCGGCCGGGGTCGGCATCGGGCGGAAGACCGTGGCCGCGGCCAGCGCCGTGACGCCGAGGAGCAGGATGCCCGTGAGGGCGGCCGTGGCCCGCAGGCCGCCCTTGCCGAGCAGGCTGAACGCCGCGCCGCCGAGCAGCGCGGCGACCACCGCGGCGACGGCGAGACCGGTGGCCGCGAGCAGCGGGACGCTCGCGGTCGCGAACGCCGCCACCACGAAGCCGGCCGCCGCGGCGGCCGGTGCCAGCGCCACGGTGACGGCGAGCAGAAGGCCGCCGCATATGCGGCGGACGAGCGGGGACTGACCGAGCGGAGGAATCCTGAGTGCCATGACTGCGAGGCTAGGTGCGGGTGCGGGGCCCGGTCGTCAGGCCGCCGGACGACCGTCCGGCCGCGAAATCCGCTGGTGGAGGGGGTGGTGACCCCCGCCGCACGGCGGGGGTCACCACCCCTCGGGGAGGGCGGCCGGACCCGCCGCGACCCTGAGGTTCCTCAGGGTCCGGCCCAGGAGTCCCGGGTGCCGGCACTCTGTGTCGGTGCGGGCGCGGGCCGCCACCCGGCCCGTACGTTCCGGCGGACACCGCGGTGCGTGACGGCCGCTGTGTGATGTGCCGCGCCCGGTACGGCCGGTTCGGCACGGGCCGACCGTCGGAGCCCCCGGCCGGTGCTTCAGCGGACCCCGGGGCGTACGAGACCGGTCTCGTACGCGGCGATCGTCGCCTGGACGCGGTCGCGGACGCGTAGTTTGGCGAGGACGACCGCGACGTGGTCCTTGACGGTGCCCGGGCTGATGCCGAGTTCGGCGGCGATCTCGGCGTTGGCCAGCCCGCGGGCCACGTGCCGCAGGACCTCGGTCTCGCGCGGGGTGAGCTGCCGCAGCCGGGCGGCGTCGGCGGGGAAATCACCGGTGGCATACCGCTCGATCAGCCGTCGGGTCACCACGGGGTCGAGCAGCGCGGCGCCGCGGGCGGCGACGTGCACCGCGTCGACCACCCGCTCCGGCTCGGCGTCCTTGAGCAGGAAGCCGACGGCCCCGGCCCGCAGCGCGGCGAACACGTACTCGTCGAGGTCGAAGGTGGTCAGGACGACGACGCGGGTGCCGGGGGCGTCCGCGGTGATTCGGGCGGTGGCGGCCAGCCCGCCGACGCCCGGCATCCTGATGTCCATCAGAGCGACGTCCGGCCGCAGTTCGAGCACGCGCGCGACGGCGGACTCGCCGTCGGCCGCCTGACCGACGACGGACAGACCGGGTTCGGCGTCGAGGATCGCCACGATCCCGGCGCGTACGACGGCCTGGTCGTCGGCGACGGTCACCCTGATCGTGATGGGAACACCTCCGGCAGCCACACGCGTACCGCGTCGTCGGTCAGGGTGAGCGTACCGCCCATGGCGTCGGCCACCGCCTGGACGTGTCGTCGCGTGCCGGGCGCGGCAGGCAGCGGTCCCGACACCTCGACACCCGCGGCGCCGCGCAGCACGGTCAGGGTGACACCCTCGGCCAGCAGCATGGCCGCGACGCGGTATGCGGCCACACCCACGACGACGGGCTCGGCAGCGCGCGATCCCCGGTAGCTGACGGTGGCGCCGTAGCAGGTGGCCAGCGCGGAGATGCCGGCAAGCGTGGGCGGCGGCACGGCGACGCCGGCGCGACCGTCGGCGCCGTCGCCGCCATGCCCCTCACCGTCGTCGCCCCCGCCGCGCAGGTCCGCGAGCAGTTCCCTGAGCGTGGCGAGGCCGGCCCGTGCTTCGGCGAGGACGGTGTCGAGCCGCCCGGCGTCGGCGGCGGCCACCACGTCGCACGCGTGCCGGTGCGCGGTGCGCAGCAGGCCCGCGGCGATCACGCGGCGCTGGTTGCGTACGGCGTCGGCGGCGTCCCGTTCGAGTAGTTCACGGCTCCGGGCTGCGGCGGCCCTGCGGCGCTCACGCCGCAGGGCCGTGCGCACTCCCAGTCCCCACAGCGCGAAGGCGGGGACAGCGAGCAGGGCGGTCAGCGCCGCCCAGGCCGCCGCCCGGCTGCCGGTGATGCCGCTGCCGCCGGCGAGTGCCAACCCGCCGATCGCGGCGACCGCGACGGGGGCGAGGGCGCCGCGGCGTACCGGCAGATACGCGCCCGCGCTGTACGCGAAGGTCAGTTCGACCCACCAGTACACGAGGAAGATGTCACTGACCGGCGGTCGCGTCCAGCCGGCCTGGTCACAGCCCCACCACAGCACCAGCGCCGACAGCACCGCGATCAGCCCCGTCCCGGGGGCGCGCGACCGCCGGCCCAGCGGCACGGCGTGCAGGGCGGACAGCAGGACGAAGGCGAGGCCGGACAGCTTGCCGTGGAACGGGTCGGGCACGTCCTCGGACAGCAGGCCCACGCCCAGCGAGAGAGCGACGGCGAGCACGACCAGGGCCCAGTCGAGGGAAGTGGGCCCGCGCCAGAGCGGGTGGCGGCGTGGGCTCGCCGGCTCGACAGGACGAGGCCGGACCCAAAAGCGGAGGGCGAGCCCCCTGGCAGGGCTCACCCGTGCCCGGGCGCGCCGGCGAACACGGCCGGTGAAGCACGCGTACGCCGCCCGGCGTGGGCTGCGAGTCCCGGCGCGGCGAGCCAGAAGCGAACGGCGCGCGGGCGCCGCACCGTTGGGGGCCCGTGTGCTGCTGGACGCGGGCGCCACGTCCTGTTCCGGGTCGCACGGCGGAAGGCCCGTGCCCGGCGTGGCGCCGGGAGCCGGGGCCGGTCGTCGGGACACGGGCAGTGGACGTCCGGGCACCGCCGGGGGACGGGACCGCCGGACACGACGGCGTGCGCCCTCCGCCGTCGTCCCGAGCCACGCGGGAACCACGCCTCGCGGTCCGCCGGGCATCGGCCCGGACGACGGCTCTCCGGGCCAGGGGAGTTCGGCGTGGACGGCCCAGCCGCCGGACGTCGGTCCGTAGGAGAGCGTGCCGCCGGCCGCGCCGACGGTGCCGCGCAGTCCGGTCAGGCCGCGGCCGGTGCCGAGGTCCGGTTCCGCGACGGTGCCGCCGTCGTCCGTCACGGTGACCCTGATGAGTCCGGGGCGGCTGTCGAGGGCGACGCGTACGGCCGCGCCGCGGGCGTAGCGGGCCGTGTTGGTCAGCGCCTCGCGAACCACGCGGTACGCGACCGCGCACGTCGCGGCGGGGACGGCCGGCACGGTGTCGGTGGCGCGGCAATGCAACTCGGCGCCACACTCGGCGGCCAGCTCGGCGATGTCGGCGAGTGAGACGTGCGCGGCGCGGTCGCCCGCGTCTTCGCCCGGGCCCGCCAGGCGGTCCAGCTCCGCCACGGCCTTGCGGCCCGCGTCCGCCGCGTGCCGGAGGGCATCGGCGATCAGGTCCGGGTCGGTGAGCCGGTGGGCCGCCGCGGCGGAGACGACGATGGCGGTGAGCCGGTGTGCTGCCACGTCGTGCAGTTCGACGGCGAGCCGGTCCCGCTCAGCGAGCGCGGCGAACCGCGGAATGGCCGCCGCGCGGGCGCGGTACGCGGCCAGGGCGGCCCGTTCGGCCCGGCGCCGCCGCTGGGACCTGCCCAGCACCCAGGCCACGGCCGCGGCGCCGGCCGCCACCAAGGTCGTGCCCATGACGTTCCACGGGCGCAGTCCGGCAGCGGCGCCCGTCGTGGCGGCCGCCACGACGGCGACGGCCGATCCCGCGACGGCGAGCCCGGCGGTATGCCGCAGCGCGAGGGCATACAGAACGACGAACGCCACCACGGCGGCGACGGTGGCGGCCACGGTTGGGCTCACGGCCGCGCTCCGCGGGCGTACGAGTACGCGCTCCCGCGAGGCGGCCACGCCGCACGCCGGAACCGTCCGGGAAGGACCCGCGGCACCGGGTCCCGCATGCCCCGCCGCATGCCCGCAGGATAGCCAACCGGCCCTGGCCTCCCGTAAATTGAAAACCGGCCAGCCACCCTCTGTCGCCCGATTCGCGACGCGTCGGCCACGCGGAACCGGCTCCTTCGGAGAAGGGCGGGCGAAAGAGCGAGCACCCGCGCGGAGATCCGGTTGCCGCAGACCACAGCGAAGACGCGGACTGCCTCGGCGGGTACGCCGCGGTTGGCACCGGACGCACATGCGTTGGCCGCGAAGAAGCGTAGAGCGTCCCGATCGGAGCCCTCGCGCCATGGCCGTGCAGCCCAGGATCGCGCCGATGCTCGCCGCCCCGGCCGTCTGCCAACCGCGCACAACACAGCGGGCGTTCGAGGTGAAGCAGACCACGATCGAGGCGCCTCGTTCCCCGCGCGGCCGCCGGGCCGCAGCGACCGAGGCCGCCGCTCTGCTTGTGCCCGGTCCCGGGCACGGAGTTTGGTCATGGCCCGGTCCCGGGGCGGTGTCCGGCATCGCCCCGCCGTCGTCGTCGATGCGTATCGCGAGGGCGTCCTGACGGCAGTCGATCCGGACCGACGCCGTGGCCGCGTCCGCGTGCCGGGCGACGTTGAAGTCGACAACCCCCCGTCCCCGTCGCACAGGTTGAAGACCAAGTTAGCTGGCCGGCCCCGCGCGCGGGTCCCCTCGTGAACGAGCGGCCGTCTACCGCACACGCGGTACTTCCGTGCCTCCTGCGGCGTTCGTGGTAGCCGGGTGCGGCATCGGCGGCAGTGCGAAGTGTCTGCGTCCGCCGGACGACCGGGGGTGGGGCCGGCAGACATGCTCGGGCGACGCCCCGTCGCAGGAAGAGAAGTAGCACCTCGCATGTCTGTTCGTCGTCTGCTCGCTGCCACCGCGGCCACCGTGCTCGGAGGCATCGGGCTCGCTGCACCGGCGGCCGCGCATGTACCGGCCCACTCCGCCGCCGTCGATGCCTCCAGCCTGACCGCCGGACGCCTCGTCGGCATCACGGCCGCGCTCGTGGCGCTGGTCGGCGTGGCCATCGGTGGGCTGGCCCTGGGCCGCTCGGCCGACCGTGTCGGCACCGGCAACGGGCGAAGCAGGGCCCTGGTGGCCCTGGTGGCCGGGGCGGCCGACGCGGTCGTCGGCGTGCTGAACCTGGCCGTCGCCGATGGTGGTCCTGGTACCGGCAACGGAGTGGTCGGTGGCGCCTCGGCGCCGGTGCTGGGGCTGACCGGCACGGCCCTCGGTGCCCTGGCACTGGCCCGCTCCCGCCGCACCACCTGACGGCAAGGGCCACGAGCAGGCGCCCTGGCCTGCCTGAAGGCCGATCAGGTGCGGCCGAGCAGCGGTAGCTGTCGAGGCTCATGACCCGTCGGGGCGAGCACCTGCCGAACTGGCTCTACGGCGTCCGGCACGACGACCTGCCCGCGACGGCGGGCGGGTGCGCCGGCCCGCCCGCGAGCCCGTGGTCGGCGCGTGGCTTTCAGCCGGCTGTCAGGACCTCCACGCCGCGCGCCGTGAGCTGCCTGACGACTGCGTGGCGGGGGTCGGCGTCGGTGATCAGTCCGCTGGTCTCCTCCCAGGGCAGGACACGGAACCGGGAGGCGGTACCGATCTTCTCGGACGAGGCGAGGATGTAGGTGTCCGCGGCCCGTGCGGCCAGGGCGCGCTTCATTGCGGCCTCCTCGGTATCGCCGGTGGTCAGCCCCGCCTCCGGGTGGACGCCGGTGACACCGAGCAGACAGAGGTCGGCGGAGATGTTCTGGGTGGCCTCCACCGCGGTCGCGCCACAGGCGACCGCGGAGTGCTTGAAGATGCGGCCGCCGAGGAGGAAGACCTCGGCCTGCGGATGGTCGAGCAGCGCGGTCGCGATGGTCGGGCTGTGGGTGATCACCGTGCAGTCCAGGTCCGGCGGAAGGGCGTGGGCTACGGCCAGGGCCGTGGTGCCGCCGTCCAGGATCAGGGCGCCGCCCGGCCGTACCAGCGCTGCTGCCGCTGCTGCGACCTTTCGCTTGCCGCCAGGAGTGACGGCCTGCCGGGCGGCATGGTCCGCCACGGCTGGAGAAACAGGCAGCGCACCGCCGTAGACCCGCTGGCAGAGCCCCTCGGCGGCGAGGTCGCGCAGGTCACGCCGCACGCTGTCCTCGGAGATGCCCAGGTCCGCGGCGACGACCTTGGCGACGATCTTTCCCTCGCGGGCGAGCAGGTCCAGCAGATGGTCCCGTCGTTCAGCCGCCAACATCCTTACTCCTTCCGGTTCTTGCATGTTTCTGCGTGTACTGTAGCGCGCCATGACCGACAGACCGACGCCCGTCCTCATCGCCGGGCCGTACCGCTCACGCGTCGACGGCAACCCGCGGGCCATGGCCGCGAACCTCGCCCGTCTCGAAGCGGCGGCGGGGCCGGTGTTCGCCGCCGGACACGTACCCGTGCTCGGCGAGTGGATCGCCCCGCCCGTCCTGCGCTCGGCCGGTGCGGGTCCCACCGATCCCCTCGGTGATCAGGTTCTCCACTCGGCTTCCGAGCGCCTGTCGGCCCACTGCGACGCCGCGCCCCGGCCTCCTGGTGACTCCACCGGAGCCGATCGGGACATTGCCACCGCCCGCCGTCGTGGCCTGCCCATCCATCACCACGTGAACGAGATCCCTCGCCACACCCTGAAGGAGACCGCGTGACCGGTCCGACGCCCCGCCCCGGCATCGACACCCCTGACCACCGCGGCCGCACCGGTCTCGACCGCGCCGGACGCGACCTGGACCGCAACCCCGACATCGTCATCCGCGATGTGGAGCTCACCTCCCGGGGCTGGCACGTGCTGCGCCGCACCACCTTCGACTACCGGCGCCGAGACGGGCGCTGGGAGACCCAGCAGCGCGAGACGTACGACCGCGGCAACGGCGCGGTCGTCCTGCCGTATGACGCCGATCGTGGCTGCGTGCTGCTCACCCGTCAGTTCCGCTACCCGGCCTACGTCAACGACCATCCCGACGGCATGCTCATCGAGGCGGCGGCTGGGCTGCTCGACGGCGACACCCCGCTCGCCGCCGTCCGGCGCGAGGCCGCCGAGGAGCTCGGGGTCGCACTCGGCCCGCTCACTCACGTCCTGGACGCCTACATGAGTCCCGGCTCGGTCACCGAGCGCCTGCACTTCTATGCGGCCCCCTACACGTCGGCCGACCGTACCGGCAACGGCGGCGGGCTGGAGGAGGACGGCGAGGACATCGAGGTGCTCGAACTACCCTTCTCCGAGGCCCTCTCCATGGTCCGCGACGGACGCATCGCCGACGGCAAGACCATCATGCTCCTGCAATGGGCCGCTCTGAACGGCCTCTTCGCCCCCACAGGGAGCACCAGCTGACACCGCCGTACCCCGGCCGGCCCCGCTTCGGCAGTACGGGTCGGCCGGGGCACGCCCTCGGGCGGCGAGCTCCGGCCACTCGACGAACTGTCCGCGTTCGCAGCGGGCTCCAGCACGGCCGCGGACACAACGGGGCACCACTGACGGTGTGCCAACGGGCCGGGCGGACTCGACCAGCTCGCATGCCATCACCGGACGGCCGCGCGCGAGCCCCCGGCCGGCTGCGCACCTGCGATCACCCACGCGGACACACCGCACTCGCAGGCAAACCACCCGCCGGCCGCGTTCCCGACCTCACAGGGCGATACGACCAAGCCGGCCGTGGCGGCGTGTGTTCGGAACTGGCGTACGAGCTCGCTCCTGAGGCTTCCGATTTCACGGTTCTTGGTGGCAAGCGCTCGGCGGGAGTGCGGCATGGTGCGCCTCCGGGGCGGCGACGCCGGTGCCCCGGCCGCGCCGCTTCCCCGTGGATCCGGTGGCCGAGGACGGGGCGAGGTGCGGCGGTCGGCCCGCAGGGGGATCCTTGCGCACGAACGCACGCCGCAGAGCGTGGTACGACGATCGCGG
This sequence comes from Streptomyces sp. NPDC032161, assembly GCF_040636995.1. Lineage (NCBI taxonomy): Bacteria > Bacillati > Actinomycetota > Actinomycetes > Kitasatosporales > Streptomycetaceae > Streptomyces > Streptomyces sp. NPDC032161. Next base: position 80,544 of record NZ_JBEZVN010000003.1, on the reverse strand, counting down.
ATCGAAGAAGATCCGCCGCATCACGGTCAGCTCCTCCGCCCGGTAGGCGGCCAGAGGCTTGTGGGCTTCGTCCCGGTCCCGTTCGGCCTTCTTGGCGGCGATACGCAACCGAGTCGCGGGCGACGCGGTGAACTGGGCCGCCAGCCGGGCGACTTCGTCCGAGAACGACTGCGCATCGCAGTCGACCGTCCGGTCGGCCAGGCCGAGCCGCACTGCGGCCTCGGCACTCACCGGCAGCGCAGTTCCCGTGAGGCGCTCCGCGACAGCGGCCCCCACCCGGCGCGGCAGTGTGTACGTCCAGTACTCGGATCCGTACAGCCCCATGAGGCGGTAGTGCGGGTTCAGCACCGTCGCCTGCCTGCACCAGACCTCGTCGGCGGCGAGGGCGAGCATCACCCCGCCTGCGGCGGCGTTGCCGGCCACGGCGGAGACCACCAGCCGGTCGTTCGTGGTGAGAACTGCCTCCACGAGGTCGTTCATGGCATTGATGTTGGCCCAGGACTCCTCGCCGGGATCGGCGGCGGCCTCGATGACATTGAGGTGGATGCCGTTGGAGAAGAAGTCCCGGCCACCCCCGAGCACCAGCACCGAGGTGGGCCGTCGGCACGCCATCCGGTAGGCGTCGAGCAGGCGTCGGCACTGCGTGGTGCTCATCGCGCCGCCGGGGAAGGAGAACGCGAGGAAACCGGCCTGTCCCTCCTCGCGATAGCTGATGTCGCTCCAGCCGCTCCGGTGCGCCTGCTCGTGCGGCGGCGCGGGACGTCGCGGAAGCGCGGGCAGACGCCCGCCGAGTGCCGTCGTCGCGGGCAGTTTGAACGTGGCGGGACCATCCGGCCGACGGCAGGCCCGGAGCTCGGGGATCCACACCGCGCCGTCGGCCGTCGCCCGGCAGACCGCCCCCGCCCGTACGGCCACCAACTCGCCCGGATTCCCGCGCAGTTCGGGCTCCGGATGCCCCCCGTGCAGAAACCACTCGTCCCCCAGCAACTCGTCACGTACGCCGGGGGAGGAGTCGGCGGCACGCAGCTTGCGAAGAACCGTTTCCGTGGAGTCGGATGCCCAGTCGATGCGCCGATGCTCCTGACGCAGGTACGGGCGCGTACGGATGAGCAACTCCGCGCCTGCGCCGCTCTGCGGACGAGGAACGTACGCACCGGAGGAGAAGCGTTCGACGGCGAGGTGCACGGCCCGCGACGCGGCGTCCGATACTTCGTTGCGGTACAGATCACTCTTGCCCACCGGGGGCACCGGAAAGGTGGCCGACGCCCAGACGGCCCCGGCGTCCATCTTCTCTTCGGCCTGCAGGACGGTCACCCCCCAGGTGTCCGCGCCCTCTTGAATGGCCCAGTCGAGAGACGAGGGCCCGCGGTCGCCCGGTGGGCCGGGATGGACGACGAGGCAGGTGTGCGCCGCCCACACGTCCCGCGGGATGGCGGTCTTCAGCATCGGGGCCACGACGAGGTCCGGCGCGAACTCCCGCACGGCCTGCCGCAACGACGCGTCGCGCACCGAATCGTCCGGCAACGCGATTTCTACCGCTACGGTATGGCCGCGGTCCCTCAACTCGGCATGAATACGCTGAGTGAGGCTGTTGAACACGCTCGCCACGAGCAGAATGCGCACAACGATCTCCCAACGCCCGGCCCGTCCCGGTCTGGACGGGTCCGGACGGTTGCGATGCTGGGGCACGGCCGACGGGGCACGGGCAGCAACCGGCTGGCGAGTCACCCGAAAGCGAACGCAGTGGCGGCCACTCAGGGGAACCCGTGCCCGGACCGCTCCAGCTCGCCCACCGACCTCACCGGATCCGCTCGCTCATGAGTGCTTCGACCGGCGCATGATGCGCAACCGCTCCCGCGGAACAGGGCCCGGCTCCGGATCCGAGGCCGGCCGACGGAGCTGAGGGGCTTCCGGCTCGGTAGGAGGCGGTGCGCGGAGCTACCGTTCCTGATCCGCGCAGTGGGTCCTCAAGGCCGGCGAGGAGCGCCGACCGCCCCCGGCCCGGGGGGGGGCATGGAGCGGCCAGGCAGCGCCGCGGCACGGCGGGGGAGTGAACGTCGGCGTCAGCGGACACCGGCTGATCCGGCTGCTCCCACCCGTGCCGCTGCCCGGTCACCCACCGGCCGAGGCCATGGCACTGACGGCGGCGCGCTCACGGCAATTACGTTCGTTCGGAGGGATTGGCGCCCTTGAAGGGATGCGGAGGACAGTCCCTGCACATGATGCCGTCACTGAACGATCACGGCGTTGGAGGCTCCGAAGTGGCTGTGCAGGACCACGGCACCACCGGGACCGGCGGAGAACCGCTGGACCTGGCCGATCAAAAGCTGGCTCGTGACCCGTTCACGGCCTACGCGCCCGTCCGTGAACGGGAGCAGATGGTGCGGGGGCGTTCGCAAGGCGTCGACCCGATGTGGGTGGCCACCCGCCACGACGACATCCGCACGATCATGAGCGACGCCCGCTTCACCATCGACGCCGCGACCGTCCCCGGCGCGCCGGTGGCCCACCGCACCGAACAGACCTGGCAGGCCCGCGGCATGTACTCGGGACACGAGAGATATCTGCGCGCCGGAATCTTCGACGCGGACGGCGCCGATCACCGCCGTCTCCGCAGCCTGGTCACCGCCGCGTTCTCCCCGGGCCGCGTGGCCGCATTGCGCCCCAGGATCGAGGCCATCGCCGACGAACTGCTCGATCGCCTGCCGGGCCACGCGGAGAACGGCGTCGTCGACCTGATCGAGCACTTCGCCCGGCCGTTGCCCATCACCGTCATCTGTGAACTCATCGCCGTCCCCGAAGCCGACCGGGACCGCTGGCGGGCACGGAGCGCCACACTGACCGCCGGTGTCTGCGGTGACGAACTGGGCGCCGCGCTCGCCGGCATGGTCGATGACGCGCACGCCCTCGTGGATCACCATGCCGGCCACCCCGGCAGCGACCTCGTCTCCGAACTGCTCGCGCCCCATCACCATGACCGGCTGAGCACCGACGAGTTGGTCGCCCTCGTCACCAACCTCGTCATCGCCGGGCACATCACCACCGTCAACCTCATCGCCAACAGCACCGAAGCACTCCTCACCCACCCCGACCAGCTCGCCCTGCTGCGCGAAGACGCCACCCTCATGCCACACGCCGTCGACGAACTCATTCGCTACTGCGGCCCCGTCGTTCGCGGGCTGCCCCGCTACGCCGCCTGCGACACAACTGTCGGCAGCACCCCCGTGCGCACCGGGGAAGCCATCCTCCCGATCGTTTCCGCGGCCAACCGCGACCCGGCCGTCTTCACCGACCCCGATCGTCTTGACCTCGGCCGCACCCGCCGCGGCAGGGAATCTCATCTTGGATTCGGGCACGGCGCCCACCGCTGTCTGGGCGCGCACCTCGCCCAGGAGGAGACCGCCGTGGCTCTGACCGCGTTGCTCGACCGTGTCCCCGATCTGCAGCTCGCCACCGACCCGAAGCAGCTGGAACGCGGAACCAACCCTGTCAACTGGTACCTGAAAGCTCTCCCCGTACGCCTGCAAGCCCGGTCCCAGGGTGTGCATCGAAAGTAGATCCCGGTCGCGGGACGATCTTGGTTCGTGGCGCGTCGAGATCTGACGGACGAGCAAGGGGCGGTGCCGGAGCCGTTGTTGCCGAGGGGCAAGAAGCCCGGCCGCCCGCTGACATGGGCCCGGCGACAGTTGATCGACGACCTACGGCTCCGGTTCCGCACCGGTGCCTGTGCCCACCTGCGGCGTCGCGGTATCCGCTGCACCATTACGGACAAGGCCGACCACGTCCGTAACCGCGAGAAGCGCGGATCCAGCGGTGGCCGGCCACGGAAGTTCGACCCAGAGGACTACAAGGCCCGGCACGCGGTCGAGTGCGGCATCAATCGCCTCAAGCGACATCGAGCCGTGGCCACCAGGTACGACAAACTCGCGGCCCGCTACGAGCCCACCGTCCTCGTCGCGGCCATCAACGAGTGGTTGTGACGTACTGGTCCGACGACAACTCGAACACCCGTACTCGCCGACCGCAGGTGGGATTGACGGTCTCACGGACCGGACGCATCCCCAGTTTGGTCATGATCCGTTCGGAGGCGTCGTTGCCCACTTGGGTGATGCTGACGATCCGTTCCAGCCCTCGCTCTTCGAACCCGAACCGTACAGCGGCCGCAGCGGCCTCGGTGGCCAGGCCCTGCCCCCAGTGGGAACGTCCCAGCCGCCAGCCGACCTCGACCGCCGGCAGTACCTCCGGCAGGAAGTCGGGCACCGAAAGGCCGGTGAACCCGGCCAGCTCGCCGGTGGACCGGATCTCCACGGCGAACAGGCCGAAGCCCTGTGACTCCCACTCGCTCTCCCACGCCTGGACCCCGCTGCGAGTCTGCTGTTCGTCGCGGACACTGCCGTCACGGATCCACCGCATGACCTCGGGGTCGGCATTGACGGCGGCCATGGGCGCAATGTCTTCCTCGCGCCAGCGACGCAGGATCAAACGGGGAGTCTTGAGCGTGACCATCCAATCATTCTGGATCACAAATGGGCTCTCCGTCATCCTCACCAGGCACTTGCGATACACGCCCTGGTGCTCCGACCGAGAGGGACCACCAGGTCGGTGGTGGCGTGGCCCGATCCGGTCGGATGCGGGCGGAGCCGGTCGAGGGCCGAAGTCTCCCGGCGCCCTGCCACCGGCTCCCACGGTGTCGCCTGCTTCCACGGCTGCTAGTGGGTCGGCGGCCTGTCGCGCCGACCGAGGCCTTCAGCGCCTCGGCGAGGTTGTTGCGACTGTCGTGGAGCTCGCTGCGCACTGACGGCTGAACCCGTATCGCAGGTCTGCGGGGCCGTGCCCGGACGGCTATGCGGGGGGAGGCTTCCGGCCCCCGCGTTCCGTTCGCGTTCGGCGCGGTCGTCGGCACCGACTGGCCCGCGGTCCCCGGCCGGGCCTTCCACAGCACGCCGGTCGACAGCGAGAAGAGCAGCAGGTTGCCGATGCTCAACTGCGCTCCTTCACGCCAGTCGTGCCGTGGACGCCGGGAGCATCGCCGCCGGCGAGACGCTGGACACGCCGTCGTAGTCGCCCAGAACGGGATGCAGGTCGGCCGACACCACCGGCTTGCCCAGCAGCAGAATGTCGCCCGCGAGCCAGGCGAACGACGCCACAACACCCGCGAGTCCGGCGAGCCCCACTCGCCCGACCGCCTTGTCGTCCATCACCATGTCATCCCCTATCATGATGAAAATTAGGTGAGGCTAGCCTTACTTACAGGTTTGGTGGGTGTGGCCCCGCCCGTGCTGTGCGGAACTCGCCGACGGTCGATTCCGGTCACCCCGCCCGCCCGCCCGACCGGCAGGACCCGGTCGAACTCTCCCGCCTGCTCGTCCTCCCCTGTCATTGCGGGCGATACAGGTCGATGGTCGGGTCGCATCGGGCAGTGGCGGCGCCCCGCCGCATCGCAGGGCGCCGGAGCGCCAGGGACTCATTCCTGCCGTGTTCCGAGCCGCTCGGTCAGGAAGGCGATGATTTCGTCTCGGGCCTGCATGGTGGGGTGACCGTCCCGATCAACGAGGTGCGCCGTGACGACACTGTGGGCGCAACCGACGACGTCGCGGAAGAACGGTGGCGGATTCGTGTTCGCCGTCCCGGCCTCGAGTACGCGACCGTCGAATGCGTCCCCGAGCAGTGCTCGGTAGGCCGCGAACCGCTGGCCAGTGCACCAGTTGTCGTTGTCGAAGCGGTAGGCGAGAACCTTCAATCCGTCTCGCGCTACGCGTTGAGCCACGGCAGCAGCGTCTTCGTCACTGAGCTCCAGGCCGCCGGCATCGTCGAGCGGAAGCGACGGATGGTTCACCACCGGTGCGATGACAGCCGGTTCGAGTGCCATGGTCAAGGCGAAGTTGCCGGTAAAACACAGACCGACGGCGCCGACGCCGGGCCCGCCGCGCTCGGCGTGCGCCAGGCGAGCGAGGCCGCGCAGCCACGTGACGACGGGGCTGGTGCCCCCGCCGGCGAACGCTCGGAACTCGGCGCTGACACATGCGCGTCGAACGATGGTCTCCTGTGCCTCGGCGAGCGGATAGGCACCGTCGACGCCGAAGAGAGAGGGCAGGTACACGGAGAATCCGGCATCCCGCACCCAACGCGCGAACCGGGCGACGTCGGGGCTGATCCCCGGCATCTCGGGCATGAGGACGACTGCCGGTCCTGACCCGGCAACGTACACGGTCTTGTCGACGTCATCGACGCTGACGACTCTTCGCGAGAAGTCGTCCAAGGGGTCGTTCTGCCCTCGCATGATTGTCATGACCGAGATGGTGGCGAGTGGCCGCCCTCTCTGAGAAGCGGCGGCATCGCCATGTATCCGGGTAATATCGCCACCTGTTCCCGAGGTGCTGGAGGGGCAGCATGAGCCCGCTGCGAGTCGGTGTGCTGGCCTACCCCGGCTGCTTCGCGTCGGAGGTGTTCGGAGTTCCCGACCTCCTGACGATGGCCACTCACGTCGCGGCGGCGCACGGGTCGGTCCAGGCGGGCTACGAGACGTCGGTCATCTCACCCCGGCGACGGGTGACCGCGTCCGGTGGCTCGGTCATCGACGTCTCGGCGGTCCGCCCGGTGGACGTCCTGATCGTGCCGGGCTTCGAGCTTTCGCCCATGCTCGATCTCGACGCCACACTCGCGAACCTGGGACCGGAAGTGGCATCGATTCGATCGCAGGCGGCCTCCGGGACCGCTGTGGTATCGATCTGCGTGGGCGCCTTCCTGCTCGCTGAAGCCGGGCTGCTCGGCGGGCGCGAAGCGACCACGTCCTGGTTGTTCGCGGACCGGTTCGCCCGCCGGTACGTCGACGTACGCCTCCGCCCGGAGAAATTGGTCGTGACCGACCGGGGGGTGACGACCACAGCGGCCTTCAGCGCCATGTACGACTTCGCGCTGCAGTTCGTTCGCGAGCACGACGGCCCCCGCGTCGCCCGCAGCACCGCGCGCATCGCGCTCGTCGATGACGCACGTTCCACGCAGGCTCCCTATGTCGACTCGCGGCTCGTACCCACCGCGGGCGGGGAGTTCTCACTCAGCGTCAAGCGGTGGCTCGACCAGAACCTCAGTGCTCGCTATGACCTGTCCGCCCTCGCCCAGGAGTTCCACGTGAGCACGAGAACCATGCTCCGTCGCTTCGGCGACGAAGCCGGCGAGACGCCACTCGCGTATCTGCAGACGGCCCGGGTGCGTCGAGCCAGACACCTGCTGGAGACGACCGACAAGACCGTCGCAAGCATCGCCGCCGATGTCGGGTACCTCGACCCCGGGGCGTTCGGCGGCATCTTCGCCAGGCACACGGGCCGGCGGCCGGGGGAGTATCGCGCGATGTTCCGTCGTCGCCGCGACGGGTAGAGCAGCCGCACCGCTGCGCCGTCGGCTTATCTTGCAGACTTGGCCTCCACCCTGATGGATGCGCGCCGGGCCTTGCCGATGACGCTCTCGGGGTAGCCGTAGCTCACTCGGTGCTCGGCGAATCGTCCTCGTCCTCAATCAGGACGGTTCCGTCAGGTTCCCACTCGGGCGCTGCGCACACGTCGCAGTACAGCTCGGGGCCCGGATCCGCACAGAAGGTGGCCGTCCACCACTCGCCGCGCGGGACCGACATCACGTATGTGAACCGGCTTGTCCAGCCGCCCGGCGCCCGAGGCGGCTTCGGCAGCCGCAGCACCCCGTCCGAACGGATCCGGTCGAGCATCTCGACGGGCAGGTCGGCCAGCACGAACGCGAGTCGGGTGACGTCGTAGCCGGCGTCCATCACGATCAGGATGTCGGGATCGCCGTCGGTCCAGTGCCCGGCCGCGACCAGGCGCTCGTCGACGGCGCGTAGTTGATCGGCGGTCACTGCGGTGGCGTCGTCCCGGGGCCCGAGCCGGGCCGCGTCCGAGATCCCCGTCCACGATGTGTGCCCGGACTCCAGCGCAACCACGAAGGAGTAGGGCGCCGGCCCGGGATGAACTGCGAGACGCTCTTTGCCCGGCCGTAGATGTGGCAGAACAGCCGCTCCGCGCTCGTCGACGCGCCGGATCGCAGTCAGGCGCCTGCGCGCCTTTGCCCCTGTGATCCACGGCTTCCTCGACACCATCCGCGAGGGCCATCCGACGACACCGCCGCTGGTCGTGTCTCCCGTTCTGCACCCGGTGCACCAAGGCACTCCCGGCCCCTCGCGCCCGACTTCGACGGCGGGACCTTGCGGTTCACGGGCACGGGGGATCCCGCCGAACGTGCCGCCGGACGCCTGACGCTCAACGCCATCCGCGACGAACTCGCCCGGATCGTCGAGTAGGGGGCGGCTGACGACCGAACCGGTCCGCACGACCGGCCGGCCGCCCGGGGGACCGATTCGGCCCCGGACCGGTCCCCGGGGCACCTACGGGCGGGCCCCGTGCGGCTCACCCGTACGCCGGGCACTCAGCGGTTCAGAAGGCGGCACAGCCAGCGGAACCGGGTGTGACGGGCATCCCTCGCGATGTCGGTGTGAGGTGCCAGTTGATCGAAGCCGTGGAATCCGCCGGCCCAGACGTGCAGTTCGGCGTCACCGCCCGCTTGCCAGATACGCGTCGCGTACAGGACGTTCTCGTCGCGGAAGGTCTCCGCGGCACCGACGTCGACATAGGCGGGGGGCAGCCCCGAGAGGTCCGCCGCGCGGGCCGCAGCGGCGTACATGGAGAGGTGTGAGCTCCCCCGGGCCTCACCGAGGAGAGAGCTCCAGCCCAGATCGTTGGCGTGCCGATCCCACACTCCGAGGCCCGCCATCTGATGGGCGGAATGGCTGTCGTTACGGTCGTCGAGCATCGGACACATCATCAGCTGGCCTATGAGCACGGGGCCTTGACGATCTCGCGCCATCAGCGCGAGCGCTGCGACAAGACCCCCGCCGGCACTGCCACCCACGATGACAATGCGCTGCGGATCCCCGCCGAGGGCTGCGGCATGGCGGGAGAGCCACATCAGCCCGGCGTAACAGTCCTCGATCGAGGCCGGGTACGGGAACTCCGGCGCCAGTCGGTAGTCGACGGAAACCACGACGAGTTCGAGGGGTTCGGCCCACTCCCGCAGTATCGTCGCCATCCCTGTCCGGCTGGTTCCGCTGATCATGCCTCCGCCGTGCATGTGGTAAATGACCGGTGCGCCTTCGTACAACCCGGCGGGCCGTGCGACGAGCAGTGACACGTCCGGCGCCCCGGCCGGGCCGGGCACCGATCGTTCGTGGATTTCGAACCTGCCCCGGTCGCGCAGCTCGTCGAGTGTCGGGTCCGCTTTCGCGAGGTGTGCGCGCCATCGGGGAATCTCGTCGGCCGATGCGGGCGCGTTCTCGTGCGGGGGCCCCAGTTTTTCCAGGGTGGGGTTCAGTTCCGGAGCGAAGGGCACGGGCGGGATCACGTGCTGACCTCGGTCACGGTGGTTGTTCATACGTCCTCCAGGACTGTGGGCGGATATCACGGGTGCCGGGGCGGGGCATGGACCACCGACGGACCGTTGTGCTGTGCATGATGTGGACGGCCGATGCCGGGACGGAAGCGCGCCTCCGGTCGTCGTACCGATGCCCCGTTCCGCGCTTCAGCCGGTTGCCGTCCGGCGAGACTCCGACCGACCCGGCCGTCCGATCTGCAGCAGTCGGTCCTCGGCGGGACTCATCGGCGGAGGAGCGGCGAGGAGGCCGCCGGTAGGGGCAGAGGCGGCGTAGCGGGCGTGCAGTTGGCCGCAGGCGGCATCGATGGACGAGCCGAGCTGGCGTCGTCTGGTGGCGTGGACGCCACGTTCGCGCAAGCCTGCGACGAACTGACTGACATGTGTCTCCGAGGGCGCCCGGTAGGCGGGATGTGCTCCTAGAGCTTGGTTGTACCGGATGACGCTCACGTGGAAGAGTTCCGGCCGGGATCGCGACGCCACCAGTCGGGCAAGCTGATGCAAATGTTCTTCGGTGTCGTTGACGCCGGCGATCAGCAGATAAGCGAGGTAGATCTTGCGGCGTGCCGTGCCCGCATGCTCATCCAGAATCGCCAGGTTGTCGGTGAGGGGGAATCTCTTCTCCAGTGGAATCAGTTGCGCACGTTCTTCCGTGAACGGTGAATGCACGGAAAGTGTGATCGTGATCTGCGGGTATTCCTTGGTGAGCCTGGAAAGATTGGGCGCGAAGCCCACGGTGGAAACGGTGATGCGGCGTTGCGACATTTCCCCGTAACCGGTTCCCGAAAGCAGGCACAGTGCATCGAAAATGTGCGGGTTGGCCAGTGCCTCGCCCATGCCCATGAACGCCACGCTCTCCGGCAGGGATCTGTTCGGAAGCCGCCAATGCGGATGCATGACCTGCGCGTAGATCTCGTCGGCCGTGAGATTTCTGGCGAGGCCGACGGCGGCCGTGGCGCAGAAAGTACAGCCCAGTCCGCACCCTGCCTGTGACGAGACGCAGAGAGAAGTCCATCCGGCCCTGTAGCGGGAGAGAACAGTCTCGAAACGGGTTCCCGGGTCGGACTCGAAGACGACCTTTTCGACCTGGTCCTCCGACTGGCGGGCGACCGGCACGATGGGAAGCAGACGCGGCCCGAACTTCTCGGTGAGTCCCGCTCTGAGCTCGGCGGGCAACTCGCGAACGGTGTCGAAGGTCTCGGCTTCCGCGCGGCGAAGGGCACTCAGGAACTGCCGGTAGCGGAAATCGGGCGCCCCCAACGATTCGAGATGCTCTCGGATGCGCGCGAGTCGGGTGCCGGGGGGAGGGTTGGCGAGTGCGACGCGGGACCGTCGAGCCCGGTCGCTCGATGTGTTCGCATGGTGCTGGTTCGTCATGAGGTGATGCTCACAATCTTCCACGTGAAATCTCTCCCGGCGGACCGGGCGCGCTGCTGACGAGAAACAGTTCTCGAAAGGAATGGGCACCGTCCGACGCATGACGGGAACACAGGACGGACTGCATATTGCATTCCTCGAACGACGTCAGATGTTCCAGACCGGAGGCATCACGGCTTGAAAAGAACTTCTAAGTCTTTGCAAGGAGTCAGTGCATGCTGTGAACACGCCACGAAGAGAGGCTGATTCGAGAACTCCGGCAGGAGGCAAAAGAGAATGCGAGGCGCGCTGGTCAAAGCCAGAGTATGCACATCCAAGAATGGAGGTGTGCAGCCATGTGCGTAGCCCACATCCTGGCCATTGCGGACCGGAGTCAGTGGCACGGGCCGAAAGCGTCGTCGACGCTCGGCGGCTACGGTCTGTCAACCTCGATAAGCATGCCGGTACTTTACCACGAAAGAAGACTTGGTCCGGTGAATATCCCTGGGGCTCCACGGCCGGGCCCTGCGACGGGCTTCGCGCACTCACGCCCCGGCGCGTGATCAGCTTGTCAAACCGACGAGCTGTCGATCCGGCAAGGGCCCGGCCCGGTGAACGGGGCCGTCCAGAACGGCTCCGACACTGCGCACAAGCCCTCGCGCGGACGTGTGTCCGCCGAGCGGGCCCACAGACCGGAGGCCCCGACCCTGGTTGCTGTTTCGAGGGCAGTTGGTGTGTGCCCATCAGCTCGGTGCCGCGCTGGTCACCGTGACCCTGGATCCGCCCGAAGCCCAGGCCTCGGCCGTGCTGCTCGCTCGGCACGACCGAGTTACCCGCCGAGCGCAGCGTTCTGATGACCGGTGGGGCGAACGATCGGCCGAGACCGCAGCAGCCGCGCTCGCCGATGCCCTCCGTGCCCACGGGGGCGCGTACGCATGAGTCCTGTCCTTCGGACAGGTCGGCGCCGGGCTCACCCCGCAGTCCGCGCGAGCCGTAGTGGCCTGGCTCACCTCCCGGTCGATCACCGTGCCATGCCGTCGACGCGGGGCCTCGGGCCCGGCTTCAAGGGTGTGGCGGGCCCGTAGAATCCTGCAGGTTCGGTTCGACGCCATGACGTCGTCCTCCCCTCGTAGTCGTGCGTCAGCTGTTGTGCAGGATCTCCAGGCGCTGCCGTGCCACGGACAGGTGTCGGTGGTCGAGCGTCGGCAGGGTGCGCAGCAGGCTGATCAGCTCGGGGCCGCACTCGCGGGCCTGCCGCGGGTCTCTGATCTGCGTCCAGCAGTAGTGGGCGCTCTTCACTGCGGCGATGACCTGCGGCGCGTCGGGCGACTGGTGGGCGAGACGGGTCCGGCAGGCAGCGATCCACAAGTGGGTGGCCAGTATCCAATTGCCCTGCATCTTCGAGAGGTCCGCGCGGATCTCGGTCCACTGGGTGGCCTGGGGAGAGGTGACACCGTAGGTGGTCAGGGCATGCTGCTCCCACAGTTGGGCCAGTTGCATCGCCTCGGGATACCGGTGCTGCTCGGCCAGTGCGCGGATGTACGGACGCGGGTCGGTCTCGGGCGGCGCAACCGGCTGCTTGACCGCTGGAACGTGCTGCGTTGCGGGAGTCGAGGCCGCCACGGGGACCGGGTGCGGAGCCCGTACCGGGGCAGCGGGTTCCGCACGCTGCCACTGGTGGTCGACGTCGTCGTGACCGGGCCCGGGCGCCGACGGCGTGGGCGCGGTCGGCTGGGACTGCTGAGGTACGGGCGGCTGTGGCACGAAGCCCGGGCTGAGCGCAGCAGGCTGCGGCGGCGAGCTTTGGAACAGGGAAGGGGAGCAGGGCGAGGGCGGGGCCGGGTGCCGGTCGGGGCCGGGCAAAGCCTCACCCGGCTCCTCCTGCTGCTGGTCGTCCGCGAGCAGCAGCAGGTTCGTCCTTGAATGCCGGGGTTCGGTCTGCGGGGCGCTGATCTCCGGGATGTGCGGGAGGACCAGGGCACCGGGTGGGAGCGCCACGGAGCCGACGGTCTGTGCGTGCAGTCGGGCGTTCGTGGGCCGGTCGGGGGTGAGGCGCAGTTGCTCGACGAACCCCCGGGTGTAGCTGCTCACGCCGTTGCTGCCGGCGCAGCCGGGAGGGGTGATCACCCCGTAGACCTCGGCGGCCGGGGGAGTGGCGAGCGCCCCGGGCTCCTGCAGGTGGGGCCATGCGTGCTTGTCCGCGGCGAGGTCGACCAGGACGGTCGTCAGCCCTGCGGGGCGGTGGCGCAGTTCCGTTCCCAGCCATTCCCAGGGCAGTGCGGTGTAGCGGATGGTGGATGACGTGGTGTGCGTCAGTGCGAGGTAGAGCTGGTGGTCGCGGCGGGCGAGGGTGAGGCGGCCGGAGAGGTAGACGAGCAGCGGTCCCGGCGTGGCGGCGGCGCTGCGCAGTTTCATCAGCAGGGCCTGCTGGTCCTTGACGCCGTCGAGGTACGTGGTGTCGGCGGGCACGTTGCTGGCGAGCAGCACGGGCACGGGCACCATCGACAGGGCTGCGAGGTTGGCGCTGGGCTCGACCTGCACGGCGCGCCGTCGTATGGCGGTGTCACCCGCGATGAGGAGGACGTGCCCGCGCTGTTCCTGGCCCGCCCCGGTGGTGGTTTGCATGTACTGCACCGTACTCATCAACAACGGTGATTCCGGCGGGGTTTCCCATGGCGACAAGCAGATCCTGCTGGAAGGGGCGGCGGCCGCCGGCGCGGTCCCGGTGCCGCCTTCCAGTCGCGCAAGCCACGCATCGGCGCTGCCGGGCCCCACCGCCGAGCCACGGCCTTGACCACCGGCGTCTCTGTGCGCGATCCGCACCTGACGAGCATGAAGTGCTGGGTGCAGATCGCTGTGACGTGAAGGCGGGCAGGTGCGGTTCGTGCGGATCAGTGGGCGCTGCATTCGGTGAGCAGTACATCGTGGGGACGAGTCGGGGTCGGAGGGCGCTGAGCGGCTCAGTCGTGGAGGGTGACATGGGGCAGCGGACGGCCAGTGGCGTCGAACAACGCGGCTCCACAATCGCAGCGCTCGTCGGCCAGGGTCTGGTCCGCCGACAATCCCCAGACCAGCATCTGCGAGCAGCTCGGGCAGTCCAGGCTGACCAGGGTCTCTTCGGGTTCCGAACCCCAGGCCCGCACCGGGAGGCCCTGGTGCATCAACCCGGTCGGCTCACGCTCATCGGTCAGCGCGACCAGTACCTCGTAGGTGTCGGTGCCGTTCTCCCACACCATGAGCGTGCAGCCGAGATCTGCCAGCACACCGGACAGGTGATCGAGCTGACGGACCGGCAAATCACCGCGGCGCAGGGTCGGGTCGGTCTCGGCCGCTTGGTGGACGACTGTGGTGTCGACGTCTGTCGGTTCCGCCCCGAAGGCCCGTACTCGACCAGCCACGAACGCAGCCAGCTGGCCCGGGTAGTCCTCACCGGTCCAGTCCATCGTGAACATCACGCCGTCGACTTGAACCCCCCGGGCCCGTTCGCCGGGGCTCAGGACCAGCTCTTCCAGTTCTGTCACGACGATTACGCTATCAACTGCCGGGCGGCGGACAGTGCCGTTGTCGTGCATGACCAACACCAGCCTCTCCACCTACCTGCGCGACCGCTGAGCCGAGGACTGCGGCCACACAGGCACTACGCCCGACCCGATGACGAGGCGGGACGCCGACGCGGCCGGGGTACGGGAGCGGTCGGCGCCCGTCCCGCTCCCGGTACGGGCGCCGGAGCCCGGAGCGTGACCGGGATCGGGAACGGGAACGGGAACGGGGTCAGGCGTCCCAGGTGGTGCCCGGGGCGGCCACCTGGGCCACGCGCTCCACGCTCAGGTCCTGGCTAGTGCCGGGAGCGGCACTAGGCCGGCGGTCGTACGAGGCTGGCCAGTGCCTCGATCAGGAGGCCGGGTTCGAGCGACGGGTCGAGCGCTCGCTGGAGCAGATATCCGTCGATGGCCGCGGTGATGGTGACTGCGGCCGCCGCAGGAGCGGCTGCGCCCTGTTCGGTGAGCCATTCGAGCAGCCGGGTCCGCAGTTCGGCGAGAGAACCGGCGATCTCCTCCCGCAACTGGTCATCCCGGCCGGCGGCGACGAGCGACTCGAAGAGGAGCAGCAGCTCCGGGTCTCGTGGGCCGCTGGCGGACAGGCTGTTCAGCAGGTTGCCGATGGCCGTTCGCGGATCCGTCTCCAGCAGGGCTTCATGGGCAGGGCCCTCGAAGAACGCCCGGATCCTCCGGATGGCGGCGATACGCCGGAGTTCGGCGATGCTGTTGACGTGATAGTGGACGACGCCGAGGTTCACGCCGGCGCGGTCCGCCACCCGGCGGCTGCTCACGTTGTCCCACCCGAGCTCAGGGATCAGGGAGGCCGCGGCGTCGATGAGCTTCTCGCGTGTCTCCGCCGGGCGGGACACACGCCGGTCGTCGGCGTTCACAGCCGCATCCCCTGGATGCCGATCACCACGATCACCCCGGCCGAAGCCAGCGCGATCGCCTCCAGTACGAGCAGCTGAACCGGAATGGGATCCGGCACAACGGGGAAGACCTCGCCGAGGTCGGCCGCGAAGACCGCGATGTAGAGCAGGCCCAGTACCAGTGCCGCCACGAACGCCCAGCCCTGGTTGGCCAACGCGAAACCGGCCACGACAAAGCTGGCCAGCCCGAGCGTGGTCAGGAACACGTTGAAACAGTTGTACTGCCACCGGGGCAACGGCGCGAAGTCACGCGTGTCGATCAGTTTGCCCGGGACCATCGGAATCAGTAGAAGGGCCTCCCATACCAGCAGTGCCGCAATCAGCGTCGCCAAAGAGGAATGGCTCATCGTGCTGTTCACCTCCAGCTAGTGCCGTGACCGGCACTCGTTTCATCCACCTGTTTGGACGGTAGTCCAGGACGGTCGTCCAAACAAACCGGCGGGCGAGTCGGCAAGGGAGGGGTGGGCGTTGCTGTGCGCGCAGAGCGGCCGGAGCGGGAGTGCGGCCGCCTTCGATACGGGGACCGCCGTGCAGTGGATCGATCGCGTGTGCACGTGCGCCCCGCAACCGCCCGCCGTGTGCCCTCGCTCCGCATCCGCTGACCGGGCGATACCGCACACCGCCACCCACGCGTGGGTGGAGGACGTCGACCATGCCCTCGGCCTGGCCGCTGCCGGAGCCGATGCTCGCCACCCCCACATCGGAGCCCCTCGCCCCGGGCACCCACGGACGGCTCCCCGGGGGAACCCTCATTCCGCGCCGCGGGGCCCGGCTGTCGGGTCAGAGCCGTCCTTTCACCCGAACCGCCCCGCACAACGGACCCATGTCCGTGGAATACCTGAGGCGTTCACATGTGGACCGTCCGTGAGACGGACCCGCCGACCAGGAAGGACACGAAAATGACCGACAACAAGAGCTACGACGAAGGCGGCACGATCATCCGCGGCGAGGACGGGTCGCTCTATTTCCTGCGCGACGAGATGCTGGATGCCTGCAAGGTGACGGAGCCCGATATGGCGCAGTTCTGTACGAATCTGCTCGACGCGGTGCAGGTGGCCGGCGGCGAGGAGATCACGGGCAACGGCTTCCGGATGGGCACGGGCAAGGCGGCCCAGGCGCAGTCGTTCGTGGGCCCCTTCCAGCGGGCCGACCTGGCCGAGGACGTGAACTGGAAGGCCTCGGGGACGGTCATGTGCCCGGGCACGATGGGCCTGGCCAAGTTCAGGGTCAACCCGAGCACGGTCTCGCGCTGACCGGGCCACCGCTCCCACCGTCCTGCCCCTGTCGTTCGGCCCCTGGAGACCGCCCTCGTGCACGCAGTACTCCTGTTCCCGCCAGCAGCCGACCCCCGCAGCCCGCACCTGGCCCTTCCGTCCCTCACGTCCCGCCTGCGCCGCAATGGCGTCGAGGTGACCCAGCGGGACCTCGATGTGGAGGCGGTCGACACGCTGCTGCGCCCCGCCGCGCTGGAGCGAGCGGCCGGGGTCTGTCGCGACCGCCGGTCCCGACGGGTCCCGGCCGACGAGCGGGACCGGCTCGACCGGGTCCTGGCCATGGCCGAACGGACGCTGGAACTCGCCCCGGGAGCCGCCGACACGCTGCGCGACCCTGTGGCCTTCTATCATCCGCTGGCCCTCGTCGAAGCACGTGAGGCGCTGTCCCACGGACTGCGCATGGTGGGGGCCGCCCACGCTGTGGACTGGGACATCGCGCCTGTGACCTACGCGGTCGACGCCATCGACCCGGCCCGGCTGCCGGACCTGGACCGCGCGACCGCCGACCCTGCGGTCAACGTCTTCGAGGACCACTGGTCGCACGGGATCCTCGCCGAGCTGGAAGCCGTCCGTCCGGACCTGGTCGGCATCTCCATCCTCAACCACCAGCAGGTGATTCCAGGTCTGACGCTCGCGCGGCGGTGCAAGAGCGCGGGCCACACCGTCGTGATCGGCGGCACCGTCTACGCGAAGTTCGCGTCGGCGCTCCTGCAGCGGCCCCGTTTCTTCACGCTGTTCTGCGACGCGCTGGTGCCATACGAAGGGGAGACCGCCCTGCTGGGCGTCCTGGAACGCCTCGCGGACGGCCGGGACCTGGCCGGCGTGCCGAACACCGTCGCGCTCGACGCGTCCGGGGCCCCGGTGGCGGGGCGGGTGGTGGCCGAGGACGTGCCGGCCCTGCCGACCCCCGACTTCGAAGGCCTTCCCCTGGACCGCTATCTCACCCCTGTCCCGGTCCTGCCCATCCTCACCGGCAAGGGCTGCTACTTCAACAAGTGCCGGTTCTGCGACATCCCGCACATCAACCGGGTCGCCCCGCGGCCCTACCGCACGCGCCCCCCGGCCGTCGTGGCCGAGGACATCGCCCGGCTGACGGAACGCCACGGCTGTCGGCACTACGAGATCACCGACGAGGCGCTGTCCCCCCGCTTCCTCCTCAGACTGGGCGAGGCCCTGGCCGAACGGGACCTGGACGTGTCGCTGGTCGGCTACGCCCGGCTGGAGCCCGGCTTCGACGCCGCCACGTGCGAACGCCTGGCCGCCATGGGGGTGCGCAAGCTGTTCTTCGGCCTGGAGTCGGGCTCCCAGCGCATGCTCGACCACATGGACAAGGGCGTCCGCCTGCCTGTCGCCTCGCAGGTCCTGCGCGCGGTGCACGAGGCCGGGATCTGCCTGCACCTGTTCAGCATGGTGGGGTTCCCCCAGGAGACCGAGCAGGACGCACAGCGGACGCTGTCCTTCCTTCTCGATCACGCCGACGTGCTCGCCGACCCCCGGCACAGCTTCGACGTGCACGGCTTCAGCCTCGACCTGCGGACCGACTACTTCGAACAGGCGGACCGCTTCGGCATCGAGATGGACGCGGAGGAACTGGCCGGTGCCGACTTCCCGCTGTCGGTGCGGTCGTGGACATCGGCCGGGGGGCTGTCCACGCAACGGGCACAGCAGCTCATCGCCGACTTCCAGGCCGTCCTGCGGGCCCGTTTCCCAGTGCACCGGCAGTTCCCCGCGCACCTGTGGCCGAGTTTCGAGGAGTACGCCATGTTGTACGCCGAGCGATACGGAACCGACCGGTTCCCCTGGCAGCTGTGCCTGCCGCCACCCGGGGATCCGCTGCTGTTCCGGCTGGAGTGGCCGCGCAGCACGCGCTTCCGGCCCACCGGCGAGGGCTTCGTCGCCGAGTCGTTCACGGGACGGGTGCGCACGCCGCGGCAGTTGCTGCAGTTGCTCGCCCGCCCCGCCGAACCCTGCCGGGTCGACGACCTGCTGGGCGCGCTCGCCTCCCAGGTCGCTCCGGGCGGCGACCGCGACACCCACGACCGGGCGGTGATCGCCAAGGAACTGCGCGGCATGATCGACGAGATGCTGGCCGCCGGCGTGCTGTGGCTGGTGCCGGCCGCCGGCACCCGGATCGGAGCCGCCGCGTGAGCGACGCCAACGCCGCCCTGCGGGACCTGCTCGCCGCGGGCTCGGCCCCCGTCCCCAAGCTCTTCAAGGGTGGGACCCACCGCTGTGTCCCCCCGGACGACACCGTCCGCCGCGTGAGCCCCCTCTTCGACATGATGGGCATCACGCGCGTGGCGGACGTCACCGGACTCGACCACATCGGCATCCCGGTCGTCGTGGTCAGTCGGCCCAACTCCCGTTCGCTGTCGGTCTCGCAGGGCAAGGGCGTCGACCTGCCCGCCGCGCGGGCCTCCGCCGTCATGGAGTCCGTCGAGGCCTGGCACGCCGAGCGGATCGCCGCACCCGTGAAGCTGGCCACGTACGAGGAACTGCGCTGGAGCCACACCCTGGCCGATGTCACCGCGCTGCCCGCCGACGCCGGCTCGGGGTTCCATCCGCATCTGGACCTGCTGTGGACGGAGAGCTGGGACCTGCTCGGACAGACCCCGACCTGGGTGCCGTACGAACTGGTCCACACCCGCTTCACGCTGCCCCGGCCCACCGGCGCCGGCTGCTTCCTGGCCTCGTCCAACGGCCTGGCCTCGGGCAACCATGTGATCGAGGCAGTGATCCACGGCATCTGCGAGGTGGTCGAGCGCGACGCCACCACCCTGTGGCACCTGCTGGACCCGGACGCGGCCGCCGCCACCCGCGTCGACCTGGCGACCGTGAGGAACCCGGACGCACGGACCGTGCTGGACCTGTACGAGCGGGCCGGTGTGGACGTGGCGGTGTGGGAGACGACGACCGCCGACATCGGTGTGCCCTCCTTCTTCTGCGTCATCACCGAGGGCGACGACCCCTTCCGCCGTATGCACTCGGCAGCGGGCATGGGCTGTCATCCGGTGCGCACGGTGGCCCTGCTGCGGGCGCTGACCGAGGCGGCGCAGAGCCGGCTCACCGTCACCGCCGGGTCCAGGGAGGACGTGGCCCGCGACGACTACGACCGGGTGCGCAACCCCGATGTGCTGGCCCGGGAGCGGGCGCTGCTGCGGGGGACGCCCGCCCGGTCCTTCGACTCCGGTCCAGGCTTCGACGCCGACACCTTCGACGCGGACCTGGCCTGGCTGCTGGAACGGCTCAAGAACGCCGGCATCACTCAGGTCCTCGCCGTCGACCTGACCCTGCCACATCTGCGCATCCCGGTCGTGCGGGTGGTGATTCCCGGGCTGGAGTCGGCGAGCATGCTGGACGGCTGGGTGCCCGGGCCACGGGCCCGGGCACTGCGCGGCGGCGTCGCCGGCCCGCCTCCCGTCGCCTCCGACCACGCCTGCGACAGCGAAGGGGGCGCCCGATGAGCGGGCTGAGGGGCGCCGTCTGCGTCTTCGTAGGGCCCACACTGCCGGCCGGGACCGTCACCGACACCCTCCCGGACGCCGTCGTCCTGCCGCCCGCCGCGCAGGGGGACGTGTACCGCGCGGCCAGGGAACGGCCGCGGGCCCTGGCCGTCGTGGACGGCTACTTCGAGCGGGTGCCCTCGGTGTGGCACAAGGAGGTCCTCTGGGCCCTGCACGAGGGCATCCCCGTCTACGGCGCCTCCAGCATGGGAGCGCTGCGGGCCGCGGAGCTGCGGGCCTTCGGCATGGTCGGGGTCGGCTGGATCTTCGAGCAATTCGCCGCCGGCACGCTCACCGACGACGACGAGGTCGCGGTGGCGCACACCGAGCAGGCTCTCGGCTACCGGGCGGCGTCCGAGGCGATGGTCAACATCCGCCGCACCCTGGAGGCGGCGGCAGGCGAAGGAGTCATCGGCGACGACGACGCCGACACCCTCACAGCGCTCGCCAAACGGCGCTTCTACCCCGAGCGCTCCTGGTCCGCCCTCCTCGGAGAGGCGAGCGCGCGGGGCCTCGCCGACAGCGCCGCCGCTCTGCGCGCCTGGCTTCCGCACGGCCGGGTGGACCAGAAGCGGCAGGACGCCCTGGCACTGCTGGACCTGCTGCGCACCGATCCGCCGGAACCCGTCAGCGTCCCCTGGACCTTCCAGCACACCCTTTGGTGGGACGACCTCGTACGGAGCGCCGGCCCGGCCCCCGCCACCGGCGACCACGGCGCGCTCACGATGCACCTGATCCTGGAGGAACTGCTCCTGGAGCCGGAGGACTTCACCGACGTCTACCGCGGGGCCCTCATCCGCACCCTCGCCTCCGCCGAGGCGGAACGCTGCGCGGTGCGGCCCGACGCCACGGCAGTACGCGAGCGCGCCAACGACCTGTGCACCGCCCTCGGCCTGACCGACCAGGCGGCCTTCGACGCCTGGCTGGCGCACAACCACCTCGACCTGGACGGATTCAACGCCATGGCCAGGACCGACGCGGCGGCCGCACTGGTCGCCACGCGTGCCGGGGCCGACGTCCTCGCCCACCTGCCCGATCAGCTCCGGGCCACCGGCCGCTTCGGCCGGCTGGCGGCGCGGGCCGAGGACAAGCAGCGCACGCTCGCCGCCGCCGGCCTGGAGAACCCCTCGGCCGAAGCAGCCGGAGGCGGCACGCGCGAGCTGTACCAGGAGTGGTTCGACCGCCATGGCATCCCCGTCCCGCCCCAAGTCGACCGATGGGCCAAGGCCGCCGGCTACCGCGACGAGGACGCCTTCCGGCGGGTGCTGGCCCGCGAAGCGGCGTACCGGAGTCTGAAGGAGAACGTATGACGCGGACGTGGCTGCGTGCCGATGTGAGCATCAACGTCACCTACGAGGACCGGACACGCTTCGGCAGCCCGGTCACGGCGAATCCGGAACTCGCGGCGCGTCGGCTGTACGCGCCCCTCGCCGAGCACGCCGAAGCCCACGGCCACGCCTCGCTGGTCGCGGCGGCCCCTGGGCTGCTGGCCGAGGTGGTGCGGGGGCAGGCGTTCCGGGCGGTCGCCGACGTGGCGGCCGACGGCGGCTGGTACCTGCACGAGGACGTCCGCCACCCCGACCCTGCGCTGGCCCGGCCGCGCCTGCTCACGCTGGGCCGCGAGGACCTGCCGTACGGCGAGGCACTCGTCCGGCTCCGCCTGCCGGACAGCCACTGGGCGCCGGCCCACGCGCTGATCGCGGACCTGAGCAACGGCGGCCTGACCGAGGCGGCCGCCCGGGAGCTGCATCCCGACCTGCGCACCCTGCTGACCGGCCTGCGCGAACAGGGCCTGCTCGCCCCGGCGCCACCCGGCCGCCGCGCCCCGGAACTGGAGGAGGCCGACGTCACCTTCTGCGGCCACAACACCGTCCTGGTGCAGGGACGCCGGGCCCGGGTGGCGGTGGATCCCTGGCTCCCCGCGCGCCGCGCCGTCTACCCGGAGACCTATCAGCCGATGCAGCCTGCCGACCTCGGCCGGCTCGACGCGGTCCTGCTGACGCACAGTCACCCGGACCACTTCGACCCCGCGTCGCTGCTCCGGCTGCCACCGGACACACCCGTCGTCGTCCCGGTGGTCGAACGGGAGAGCATCCTGACCGCCGACCTGGCCCTGCGCCTGACCGAGCTCGGCTTCACCACGGTCGTACCGCTCGCCTGGCACACGTCCTGGCAGGTCGGCGACATCACGGTGACCGCCCTGCCCTTCTACGGGGAACAGCCCACCGACGCCAAGCGGCTGCACCCGGAGGTCACCAACGTCGGCAACACCTATCTGGTCGAAACCCCGCGCTCCCGCTCCGTCTTCCTGGCCGACGCGGGGCGCGACGACCGCGGGGACATGCGCGATGTGGCCCTGGAGGCGCGCGCCCGGCTGGGCGATCCCGACCTGGTCTTCGCCGGCTACCGCGGCTGGCGCATGTACCCGGTCCAGTTGCTGTTCTCCTCCATCGCCCGCTATCTGCCCTTCGTGCCTCCGGAACTGTGGGCCTGCCGCATGCAGCTGATGACCGACGCGGACGGTGCGCTGGACCTGGCCGAGCGCTGGGGCGCGCGGGCCGTCGTGCCGTACGCCGACGGCGGAGCGCCGTGGCACTGGAACCTGGGTCTGGGGCCGCGGCTGGACGGGCACGGCGAGGAGATCGCGGGAATCGACCCGTTCCCCGAGTGCGTGGCGCGGACAGCGCGGTGCCGCTCGTCGCTGCTCGACGGTCAGGTGAGCTCCACCGGCGTGGAGGTGTGCCTTCTGCGCCCCGGCGACTCCCTGGCGCAGGTGCGCGGCCGGCGCCGACTGGTACGGGTGCCCGGCCACAGCTGGCCCTGGCAGGAGGGGACACCGGAGCCGGCGGATGTCCACTGACCGCGGACGGGCCGGGACATGGACGTGAGGGTGATCGGCGCGCCGGTCCTGCGAGTCGCGGCCTGGCCGATCGACCTGCTCGAATCCTTCGCCGCCGACGCTCTCGCCCGCCGCGCCGACCAACTCCTCGCACTGCGCGAGGCGATCACCGCCCGCAGCGGTGAGCTCACCGACGCCCTGTTCCCGGTGGTGCCCGCTCTGCCCCGGCGCGAACGCCGCGCCGTGCTGGCCCTGCGCCGCGCCCTGCACGCCGGCCCGGAGCCGGTACGGTGCGACGCGTCGGTGGCGACGCTCCTGGACGCCCACGGCGACGTGGGCCGGCGGATCCGGGACGACCTGGAACAGCGGCGACGCCTGGCCGCCCTGACCGAGGAGTTCGCCACCGCCTGGGCGGCCGAGGACGGCCGGCAGCGCGCCCTGCTGCGGCGGATCGCCCGCTCCGACAGGTTCCGTACCGCCCTGGCGGTGGGCAACCCCGCCGTCCACGACGCCTTGGAACGGTCGCGGCGCGACGACGGTGCCCCGGCCAGACGCAGACGGCTGGAGCACACCCTCTGGCGGCTTCTGAGCCGGGCCTGCGCCCGCCCGACACCGCAGGGCCTGTGGTCCGGCGTGGTCCACCCGCACCGCGCGGAACGCCCGGAAAAGGTCCGTTACGAGGTCGGGGTACGCCTGGCCCCCTTCCGCGCCGCCGCCGAGACACTCGCCCACCGGGACCCCCTGCGGGGCCGGCTGCGCCGCGACCCGAGCGTCCACCGCGAGGGGGACGCCTGGTGGTGGCTGTCGTTCGGGCCGGACGGCCCGGTGTGGAGCCGCGTCGGGGGACAGCCGCTGATGGACGCCGTCCTGACCGCCTGCGACGGCGGCCGGAGCGTCGACCCCGGGGATCTGCTCGCGGCCCTGGCCGGGGACGACACCGCGGCGCGGCCGGCGCTCGAACGTGTCCTGCGGGTCCTGGTGGCGCGCGGGCTCCTCCAGCCGTGCGCGGGACTCCCCGGCACCGCCGAGGACGTGTGGCAGGCCCTGGAGGCCGTCACCCCCGGACTCGGGGCCGGAGACGCGGAGATGTGGGCGCTGTCGGTGAAGCGGATCCGGGCGCTGTGCGAGGAGTTGGCGCTCGGCCTGGCCGAGTGGTCCCCGCGGCGGGTGCGGGAGCAGGTGCGGGCCTGTGACAAGGAGGCAGCAAGGCTGTTCGCGTTCGCGGACGTCCCCGCGCCGGAGGACACGGTCGTCACCGTCGACTGGGAGCCGGGATCCGCGTTCCGCCTCTCCTGGACGGCCGCCGACGACCGCGCCGCCGAGGAGACGATTGCCGAGGCGCTGGCGAACGCGGAGGCCGACGCGACCGCCGAACGGTACCGGCACGCGTCGGTCGGGGAACTGGCCGAGGCGCTCGCGGGCCTGCCACCCGTACCGCTCGGGGAAGCGATGCGCCGCTGGGACGCCGTACAGGCCGCACGGCACCACCCCGGCGGGCGGCCCGCCACCGCGGACAGCCCGGACACCCGGCCCGGCATCCTCGACCTGCGGTTCGGCCCGCGGCCGTTCACCGCCCTGGGGGTGCAGGAGGACTGCGATCTGTGGGAGGAACGCCTGCTCGCCGACCGGCGAAGCCCCGTCCACACACTCGCCGCGATGGCCCGCCCGACAGGCGGCGGGCAGGGCGCGGCCGTGCTCACCGCGGACGGCAGGGGGCACCTGGCCTTCCTGTGGGGACGCCCCCAGCCCGCCGTCTTCCACGCCCGGCACCGGCCGGGAGCGGCGGACCGGGCGGCGTTCCGCGCGGCCCTGCTCGGCCGGGCGGTGGAGGTCGTCGGCCGCGACTGCGCAGAGCCGGGCACGGCCGTCCGCCCCGACCTGACCGGCGCGCGGCTCGACCTGACGGCCGCCGGGCAGGCCTCGGCCGACCGGTGGCTGCTCACGGTGGACCACGACGGCCGCGTCTGGTGCGTGGACGCCCGGGAGCCCGCCCGGCGCCTGATGCCGGTCTACAACGCGGCGGCCGAGACGGGCCATCGGGATCCGCTCAGCCATCTGCTGTGGACGGCCGCCATGAGCCACGGCTGGGAATGGCTGTCGCTGGGGCTGCCGGCACTGCCGGCCGAACGCGAGGTCTGGCGGCACCACCCCGAGGTCAGGACACACGGCGGCATCCGCATCGGCACCCGCCGCTGGACCGTCCCCCCGGCGGCGGTGGCCGGGCTGGTCCGCCTCTGCGGTCCGGCCCGCTACCTCGCCTGGAGACAGGCGGTACGGGACATGGGGCTGCCCGCCCTGGTGCAGGTCCGCCCGGAGCACCCCGCCGCCACCCCCTTGGCCGTGCCGCCGTCGAGCCCCCTGGCCCTGGACGCACTCGTCCCCCTGGTGTCCCGGGCGGACCCCGGACCGCTGGTCATCACCCCCGTGTCCGGCCGGAAGGACCCCCGGCGCCGACTGGTCGACGGCGAGCGACGCGAACACCTGTGGGAGGCCGCCGTGGCATGGAGTACGTCCGACGCGCCCGCCGGGCACCGCCCCGGCGCGGACAAGCGGCCCGTGCTCGATCCGTACATCGCGCTGTGCGGGCCGGAGAGCCTGCGGGCCACGGGCGAACCCTGGGTGCAGTGCGACTGCGACCTGCCGGCCGACCGGGCCGAGTGGTCCCGGCTGCGGGAGGGAGTCGCGCGGTGGCGGGACGAAGGGCTCGTCTCCCGGTGGTGGTACCTGCACAAGCCTCCGGGGATCCGGCTGCGGCTGGAGTCCCCGGACCCCGGCTCGCTGCGCCGCGCGATGGCGGACGCGACGCCGCCCGCCCGGCTCCCGGGGCTGCGGACGACCGGCGTGTACGAACCCGAGACGTATCGTTTCGGCGGACCGGCCGGCCTCGATCTGGCACACACCCACTGCGCGGCCGACAGCCGCCTCGCCTTGTCGTGGAACACCTGCCCGGACGGCGGAGAGACCTCGCTCGTCCCCTTGGTGGGCCTGGTCACCGCGCAGACGCTGCTGTCCAGGATCGCCGAGGACGCGGACGAGCTCCGGGACCTCTGGCTGCGACTCGACCACGCCCTGCGCACGGCCCTCGGCCCTCACGTCGCACCCGACGGTCCGCCGTACGTGGACCCCGCCGTGGCGGAATCGCTCCTGGCGGGGCGGGTGCCGGTCACCGGAGACGCGGTGGCCGACACCCACCTGGTCCGTGCCAGGCGGTGGGCGGCACGCACGGGCGACGCCGCCACCCTGCTCCGGCGTGCTCAGGGCTTCCCCGTACGGGCCTGGGCGACGGCGCTGGTGCTCTTCCACTGGAACCGGTGGGCGCTCACGCCCGAGCGTCTCCTTCCGGTGGTGCGGGCCGGACTGTCCCCGTACGAGGACTCCGCCTGCCGCCAGGAGTACGGCTCACAGGTGCGAGGGAGCGGGACCGAGTGACGCTCTCCCGTCCCCGGCAGGCCCGGCGCGACTGGCCCGGCCGGTCCCACTGGCACGCCTGGAGGGTCCGGTGCGCGTCGGCGTCCGCGAGGGGGCGGCTGCTGGCCCTGGTCGGCGGTGCGGCGCGAACCCCGTGGTTCTGGGCCGACCTACTCGACGGGGGCGCCTCGATGGAGTTCGCCGTCCCCGTCGCCGAACCCCTCGACGCCCAACTGGACTGGGTCACCGGCGCCCTGCGGCGCGGGCTCGTCACCGCCGCGCAGCCCCGCTCCTGTGCGGCGGTGTGCAGCCCGGGCCTGTTCCCCCACGGCCGCCCGCCTTTCGTCTGGGGCGATCTGCTGGCGGCGACCAGCGACCGTGCGCACGGTGTCCTGACGTCCGGCTCCGGTGACCCGAGCGGGTACGTGCCTCAGGACATGATCGCCGACGAAGTGACGAGCCTGTACTCCTGGCTGGTTCCGGAGCGTCATCGGCCCGCCGCGGCCCATTGGCACCTGGCCTGGCTCGAAGCCACTGCCGGCCACCGTGCTTCCGGCGCTCCCCCGCCCACACCGCCGCCCGCCGCTTCGGCCTTCCCCCGGCTTCCCGGCCCCATTCTGCCCACCGGCCTCGCGGTGAGCCTGCACACCTGGTCCTCCTGCGTCGCCCGTATGGCAGGCGTCCCGGTCGAGGAGGTGTGGACGCCGGTGGTCGCCAGGCTCTGCCACATCCAGGCCGTCCGCCTCGGCGGTACGGACGCGGGGCGCCGCGCGGAGACGGCAGCTCTGCTCGCGTTTCCGCGGAGATGACGCCGACGGGGCCGGGAGGCCGACCACCGCGCACAGGCCGTCGACGCCGTTCCCCTACTCGATGCCTGCGCAGCCATGATCCGGGACTTCCCGGCCACCGGAGGCTGAGCGGGACTCCTCACTCAGCCTCCGGCCGGGAGCCGAAAAGACGCCGGTCCGCCTCTCACACGGATTCCCGGCTGACGGGATCCGGTTGGACACGGCCTGTGGTTCATCGGGTTCCGTGCGGCGCGGTCCGCGCCTTCGCCGTCAGCCGGTTGGACCGGCAAAGGTGGCGGAGCGCCCGTGCCCGGTACAAGCATGGATCATGACCGACGCACCGAGCGGCTCCCCCCAGGGACCGGAATACGACGACCGCCACACGCATGCCGCAGGTGACGTGCACGCGTCGGAACTGCACTCGGGCTACATGGAGCCGCCCTTCGAGGGGTTCCTGCACCGCCTCTCCCGCACTGCCTGGCAGGTCGTCCTGACAACCGGCGTCGCCTCCCTGATCCTTGGGATCGTGATCCTGGCCTGGCCGGGCCCGTCCCTGCTCGTCGCCGGGATCCTCTTCGGCATCTACCTCATTCTCAGCGGCGTGCTCCAACTGGCGGCCGCCTTCGGCACGCACAAGGCGACCTCGCTGCGTGTCCTGGCCTTCATCAGCGGCGCCCTCTCGATCCTGCTGGGCCTGTTCTGCTTCCGGGGCCGGTTGGAGTCGATCCTGCTGCTCGCGTTGTGGATCGGCATCGGCTGGCTGATCCGCGGGATCACCCATACGCTGGCCGTCGTTCACGACTCCACCATGCCCGCGCGCGGCTGGCAGGCCATCCTCGGCATCGTCACCCTCATCGCGGGGATCGTGCTGATCATCTCGCCGTTCACCTCGATCGCCGTGCTCACACTGGTCGCCGGCTGGTGGTTGGTCGTGGTCGGCATCGTCGAGATCGTCACGGCGCTCCGGCTCCACGGCCGTGCGCAGCGGATCCCGCGCACGGCATGAACCCCGTGCCGTGCGCCAACTCCGTGCCGCACAGGTAGCCCGAGAGGGGTTGTCGGGGTCGGCACACCGAACGGTGCGTGCACCGTCGGCAGATGCCCCCTTGTGAGCCCAACCCCGCAGCCCCGACGGCGTCGGATACCCGCTTTGTCGTCCAGGGGCCGAGGGCGGGTGGGCCGGGGACCCGGGTGTCTCTCGGGCGGGCACCCGGGTTCCACTGCTCCGGGCTGGTTCCTCGTTCTCGTACGGGCAGGTGAATCCGCTGGTCGGCCGGGATCCGGTGGGAGCGCGAGCCGTTCGAGGGCGACGGTGATCTCGTGGGTCCAGGGCCAGTGGTGGGCGAGGCGGAGGACACGGTGCCGGCCGGTGGTGACGAGCTGACCGGCCGCGGAGAGCAGGCGGAACCTCGAAGGCGTGGTTCCCAGAGCCGGGCCTGGCCGGTCAGGGCGGGCATGGACGACCGACGCGGGGAGGGCCGCGCGGGAGCGGCTACGGCTTCAGGCCGTGGAACGCTCTCCGGCCGGACAGAAGGTCTCGGAGGTCGTTGCCGTGCTGTGGGTGAGCGAGTGTTCCGCAGAGCGATGGTGCTGGGCATGGTGCGAACACGGGGGTCGGGTTCTGTCGAAGAGCTCCGGGAGCTGACCATGGCTCAGCCGGGCCCGGACGGCGAGGCCTGGGCATGAGTTGGGGGAGCGCTTTCTGGCCCACAGGTGGGTGGAGCAGCGGTGGACGCTCGCGCGGCTCCAGACGTTGATCGGTCGGCTGTTCCATGTCTCCCGCACGGTCGAGGGCGCCTGGCGGCTGCCGAAGGGATCGGCACGGCTGGAGGCGGCAGCAGTCGGCCAGGCGGGCCCGGATGCCCGCCTGAGTCTCGATGAGCGGACGCAGTCGTGTGTGGCTGTTCAGCCCCGGTACGTCCAGTGCACGCACGCAGTTGGACCACACCGAGAGTCCGGCGCCGACTGTGTGAAGGTTGCGGCGCGTTCCAGCACCTGCAGCCGCCATCCTGCCGGATCAGCGCGACGACGGCGGCCGGACCGCCGATCCCCCTCTGGTCGCGTTTGTGCTGAATGCGTTGCAGATTGCCGCGCGGACTTCTCCTCTGTATCTGTGGCAATCGTGGACATGCTGCTTCGACAGGGGAAGGTATACTACATCTGTAGAGTGGGGGTGGTCGCACGAGGAGGAAGCAGTGGCCGAACGTACGACAAGGCGGCAAGAACTGGCCAATGCGGCGATCAGCACGCTGGGCCGGGCGGGGATGCGCGGTCTGACGCACCGCGCGGTCGACGAGGCCGCCGGTGTGCCGACCGGTACGTGCTCGTACTACTTCCGCACCCGGCAGGCGCTCCTGCAGGCGACGGTCGAGCGGTTGGCCGAGGCGGATCTCGCCGACCTGGCCGACCGCCCCGTCATCACCGAACCAGCGGACGTCGCCCAGGTCGCCACGGTCGCTGCCGACCTCGTCGAACGCTGGGTCACCGACGGTCGCGAACGCATGCTTGCTCGCTACGAACTGTCCTTGGAGTCCACGCGGCGGCCCGAGTTGCATACCGTCCTCGTTGCCGCAGGCGAGGCGTACCGGGCTGTAGCACGGGATTGGCTCACCGCCGTGGGCGCATGCGATCCACCGTCACAGGCGCCGATATTCGTGGCCTTCCTGGACGGCCTCGTCTTCGATCATCTGGCAGGCGCGGGTGCGCTTGGTCTGACGTCCGACGAACTTCACAGACGTTTCCTCGATCTGCTCTACGGCTTCACCAGGCCGCTTCATCCATGAGCCACCGGGGAACGACCTGACGGGCCGGTTCCCATGGCTGCGGCTGCGGGGGCGCGAAGGGCGGGGAAGCGTCCCGCGCCGCTGCCTTCGCAGCGATGGAGCAGGGCTCCGCGGACCTTCTCACCGAGCTCGGCTTACCAGAACAAGACGTGACCGCGTTGGCGACGATGGTGGTTGCCGCATATGAAGGCGCGACACTGCTGGCTCGTGTGCGCCGCTCTGTGGCGCCACTGCACACAGTGTCCGCACAGTTGGAGATCCTGATCCTGATCCTGATCCTGATCCGCACCGCACCGCACTCGACGCGGCCGCTGCGGTCTGAGGGCTGTCCCACCAGCCGAAAGACCCTCGCGCCCCGCCGCAACGCACCCCTGACCGAGACCGGCCGTCTGCGTCTGGCCCGCTGCGTGGTCGAGGACGGCTGGACCCTGCGCAGGGCCGCCGAACGCTTCCAGGTCTCGCCCACCACGGCCCAGCGACGGGCCGACCGCTACCAGCAGTTCGGCGAGGCCGGGATGTGCGACCGGCTCTCCCGCCCGTACACGGGCCCGTGCCACACCCCGACCCGCACCGAACGCCGGATCATCAAGGCCCGCGCCCTGCGCCGGTGGGGACCGGCCCGCATCGTCATTGCCGCACCCGTGAGGCCCGTCGCCTGGAAATGCCGCACCACACCGGCTGCAGGGCGGGGAAGCGTTCCTCGGCCTACGGCACTACGACAGTCAGTGATGTGCCGGTCAGTTGGAAACCGAGCTTCTCGTAGACGTGGCGGGCCGGATTCGCATCGCTCACGACGAGTGAGACATCGGCCAGTCCGTCGGCCGCGGCACTGCCGAGCACCCGACGCAGCAGATTGGAGCCAAGGCCCGCGTAGCGGGCTCCGGGCCGGCGGAATACGTCCGCGATCCACGGCAGGCCGTCGCGGTTGGTGACAATCGCCCCAGCGACCACGCGGTCCGTCTCGTCCACCACCAAGGCGCTGCACGGAAGCACCGGTCCGAGAACGGAACCCGCCAGCATCGGTGCCAGGCGCTCGTTGAGCGCTTCTTCGTCGCTGCCGCGGTGGTGGTCGGGGTGGTCGGCAGGAAAAGCAGCTCGCCAGGCCGGGAACACCGCATCGGCATCGAGGTCGCAAGGAACTGCCCGAAGCCCGTTGCCCAGGGCGCGTGATGACCAATCGGCCGGCGGCGGACACGCAACCAAGTCTCTCCGCATCTCGTGGGCATGCCGCATGACGCGGGCACCACGGCGCAGCAACTGCTCGCCGAGCTCCACGGATCCTGAAACAGCCCATCCGGACATGCCGGCGACGATGGATTCCACGGGGTCGGGGCCGACCACTTCGGCCAGGTCCGCCCATGGGTGCCCCTCCCGAACACCCTGCAGATAGGTCAGGACCGGCACGCCTTGCCCGTTGGTCAGGGTTTGGCGCTGCTCGTCGTTCTCAGTCACTTTCCATCCTTGATAGATCACGTGTGCCTCAGCGCGGGCATTCTGCAGTTCCGCACCCGGTGCCACAACAGAGTTTCCGCGGTTCGGGATGGTTCATACGGCGGCTTGATGGTCTCCGGTCGTTGTGCACCGGCCCTCAGTCGCAGGCGGCCGGCGGATGGCCGTGCCCGGGGAGGTTCTGGGTCCGGCGCACTCTGACCACGATCCGATACCAGTGGGCCCACCTTCGGTCCGCGCGCGGGTGGAACCCGGACACACCGGAGGAGGGCTGGCGGTTTCACCGCACTCAGCCTTCCCTTCACGCCTTCCCTTCGCCCCGCCCTCTACAACTGTAGTAACGATGGTACTCTACTTCTGTAGAGGATTGGGTGTGTGAATGGGCAACGACTGTGCCGGAGAACTCGACACGACGGAAACTGCTGGCCGACGCGGCGATCGGGAGGCCCGAACTGCGAGCGGTACCGAAGGCTGCGGCCGGGCAGGTGCGACGGCCGGTCGTCGACCTGCTTGCGGCGACCGGTGTCGCCGAGCCGGAGCAGCGCGCGAAAACACTCGTTGCCTCCATCGACGGTCTGCTCTTCGAGTGTCTGGCCGACCCGGACGGACTCGACCTCGACCCGGCCGAACTCCGTCCCACGCTGCTGAGCCTGTTGCGCACCTTCACCGACTGACCCCCGCACTTCCGCCCACGGGGCGGAATCTGCCGCAAGACGGTTCCAGAACCTGGCAAGAAACCGAAAGAGAAAGCACCTTATGGACCCCGTACTCATCGCCGGAGCAGGCATCGGCGGACTCACTCTCGCGGCCGGACTCGCCGGCCGCGGCATTCCGGCCGTCGTCCTGGAGCAGGCCGAACAGCTCGCCCCTGTCGGGGCCGGCCTGACCGTGCAGCCCAACGCGCTGATCGCGCTGCGCCGTCTAGGCCTGGCCGAGCCTTTCGAAGCCGCCGGCGCGCGGCTTTCCACGGCTGCCGTCTACGACACTCGCGGCCGCGTGTTGCTGCAGCCCAGCCCCGCCCAGGCCAGCGCCTTGCTGGCGGATATCGGTGCCCCCACCCTGGGCCTGCACCGCGCCACCATCCACCAGGCGCTGGTCGGCCAGCTCGGCACCAGCGAGCTGCGGCTCGCCTCGACCGTCACTGCCGTTGACCTCGATCAGGCCACCGTCACCCTCGCCAACGGGCAAGAAGTACGCGGCTCCGTGCTGGTCGGTGCGGACGGCCTGCGCTCCACCGTCCGAACCGCGCTGCTGGGCGCCCAGGCACCCAGCTACAGCGGCTACTACTGCTGGCGCGGCGTCACCGATACCAACCCCCTGCCCAGCGACTGGGTTGGAGAGATGTGGGGAGCGGGCCGCCGCTTCGGCGGATGCGTCATCGACGGTGGCCGCCTGTACTGGTTCCTGTGCGCCAACGGCCCCGCCGACGGCGAGGACAGCGACACCCGTGCCGCGCTCACCCGGGCCACGGCCGAGTTCCCCGACTACGTCCGCCAGGCCGTCAAGGACACCCCCCTCAGCGCCATCCGCCGCGACGACATCCGTGACCGCCCACCGGTCACGCAGTGGGGCCGGGGCCGCACAACCCTGCTCGGCGACGCCGCCCACCCCATGACCCCCAACCTGGGCCAGGGCGCGTGCCAGGCCATCGAGGACGCTCTCGCCCTCACCGACCTGATCACCGAGCACGGCCCCACCCCCGACGCACTGCGCCGCTACGAACGCTTCCGCCAGCCCAGGGCCAACGCTGTCGTCAAGACCGCCCACCGGGTCGGACGCATCGCCCACTGGAGCACCCCCACACGCACCCGGGTACGCAACACCCTCGTCCGCCTGACCCCGGCCTCCGTCCTGGTGCACCAACTGCGCGCCTCCTGGCGGCTGCCCAGGACCACGAGCTGACCCCCAGGCACCCCTCCACCCACGCCGATTCACCGGAAGCGAGCACAAGATGCACGACCTCGACACCGACACCGGCCGTACCCCCCTCTCGGTCCTCGGCCTGGGCCTGATGGGCCAGGCCCTCGCCCGGGCCCTCCTGGGCCAAGGCCATCCGACCACCGTGTGGAACCGCACCCGCGCCAAGGCCGAACCCCTCACCGCGCAGGGCGCGCAGCTCGCCTGGACCGTCCGTGACGCCGTCACGGCCGGCCCGCTCGTGGTCATTTGTGTCTCCGACTACGACAACGTGCGTGACATCCTCGGACCCGTGGGCCGGGACCTGACTGGCCGCACCGTGGTCAACCTGACCTCGGGCACCTCACGAGCGGCCCGTGAGACGGCCCAGTGGGTGGAGCACCAAGGCGCCGCCTACCTCGACGGCGCGATCATGGCTGTACCCCCAGCCATCGGCACCGCGAACGCCACCATCCTCTACAGCGGTCCAACCACCGCATTCAGCCAACACCAACAGGTACTCAGCAGCCTCGGCAGCCCGGTGTACGTCGGCGCAGACCACGGCCTGCCGTCCCTGTTCGACGCGGCCGCCCTGAGCTTGGTGTGGAGCACTCTCAACGGCTTCCTGCACGGCGCTGCCCTGCTCGGCAAGGCAGGAATCCCCGCGACCGCATTCGCCCGACTCGCCAAGACGGGCATCGAAACCGTAGCCGACTGGGTGCCCGGTTACGCGCAGCAGATCGACGACGGCACCTACCCGGCCACCGACTCCACCGTCAACACGAACCTGACCGGAATGAACCACCTCCTCCACGAAAGCCATGCCGCCGACATCAACACCGAACTACCCGAACTCCTCGCGACCCTGGCCGAACGAGCAGTTGCCGACGGACACGGAAACAACAGCTACGCAGCGATCACCGAACAACTCCGCCGGCCCACACCGTAACTGACAGCCACCAGCCGCTCCTGACCGATGGTGACGCGTTGATCGCCTGAGAGCGCCTTCGTTTGCCGGCACCCGCTGACCAGCCGGACGGCGTAGCGGTCGCCGCGACGCACTTCCTGCGGATCACCACCGGGACCGCACCAATGGTCGTGACCGGAAGGTCTTGGTTCTGATTCTCGCTCGCGGGGCCGCCGCGCCGACGGCAACGAATGGCTGTGACGACGTGTACTGCGACCCGACTCAGTCGCCAAGAAGCGGAAGGAGCAGGCCGACGCCAGCGGTGACGGCGTTGCGTGACGTCTCGACCCGGACCGGGTACACCAATGGCCGGTGGCATGGGGACGGTTCCAGGCCGAGTACCCCTGGGTGCGGGGGAGCGCGGAGGAGTGGTTGTCCCGATTGTCCGGGGCGCTCACTTCCATTTTCGCGTCGGCGGTCCCCACCAAGGCCGACATCGAGGTTGGCGACTCCGTGACCATCAGCAGTGGCCCCTTCGCGACTTTCCGGGCGACCGTCAACGAGGTCCGTCCCCACTCGAAAAGAGTCAAGGCTCTGGTCCAATTCTTCGGCCGGGAGACCCCGGTCGACCTCTCCTTCGACCAAGTGCAGAAGAACTGAAGAGCAGGTGGGTGAGCGGGGCCGAGTATGCCGCGCGGGAGCCGCTGAGGCGTCGGCCGCCGGGGCACGGCACCGCGGCGCGAAGCCGTGAGCAGCTGCGCCCGCGCAACCGTCTTGGTCTCGGACGCGTCGAGGCCGGCGTCTTCGAGAAGTGAGGCCAGGTCGGTTGGGGTGGAGGCCGGGCCCACCCACCAGGAGCCCGATATCGACTCCCCTGACGGACAACCGGATCAGACGGTGCCGACCGGCTGTTCCAGTTGCTGACCGCCCCGACGCCGCAGGCGGTTCAAGGACTTCGCCGAGGGCTATTACGAGACGACAGTGAACATCGGCGCAGTGCACCGTGTGTACGGCCGTCGCCCGCTCAACCGGCAGACGGTTCGCGCTCTGAACGGCACCGTGCTCCTGAGGGCCATCGCGGGTGCGGCCATCGAGATCGGCTGTTCCATCGATGCTGATCGGTCGGGCTGACACAGGTGAAGCAGGGTACGGGTGCGCCAGGTCAGGAGGGCATGCAGCGCGTCGAAGTCGTACTGCCGGAGAGGCGCGGTACGAGCACGAACGTCGTGGAGGACCCCCTCGACCAAGTCGCTACGAGGGCGCCGACGTGGCCGCGCAGGCAGTTGTCGAAGCCGAAAGCGCCGGACAGGCCGGGCTCCCTGATCGATGAGTCGTGGTAATGAGTGGATGAGATCATCGATCTTGTTCGGCCCCACAAGGGGGTGGTGATCTGGCCATATGCAAAATACGGAAGCTCTCACACCCCCCACAGCGGACGGCGGCGCAACTCGCTGGTCACCGGTCATCGCCGTGGCGCTCAGCACTTTCACGGTGGTCTCCTCCGAAATGATGCCGGTGGGCCTGCTGACGCCCATGTCGGAGGCGCTTTCCGTCTCCGCCGGTGTCACTGGACTGTCCCTGACGATCACCGGGGTCATCGCTGCGGCCGTGTCCCCCTTCGTTCCGGCGCTCATCGGGCTCCGCGATCGCAAGGGAGTGCTCGCCGTCTTCATGGTTCTGCTGTCACTGGCGAATGCACTGACCGCGATCGCGCCCAATTTCCCGGTCCTGGCTTTGAGCCGAATCCTTCTCGGCATTGCGATGGGCGTCGTGTGGGGACTCGCCGCAGGACTGGGCCCGCGACTCGTCGGCGGACCACGAGTCGCGCTTGCCACCACGCTGATCTTCTCGGGGGTCTCCATCGCCTCGGTTCTCGGCGTGCCGCTGGGGACCCTCCTTGCGGCGCTTCTCGGCTGGCGTGCCACGTTCTGGGCACTCGCGCTCATCGGTGTGGTGGCCGCCGGCGTCCTGGTCCTCACGCTTCCGGCCCTCCCGGTTCACCAGCGGATCCGCCTCGACGGAACCGTCGACGCGCTGAGAAACCGCGCTGTCGCGGCCGGGTTGGCCATCACGGGGCTGATCGTGCTCGGCCACTTCACCGGCTACACGTACGTGCGCCCGGTCCTTGAGGTGGACGCGGGCATGAGCGCCGGCCTGATCGCGAGTTGCCTGCTGGTGTACGGCCTGGCCGGTGTCGCCGGCAACTTCACCCTCGGCCCCCTGGCCGGCCGGTACACGAAGGAGGCTGTGATCACCGCCGTGGCGGGCGTCACACTGGCCGCAGCACTGTTGCCGTTCGCCGCCGCGAGCACTGTCACTGTACTGATCGTGCTCGTCGTCTGGGGCGCCTCGTACGGCGGGGTCTCGGTCTCGACGCAGACCTGGGTCCGCACGGCCGACCCCGCGCGTACCGAGGCATCGGCCGCGCTGTGGGCCGGCGTATTCAACGCGAGCATCGCTCTCGGCGCGTTCGCGGGCGGACTCGTCATCGACCGTGCGGGAAGCCGGGCCGTCCTCCTCTCGGCGGCGCTGATCACGGCGGCCGGACTGATCATCGCCGCCGTCTCGCGGCCTCGACCAAAGGCTCCACACGCGCGGTTGCCGGAGATGGATGCCGCCGATCATTGAGCGGTCCGTCCGCTGCCCCGGGCCGACAGCCCTTGGTCCGGCGGGTGGATCTGCTCCGCTCACAGCCGGGACAGTGACGGCGTCTCAGCCCACGTTCTGCGACAAGAGCTCCACGAATCTGTCGGCGAGGCCGTGCTGCTTCCGTTCGCCCTGCAGGACGAGCAGTGTGGTCGGCTCCAGGTCGGGAGCCGGCAGGTAGCGTATGTCCGGCCGCGGGACGTACCTGGTGCTCGCTTCGCACAGCAGCAGACCGAGGCGGGTGCTGGCCACGGTCGAGAGCCCCTCCTGAATCGTGGCAGCGGTCGCGGAGTAGGTCAGCTCGATCCCGTCACGTGTCCGCCTCGGCGCATTCGCCTGGCGCCAGTAGTCGGGGACGGGGCCGCGTGGCTCGATCAGTGTCAGTTCCGACAGCTCGCCGGCGGAGACACTCGACGCACCGGCCAGGCGGTGCGCCGTGGAGACGGCGAGATACATCGGTTGCCGCGAGAACTCCAGCATGGGCTGCAGGCCTTTCTCGCGGCAGGGCGAGAGCACGATGGCCACGTCGATCTCCGCCCGGCTCAGGTCGGAGAACGGATCCCCCCAGGAAAGTTCGACGAGCTGGGCGGAGCCCTCGGGAAGGCACGCGATCGCCTTGGCAACCGGCTCGTACACGGCGCACTGGAATCCCACGCGCATGGGCCGGTCCGTCGCCGCGGCCCGGGCGGCGTCGAAGCCCTCGCGAAGCCGGCGGAAGGCGGGCACCACCTGTTCGGCCAGTGCTCGCCCCAGATCGGTCAGCTCGACCCGGCGGCTGGTTCGAACGAACACCGGCGCACCCAATCGGTTCTCCAGGCGCTTGATCAGCTGGGAGACGCGTCCCTGGGTGACACCCAGGATTTCGGCCGTGCGGCCGAAATGGAGTTGGTGAACCAGCACGGAGAAACACTCAAGTTCCTGGAGCGGAAGATCCGGGATTACGGGCCATGGCGGTGTGCGATCCACCTGTGCATTCTATGCCGGTGCCGCGCGGCGCCCGGTCCGGCCAGTGGTGATCGTCCCCCCCACGAGGTGTCGAGGTGAGATCATTCCGGCCCGTCGGCCAGTGCCCCGCCAACGCACAAAGCAGCCCGCCCTCTGTAGGGGAGCGTGCCGTGGTGACCTTGTCCATGGCGAGGGCGAGCGTGTCGTAGGCGCGGCCGGCGACAGCCTCCTGGTCGCGGGAAGTCCGGCCCCAGCCGGCCAGGGTGGGCGACCTGGTCCAGCTGGTCGAAGCAGGTGACGAGCTGGGCGCCGGTGAGCGTGATCCGGACCAGGCCGTGCTGTTCCCGCGCTCACCGTCGACAGGAGGGCGTGACCTTTTTCAGCCCGTCCGGGCGGGTGCTCTCCCGGATGTCCTCGTTGCAGACGATGGACAGGGAGCCGATACCGGCATCCTCTCATCCGCGAGCTCGGCGGAACAGCGGCACCGATCCACATACGAACCCGGACGCCGCGCGGCAGTGATCAGCCCTCCGGAAAGAACCGCGCAATGGCCGGTCGTAGCCGGGTGTTTTCGAAGTCGTCGATGGGCAGGGCGAGTTGCTCCAAAAGCAGACCATTGATGACGGTCAGCAGATCCGCAGCGTCGGCCTCGGGGTCTGCGGATCCGGCCCCGCGCAGTTCGCCGGCGAAGGCCGCTCGCTGGGTGACTCCCCATTCGTTGAGGCTGTCCTGCAGCTGGCGGCGGCGAGCGACTTCCAGGAAGAACTCGTACCGGGCGATGCCGGCGTCCCGGTCATGGGCCAGGGATCCGGTCACGTACTGCACGATGCGGGTGATCCGCTGCGGGATGTCGACGTCGGGCAACTGGTGGAACAGTACGCGCACCTCCTCGATCTGCCGGGTGGCCAATCGCCGCAGGGCCTCGTCGAGCAATTGGTCGAGGGTGCCGAAGTAGTAGCGGGCGATGCCGTGGGTGGTGCCGGCTCGAGGCCGAATGGGTCGAGAGCCGAACGGACCCACTGTTCGAAAAGGGCCAGTTCACCATCGGTCTGAACGTGGTCGACGGCGCCGCGCACGGCAGCCGCAACGTCGCGTTCATCCCCGACAGGACGACCCTCGAATACGCGATCTTCTACCCGCCCGCGACGGGCGTGTCCGAGGCCGACATCGCGGGCGGGATGCGAGACCGCCCGGTCGAGCTCGTGCGATGCGAGACCGTCGACCTGATGGTTCCGGCCGATGCCGAGATCGTGGTCGAGGGCACGGTCTCCCCGGGTGACGTGCTGCCCGAGGGGCCGTTCGCCGAATATCCCGGATATCTCGTCTCCGACCCGGCCCCGGCCCCGGTCGTCCGCGTCACAGCCATCACCTATCGTGACCATGCCATTCTGCCCACGTGCAGCATGGGCATCCCGATGGACATGGTATTTCCGCACATCCAGATGGCGGCGAACTTCAAACGCGTCCTCCTGCAGGCCAGGCTCCCCGTCGCCAAGGTCGGCGTGCCCGTAGCGAGCAACGGCATGGCCGTGGTGGTGTCCACCGACACTCCCATCGCCGGACTGCCACAGCGCATCGCCGCCGCCATCTGGTCCGACGCGACGGGTAGCAAACTCACGCCCTATGTCATCGTCGTGAACACCGACGTGGATCCGATGGACACCGACGCCGTCATGCACGCCATCGTCGCCAAGTGCCACCCGGCTCGCGACATCCACGTCTACCCAGGCTTCTACAACGCGCCTCTCCAACCGTATCTGCCGTCCGGGCCGCACAAGGCCCTGGGCGTCGGCGGCGCCAACGTGCTGCTCGACCGCACATGGCCCGTGGATCTCGCGCCGCAGGACATTCCACTGCGCAGCGACTTCACAACCAGTTGCCCGGACGACCTCAAGCGGCGGGTCGAGCAACTCGTCGCCGGATGGAACCTGCCCTCGATCACCGCAACGGGAAGTGGAAAGAGAGAACGGGCATGAGTTCCCTGAGTCGACCTCTATGCCGCCGACGGCGTTTCTTCGGGCTTGTTGACCGTGCTGTTGGTCTGGTGGATCACGTGGCGCAGCAGACATCGTCGCACCAGCAGGCACACATCACGCGAAGCCAGGCGGAGGCGAGGACGCGCATCGCGTGGGGATGTCGCCTCTGGCGGACCCGGGCAGGGTTGTAGACCTTGGCGGCCCAACGACCACAGGGCGAGCCAGGCGGCGTTGGCATGGAAGCGCCCGGAGGGCAGGTGCGCCAGGGCGGAGGCTCCGCTGTCCGCGATGACCTGCCCGATCTCCGCCAGATCGCCCCCTCGACCTGCCGCCGCAGCCGCTCGGGGAACGGGCCGTACCGGCCGATCGGCGGGTACGGGCCCGATGAACTCCCGCTCTGCACGGGTCAGTTGCGCTCGCGTCACCCAAGACGATCCACCGGATCAGGCTCCGCCACGAAGCCGAATCCCGCAGATTGATCACAACCCGATACACACCCTGGTCGAGTAGTTGCCTTCACAATGAGGCCAACGCTCTTTGTGGCTGGCGCATACATAGGTGTAACAGGGCGGGGTCCCTACTGTATCCGGCCATGACAAGTGAGTTTCCATCCCATTCCCGCTGGGCGGCGGTGGAAGGCAGGGATCCGACATCCCGTTCCGCCCTGGTCAC
Source organism: Streptomyces sp. NPDC032161 (assembly GCF_040636995.1). Classification (NCBI taxonomy): domain Bacteria; kingdom Bacillati; phylum Actinomycetota; class Actinomycetes; order Kitasatosporales; family Streptomycetaceae; genus Streptomyces; species Streptomyces sp. NPDC032161. The sequence goes on along the minus strand of NZ_JBEZVN010000003.1, from coordinate 40,205 downwards.
GGATGGTGGCGGCGGTATCGGCAAGGCGTGCGCCGCGGCGCCGGCGGCGGCCGTCGCCGACATGCACGTTGTGGACCGGGACGCCGAGCCGGCCACAGCGGTCGCGGCCGGGATCGGCGGCGGAGCGCCCGTGGCCGATCGGGCCGACCAGGCTGCCATCGACGGCCTGCCGGCCGGTATCGGCATCTCCGTCAACAACGCCGGACCCCGGCACATCGCACAGCTGATCGAGTTCCCGTCCGAGCGGTTCGCCCTCGTCCAGCAGGTGACGATCAACGCCCCGTTCCTGCTCCTGCGTCACAGCCTGCCGCACATGTATGCCCAGGGACGGGGGGCGGATCGTCGACGTCTCCAGCGTGCATGGGCTGCGGGCCGGCGCGTACAAAGCCGCCTGCGTCGCTGCCAAGCACGCCCTGGAAAGGCTGAGCAAGGGCGCCGCGATCGAGGGAGCCGCGCACGGCGGGACCAACAACTGCCTCCACCCCGGCCATGTCCGCACCGTTGATCGAGAACCAGATCCACGACCAGGCCGCCGCACATGGCATCAGCACCGGGGACGTCCTGAGCGACGTACTGCTGACCCGCTCTCCCATCAAGCGCCTTCTGAAAACGGACGAAGCCGCAGTGGCCGCAATGTGGTTGTGCTCGGACCGCGCGAGTTGCACCACCGCTGCCTCGCTGCTCCTGGACGGCGGTTGGGGAGCCGACTGCCCCCGTCCCGCACTTCACTTCCAGTTCCCGTACGCACACGAGAAGCCGGTGACTGACCCCATGACCGAGACCACTCCAGCCCCGTCCGGCGTGCTCCGTTCCAGCGGCATCGCCCGGATCGTCAGTGCGAGTCTGATCGGCACCACCATCGAATGGTACGACTTCTTCCTCTACGGCTCCGCTGCCGCACTGGTGTTCAACGCCTTGTTCTTCCCGTCCAGCGACCCGCTGGTGGGAACCCTGATCGCCTTCATCACGTATGCGATCGGATTCGCCGCCAGGCCGCTCGGCGGCGTGGTCTTCGGACACTTCGGCGACAAGATAGGCCGCAAGAAGCTGCTCGTGGTCAGCCTGCTGATGATGGGCGGTGCCACCTGCGCCATGGGGCTGCTGCCCACATACGACACCGTCGGCATCGGTGCCCCGATCCTTCTCACCGTGTTACGACTGATCCAGGGCTTCGCGCTGGGTGGCGAGTGGGGCGGTGCCGTGCTCATCGTCTCCGAGCACGGTGGTGACAAGCACCGCGGCTTCTGGGCTTCCTGGCCGCAGGCCGGCGCACCGGGCGGCAACCTGCTTGCCACGGGTGTCCTCGCGCTGTTGGCCGCCGTGCAGTCCGAGGAGGCGTTCCAGTCCTGGGGCTGGCGCATTCCCTTCCTGCTCTCCGGTGTCCTGGTCGTGATCGGGCTGTGGATCCGCGTCTCGGTGTCCGAGTCTCCGGTCTTCCTCGCCGCGCAGGCCAAGGCCGAAGCGGAGATCGCACCAGGGGCCGAGGAGAAGCCGCCGGTCGTCGAGGTGTTCCGGCACAGTTGGCGTGAGGTGCTCGGTGCCATCGGCACCCGGTTCGGCGAGAACATCTCCTACTACATCCTCACCTCCTTCATCCTGGTCTACGTCACCACTCACCTGGGCCTGCCCAAGAGCACCGCCCTGAACGCCGTGCTGATCGGCTCGGCGGTCCACTTCATCACCATCCCGTTGTGGGGCGCGCTCTCCGACCGGCTGGGCCGCAAGCCCGTCACCCTGATCGGCTCGATCGGCATGGCCCTGTGGGCCTTCGCATTCTTCGCCCTGGTCGACTCGGAGTCGTTCACTGTGATCACCTTGGCGGTCACCGTCGGACTCCTGCTGCACGGCGCCATGTACGGGCCCCAAGCCGCCTTCATCTCCGAGATGTTCGACACCAAGGTCCGCTACTCGGGCGCCTCCATGGGATCGCAGCTCGCCTCGATCGTCGCGGGTGCCCTCGCCCCGATCATCGCCGTCGGACTGCTGAAGGACTACGACTCCGGGACGCCGATCGCCCTGTACCTCTGCGCCGCCGCGGTGATCACCACGATCACCGTCGCTGTGATCAAGGAGACCCGCGGCCGTGGCCTGACCCGCTCCACCACGCCCCGGACGTACAGCGGGCACGAAGCACCGGTCGCAGACGTCGACCGGCGCTGATCGAGGCACGTGCACAACCCGTGCGGGTGGTACTTCGCGCCACGCGCGATGTGGTGCTCCGTGCCTCAGGGCGCAGATCCGCGCGAGATGCCTCATTCTCGTGGGGCTGTGGTCCCGCGCCTCCGGACCGGTCCTCGCCACTCCGGTCCAGCGGAAGGCGACGGATGTCATCGACAGCTTTGTGGTTCCGGACGCGGTGGGGGCGTGTCCCGTTTGGAGGCCGGCCACCACGGGCTTCAGGGCGAGCGTGTGCCGCATCCGGATACGGTCAAGGCCGGGTCTCCCCATGTGGATTGGGAGGCCCGGTCCGGAACCAACAGCTATCCGTACGCCAGCTCGTAATGGTCTAGACCACGATGTCGAAGGAGGGTCGGCCCGAGCCGTCGAGGGACTCGAACGCGGTCCAGGCTTCGGCGAGTCGGTGGACGGCGATCCGCAGGTCGGCGGGTTCGGCCACGAAGGACAGTCGGAGGTGGTCGGCGAAACTGCGGTCGGGCGAGGTTCTGGAGCCTGGGAGTACCTGCACTCCGTGTGTGAGCGCGAGTTGAGCAAAGGACTCTCCGTCGCCGTACGGGAGCCGGACCCACAGGAAGGGGCCGCCTGACGGGCGGGTCCACGACCATGTCGGCAACCGTGACCGCAGGAGGTCGCTCATCAGGTCCAGGCGTGCGGTCAGTTGCCCTCGCCGTGCCGTGGCCATGTCCCCGGACACCGGCAGGAGACGGGCGGCGAGCTGCTGGCCGACGTGTGAGGACCCGAGGTCTGCCACGACTTTCAGGCGGGCGAGCCTGGTCATCAGCGTTCTGGGTGCCCGCAGCCAGCCGATCCGCAGGCCGGGCCAGAACAGCTTGCTCAAGGATCCGACGACGACACCGGAGGCGGCGGGCGGCAGGGGATGCCAGCGTCCTTCGAAGACCAGGTCGGCGAGCGTCGTGTCGTCGACGACCGGGACACCGGCGTGCTCGGCGAGCCGGGCGATCTCGGTGCGCCGTTGGGTGCTCATGACCGTGCCGGTGGGGTTCTGGCAGGTCGTCATCACATAGAGCAGTGAGACGGAGGACCGGGCGAGTGTCTCGCGCAGCGGACGTACTTTGATGCCCTCGGAGTCGGTGGGCAGCGCCAGAAGCGTCGCCCCTGCGGCGCGGGCGGCGTCGAGGGCGCCGGCGTAGGTGGGGTTCTCGGTGGCGATGACGCCGCCGTCGCGGCCGAACAGCGTGAAGAGCAGACTGATCGCCTGTTGCGCTCCGCTGGTGACGAGCACTTCGTTGGCCGTGGTCGGCAGTCCGAGCGCGGTGTAGCGGGCGGCGATCCGAGCCCGCAGAGAAGGAAGGCCGAGCGGCTGGTAACCGAGATCGGTGGCCGACTCGCACAGGTCGATGGGGTCCGGTGTCAGGTGGGGTACCGCTTCAGGGCCGACGACGAGCGATCCGGACAGGTCCACGACACCGACTGCCAACTCGCCCGTCAGTTTGACCGACGGCATGGTCGCGGCGGGCACCGCCGGACCGATCCGGTGGCCGGAGGCGACGACCCGGGTGCCGCTGCCGCGCACGCTTTCCAGCAGGCCCTCTTCGCGCAGCAGCCGGTAGGCGCCGATCACGGTGGTCCGGCTCACACCCAGCCTCCGAGCGAGGGCGCGCTCGGAGGGCAGCTTGGAGCCGGCACCGACCTCGCCCCGGCGCACGGCGTCACGAAGGCCCTCGGCCAACCGCTGGTAGAGCGGTCCAGATGAGCCACTCATAAGACCAGTGGGCAAGATTGAGGCATCCATGCGGTCCAATGCTGCCCTGATTGGATATCGAAAGCAATGCCAATGGATCTGCATGCTCGAACCATGGACTCTTTCCAGACCTTTGAGACACTCCTCGCCCATGCCGATGTCGATCCGGACGAACTGGGCGTCGCGCCCCCGATCCATCAGGCGGTGAACTATTCGGCCCCCACGGCAGAGGACTTCCAAGCACTCAATGAGCAGTCCCAGCCTCAGCGCTACTACCGGCGATACGGCAACCCGACGCAGGCCCGGCTGGAGCGTGTAGTCGCGGCCGTGGAGGGCGCCGAGGCTGCCCTGGCCACCGCGTCCGGCATGGGAGCGATCACGACGAGCCTGTTCGCCCTGCTGTCCCAGGGCGAACATGTCGTCGCCCAGCGCAGCATGTACGGCGGCACACTGAGTCTGCTGCGGGATGTCGCGCCCCGTTTCGGTGTCCAGGTGACCTTCGTGGACCAGACCGACACCGATGCCTTCGCCCGGGCGCTCACGCCGGACACCAAGCTGATCATGCTGGAGACCCCCAGCAACCCGCTGCTCCAGCTGACCGATGTGAAAGCGGTCGCCGCGCTCGCCCGCGCCCGGGGCATCCTCACCTTCGCCGACAACACCGTTGCGACCCCCTTCAACCAAAGGCCACTGGAGCAGGGTGTGGACCTCGTGATGCACAGCGTCACCAAGGCCATGTCCGGGCATGCGGACGTGCAAGCCGGGATCGTGCTCGGCAGCAGCGAGCTGATCGAACGGCTCTGGAGGGCTCACACCATCGTGGGTTCGGTCGTCAGCCCGTTCGATGCGTGGCTCGCGCTGCGTGGCCTGCGGACCCTGGCGTTGCGGGCGGAGCGGCAGAACCAGTGCGCGCAGGCCGTGGCCGAGTACCTGGTCGGTCACCCCGCGGTACGAGCGGTGAACTACCCTGGGCTCCCCGGCCACCCCCAGCATGATCTCGCGATGCGGCAGATGCGGGGCTTCGGCGGACTGCTGAGCTTCGAGCTTCGTGGGGGCCAGTCGGCGGCCGAGCAACTCATCTCGACGCTGCGCCTTCCCGTGCGTTCCCCCAGCCTGGGCGGCACCCGCTCGACGCTGGTGCGGCCCGCCGCGATGTGGTCGAACGAGTTGACCGAGGAACAACTTGCCGAGGCCGGAGTCCCCGGTGGTTTGATCCGCTTCGCCGTCGGCCTTGAGCACGAAGCGGACTTGATCGCCGATCTCAGTCAGGGGTTCGCCGCACTGGCCTCGGAGCATGCCGAATGATGGCGGAACCGCGGCCGATGCGCTCTTTGTAGCCCGGCTGCTGTGCTATCGCGAGGGTGTCCGGGTCGTTCGTCACACAACGACCTCGGGCGCCCTCGTCCACGTCTCCACGGACACCCCCAGCCGCCCCGGCGGAAACCTGTGCCATCCGCATCCCAGCCTCACCGAGGAAATCTGACAGGGCATCAAATAATTCATGCCGCACATGCGCTTCGTACCTGATGAGACGGACCGTCGGGCAAGGGTGGGCCGCGTGGGACCGGCAGCCGACGCGGAACCGGGTCAGCCCCAGAACTCCCGAAGGACGGCGTTGACGGCGGCGGGCTCCTGGGTGTGCGGGTAGTACCCGGGCACCCGCAGGAGGCGGCCCCGGAGGGAGTCCGTGAGGGACTCGGCCACGGCCATGAGGGGGAGCCCCACGTGCTCGCGGTACGCGGCCGGCGCGCGCTCCCAGGTTCCGCAGATCACCAGAATCGGCAGGGCGGCGCCCCGGATCACCTCCAGCGGGATCTCCGCCTCCCAGATGGGCCGCTCCCTCATGGAGGTGGCAACGGCACGGAGCCGGCGCGACGTGGGCTCGGGCATAGCCATCCCCAACCCCGCGGTAGACGCACGTAGATACTGCTCCGGCGTGACGCCGTCCGGAATGCCCGAGGCACCGTCGCGCACCCGGTCGAGGAGGTCGGCGACGACTGGATGGTGCGCGGCGGCGGTGAAGGCGGAGGGCTGGATGAGAGCGAGGGAGCGGACGAGGTCGGGCCGGCGCGCGGCGGCGATGAGCGCGGCGACGGCGCCGTTCCCGTGCCCCACGAGGTGGGCGCCGCCGGGCCCCACGGCGGAGGCCCCGTCGCCAAGAACCTCCACGACGTCCTCGGCGTCGACGTCGAAGTCGCTGCGCGCGGTGTCCGGGCTGTCGCCGTATCCCCGGCGATCTATCAGGAGGAGCCGCCGGCTGTCCGCGAGGGGCCGCTGCCCGGCGAATCCGTACGCGGAGTCGCTGCCCCAAGTGAAGATGTTGTGGATGAAGAGGGCGGGGGCGGCAGACGCCGCCGGGGTCGCCGGAGCCCTCGAAACTGTTGGGGCCCGGCCTCCTCCGACCTGATCGCGGTCATCCCACACGGTCACGTGCACGGCTGCCATAGGTCATCCTCCCGAAGCTGAGGAACATCAACTCCCTTGAGACTAGGCCCCGATCCACGACCAATGCCTGTGGATGACGTTTGGGAAGATGAAGGAGTGCCTTGTGACCTGCGATGATGGGAATTCTTCACGCTTCCGGCGCGCACGATCAGCAAGGCACTTCCGAGATGCGGGTTTCCCGTACGCCGGCGGCGGTCTCCGCTGCGTTCGACGACCCGAACCCGATCGCGCAGGCCGGGCTGGTCCCGGTGATGCGGCTGGCCGAGCAGTGTGGTCTGCCGCGACTGGTGACGGAGAAGGTCAAGTTGACCGGGGTGAGGAACGGCGTGGGTGCGGCGGCGGACGCGAAGGTCACCAGCAGCATGGGCATGGGCATGGCCGCAGGCGCAGACAGCCTCGACGCCCTCGACGACCTGCGGCACGGTGCGATGGCATCAGGCGAGGCCGGGGCTGACGACAGGGCTATTGAAATTCCCCACCCTCGACCAAGGCATGGGGCGAACCTGCTCTGTTGAATTCCCACCCTTTGATGTGACCTCGTTCGGCGTGTCGAACTGGGCCGGGTACGCATCCCCGAGCTCACCGGTCGGTCTTCGGCCTCGCGCCCCGTGGAGAGCGGCTGGGAAACCCGTGCTGGTTCGCGGCAACGGTCACTGTCGGACCGACTGCAAGCAGAGCCAGTGCCGTCCATGGCAGCGCCTCGGGCCCTTCACGGCCCAGCAGCATTCCGTCGGCCACGCCTGCGCCGGCGACGCCGACGTTCCAGCAGGTCACGAGGAGCGACTGAGCGATGTCCGAGGCGTGGGCCGCCGCGTCGGCGACGGCTGTCTGCAGGAGAGTCGCTGCACCGCCGAAGGACAGCCCCCACAAGGCTGAGCAGGCGAAGATCAGCCAGGGTATGTGGGCGAAAACGCCGAAGCCGAGTGCCGCGGTGCCGAACAGCGCGACTGCCGCGATCATCAACGGTCGCAGGTGCCGATCGATCAGCATTCCTGTGATCCGGATGCTCGCGAGCGAGCATGCTCCGAAAGCCAGCACCGCATCCACACGGTCCTCGATCCGCGCCGCCGCCGCGAGAGCCGCGATGGAGGTGTAGAGGATGTTGTGTGCCAGAACGAACGCACCCGTCACGAGGAGGACGGGCGCCACGCCCGGGATTCTCAGCACCCTGCCGACCGGCGTGGCCCGGGCATGCTCGCTCTGCCCCCGCAGGTCCGGAAGTTCCCGCAGAATCCAGACGACCAGCATCAGGGCGAGCACACTCATCAGCCCGAATGTGGAACGCCAGCCGATCAGCCGGGCCAGGAGCGTCCCCGCCGGTACCCCGATGGACAGCGCAACGGGCGTGCCGGCCATGGCGACGGCCATCGCTCGGCCGCGTCGCACGGGACTGCCGCAACACGCCCTTGTACTGCAACGTTGCTTGCCGTGACGGGTGAGCAGGTTGGTCGATCGGTGTGGTTGTGGGTGGGGATCCCAGTGACGTCAGGCCGTGGACAGGTGAGTGGCGACCCAGTCCGTCAGCCGGCCGGCCTGCTCCGTGGTCAGCAGCGCGTCGACCAGCACCGCGTCGCGCTCGCCGGTGACGAGCGTCGCCGTGATCGGCCACCACATGCGTAGGGGCAGGTCGGGTGACAGGTCGGCGATCTCCGTGGGGATCGACGGTGCGGTGTGGATACTCCGGCTCAGCGGTGCCCCGGGCGTGATCAGCTCCTCCGGGTCCTTCCGGTGCGCTCAGATCGCCTGTACGGGTGGGTAGTTCGGCTGCCAGGGGGCGCCGCTGCCGACCTGGACAGCACCGCCGCCGTCGCCCAGTTCATCACCGAGTGGAGCACACCGCCGAGGTGCACGCGGACCCCGAACTGTACGCCGCGCTCACCGCCGACTCCGACGACGACTACGGACCGGTGCCCGGCCCCGGGGCCGCCGCGTGAGCCCGGAGTGCGGAGACCGCGCGCGGACGACTGACCTCGTCGAGACAGGACAGCTGCTGGGCGATACGGAACAGGGAAGGCGCAACCTGGGCACTACCTGGTCGAATGGCCGCTCGGCGTGGGCGGTAGCGTGAGCGCCATGAATATCGAGCGTGCTGCCGGTCGGATTTCTGTCACGGCGTTGACCGCCCTTTCCGGTCTGCACGTCGCGTGGGGTCTGGGTTCGCCTTGGCCGCTGCCCGACCGGGAGACCTTCTCGGATGTGGTGGTCGGCCGCCCGGAGGCGCCCGGCCCCACGGCGTGCTTCGCGGTGGCAGGCGCGTTGGGAACCGCGGCGTTGCTGGTCGCGGGACGGCCTCGGCGGCACCCGGCGCTGTCCCGGCTCGGCGCGGCCGGCGTCGCGGCCGTACTCGGCGTGCGCGGTGCGGCCGGGCTCTCGGGTCGGACCGACCTGCTGTCCCCGGGATCGGTCTCACCGCGCTTCAGGCGCCTCGACCGGCTCGCCTATTCGCCACTGTGCCTCGCGATCGCGGCCACGACCGCGGTCACCACCACCCGGCGCGGCCGGTAGGCGACATGGAACCGCCCGCCTCTGACTCCCGACAGGAGCCGTCGGGGTTGTCCAGGTCGGCCGGCCGGATCACAGGCTCCGGCGGGACCACGTCGGCGCGGGTCGCGTAGGCAGGTTCTCCGGAATGAAGACTTGGCGGACCGTCTCGTCGGCCGACCTCGCGGCAACCGGCTGCCATCCGCTCATTTTTGGGTGGCGGACACCTGCCCTGGATCACGAAGATGGTCTGCATGGGGTGTGACATACACGGCTTCATCGAATGCCGCCGAGCCTATCGCGACTACGAGAACGACTCCTGCTGGCAGGCCGCCATCAACCTGGACCACCTGAACGATGTGCGGGACTACGACGCCTTCGGGTGTCTCTTCGGGGTCCGCAACGACTTCGGGATCACCAACGACAAGGCCTTCGAACCGCTCGCAGCCGCCCGCGGCCTTCCGCCCGATGTGTCGAAACGGGTCCGTGATCTGTACGAGGACCACGAGGGGCACAGCCCGACGTCGATCAGCTGGGCAGAAGTCGAGAAGGCCGACTGGGACGAGCTGTCCTTGCAACCGGACCCCTACGTACACGAGCACCGTCGCAATGCCGACGGCAACTGGCAGTTGTACAAACGGCACTTCGGGGCCCCGCAAGCCTTCCTCGATCTCTGCGGCTGCCCCCAGGACATCGCCGACAGGGCCGGCCTCCATTTCCCCGAAGGCACCGAATGGCACGACGGCGACCGGCTGTTTCGTATAGGTCGCCTCAGGCGTAGAGACGTCGTCCGCCCGGACGGACAGTGGAAGCCGGTCTGGACAGTCATGCGCACTCTCGCGGGGGTGCACGGGAACGAGGCGGTCAGACTCGTCGTCTGGTTCGACAGCTGAACAGAGCCAGACCAACAGGCCGCAGCCTCCAGGACCTCATCGGCATGGTCGCCGAACCACGCGACCGCAGCGTCGGTTTCACCTCGCTGCACCGGAACCTCGACACCCCCCGGCCATCGGCTCGGACGGCGGCGAGTCGGTCGCGCACGTCCGCCTCGTCCGCCGGTGGGCCGTCGACGGCCTCGACCATGAGGCGGGCCCGGCACCGGCAGGGAATACAGCATCCCTCTGAGGGCATCACACCGCACCACGGTCCCGGATGACGGTAAGTCACCCTGGCAGAATCCGGTGATCGTCGTCACGGACCGGGTGCCGGAACCGAGTGGTGAGAGCAGATGCTGCTCGGCGAGCGTGCGATAGGTTCCCCGCCATGACTGAACCAGGGTTGGGGTCCGTCGCCTGGCCACCCGCCCCGATCAAGACCGAGCGGCTCGTGCTCCGCGAGTCCGAGGCCCGGGACCGTGCGGCGTTCATCGAGCTGTTCGCCTCGCCGGAGGTGGGCGCCTACGTGGGCGGCCCTCGACCGCGTGATGAGTGCGAGCGCGCGTTGCCCGAGACGCCCGAGAGACGTCCCGGCCTTTTCGTGATCGAGCTCGACGGAGCGATGATCGGCACCATCGAGCTCAACCGACGCGACGCGGAGCGTCGGAGTCAGGTCCGTCCGGATGCCGGGGAGGCCGAGCTCGGCTACCTGCTCCTGCCGGAGGCATGGGGGTACGGGTACGCCGCCGAGGCGTGCGCGGCGGTGCTCGGTTGGTTCGCCGACGCGCTTCCCGGCGAGCCGGTGGTGCTCTGCACCCAGACCGCCAACGACCGCTCGATGCGCCTCGCGGCAAAGCTGGGGTTCACCGAGGTGCAACGGTACGAGGCGTGGGGCGCCGAACAGTGGATGGGGGTGTGGTCCCCGGGCACGCCGCCCGCTTGAGCGCGTTCCCGGAAGGGGTGGCATGCCGGCTGTCGGTCCTCGTCGTTCTCGACGGCGTCCGGTTCCCGCCTGCCCTCCGGTCGGAAACTCCGTCGGCACGACCGGACCGTAGCCACCGGCGACGCCCGTCCAGCGGCCTTTCCGTGAACCCCGGCGGCAGCCACACCCGGTGTGCTCGGACCTGTCGTCAAAGTGTCAGGCCGCGCGGTGTCCGGTGCTTCCCCGAGTTCTCGGCTTCGTTCGAACAGGGGAGACCCCATTGATCGAGAGGTGGAGGATCGTCCTCAGTACCGGACGTACGAGGACGGGTCCGACAACGCCGCGAGCGTGTGCGCCGGGCGTCGCACGGCAGGCGGCACTTCGCCGACACGGCCCAGGTGTTCCTGGGCTTCCGGTCCTGGACGACGATCCGGCTGAGCCACCGAGCGCCCCGAGCGGTGGTCCGCGACGGCGGTTCGCGGACGGCCCTCAGCGGACGAAGCGCACCGCGGGGCGCACTCGCGCCGCGAGGTCGGACAGCAGCCGGTCGGCCTGTGGCAGTACGCGGGGTCCGAGGGCGGCGGTGCCGACGGCGACGGCCACGCCGGTCCACGCCACCGGTCCCAGCGGCGTGCACCCGAAGAAGTGGCTGACTCCCGGCGTCTGGACGAGGGCGACGAGCAGCACGGCGGTCCCGAGGACGGTGACCAGGACCAGCGGGCTGTGTCGGCGCCCGACGACGGTCTGGGTGAGCTGGGCGCCGACCACACCGCACAGGGCCATCGTGCTGGTACGCCGGACCGAGCCGGGGGTGAGCCCGCCGAGCAGCCACGCGACGGCCGCGCCGACCCCGGTGATCACGCCGCGGTGGCGGATCTGACGGGTCAGCGGCGGCCCGAGGACGGCGAGACCCACGGGCTCGCCGACGGCGGCAGACTCGCGGGCGGGCTCCGGATCGAGCGGGGTGACCGCGACTGCCATGGCGGGGAACATGTCGGTGAGCAGGTTGACCAGCAACAACTGTCGTGTCGACAGCGGTGAGGTGCCCGACAGCAGGGTGCCCAGTACGGAGAAGCCGACCTCTCCGGCGTTCCCGCCGAGCAGGATGCTGATCGCGTCGGCCACGCTCCGCCACAGGGCGCGTCCCTCGCCGATGGCGTCGATGAGCACCGACAGCTCGTCGGTGGTGACCACGAGGTCCGCTGCGTTGCGCGCGGCCGCCGACCCACGCGCCGCGATGCCGACCCCGACATCGGCGGCACGGATGGCGGCGGCGTCGTTGGCGCCGTCCCCGACCATGCCCACGACGCTCCCCGCCTCCTGGAGCGCCTCGACCACCAGCAGCTTCTGCTCGGGCGCGACGCGGGCCACCACGCCGCAGTCCCGGAGCAGGTGCGCCCGCCCCGCCCGGTCGAGCGCGGCGAGTTCGTCGCCGGTGACGACCGTGACGTCCGACGGCCAGCCGAGGGACAGCGCCACGGAACGGGCGGTCTCCGGGTGGTCGCCGGTGAGCATGACGGGTCGTACGCCGACCTCGCCGAGTCCGGCCACGAGCGGGGCCGAACTGGCGCGAGGGCGGTCGGCGAGCGCCACGAACCCGACGAGTTCCAGCAGTTCGAGCGGCTTGTCCAGTGCCTCGGCCGCCTCCTCCGCCGCGAGGCGGCGCCGGGCGACGGCCAGCAGCCGCAGGCCCCGGGCGGCGAGGGCACGCGCCGTGCCGACGGTCGCCGGATCCGCGTCGGGGCAACACTGAAGCATGACCTCGGGGGCTCCCTTGACGACCAGGGTGTCCGCGCCGTCCGCGTCTCTTCCGACGGCGGCCGCGTAGCCCCGGCTCGCTTCGAAGGGCTGGGCCCGCAGGACGGTCCACCCGGTCTCCCGCGGGGCGGCGGCCAGGACGGCCTCGTCGGTGGCGTGGGCGTGGACGCCCGGCTGCTCGGCGGCGCGGGGGCAGGCGCGGGCGGCGATCCGAAGGATCTGTTCCGCTTCGGGCGCCGAGGCCTGGCGCTCGGCGCCGGTGGCGGTGACCAGGCTGACGACTCGCAGCCGGTTCTCGGTGAGGGTCCCGGTCTTGTCGAAGCACATGGTGTCCACCCGGCCCAGGGCCTCCAGGCTGCGCGGCGTGCGGACCAGGACGCCCAGCCGGCTGAGCCGCCGCGCCGCGGCCATCTGCGCCACCGTCGCCACCAAGGGCATGCCCTCGGGAACGGCGGCCACCGCGACCGCCAGCCCGCTCTGGAGCGCGGTACGCACCGGGCGGCCGCGCAGCAGGGACAGAGCCGCCACCGCGGCGCCGCCCGCGAGGGTGAGGGGAAGCGTCCGACGGGTCAGCTGGTGCAGCCGCGCCTGGACCCCCGCCGACGGGGGGACCCGGGCGGCGAGGGACGCCGCGCGGCCGGCCTCGGTCTGGTCGCCGGTACCCACTACCACGGCGCGGGCGTGCCCGGCCACTACCGTGGTGCCCTCGAACGCCATGGAACTGCGGTCCGCGACGGACGGCTCCGTCACGGGCGCCACCTGTTTGGGCGCGGGCAGCGACTCACCGGTCAGCGAGGACTCATCGACCTCGAAGCCGCTGACCTCCAGCAGACGTGCGTCGGCCGGCACCACGTCATTGGTGCGCAGCTCGATCACCTCGCCGGGTGACAGTCGTCCGGCCTCGACGACGGTCGGTTCGTCCGCCGACACGTCCGGCAGGCGCCGGGCCGTGCTCCGCTGCCCCGTGGCGAGTTCGGCCAGTGCCCGCTCGGCGCGTAGCCGTTGCACCCCGCCGACCAGGGCGTTCCCGGTGACAGCGCCGACGACGAGGAACGCGTCCACCACGGACCCCAGCAGCGCGGACGCGGTGGCGCCGATCAGCAGGACGGGGGTGAACGGGTCGTCGAGTTCGGCCCAGGTGGCGCCCGCCAGCCGCGCGCCGATCCGGACCGGCGCGAGGACCGGGTGGGCGGCAGCGGCGTTCAGGGCGTGGCCGGCCCGGCCCCGCACCACCTCCCACGTCGTGGGCGCGGCCCGCGGAGCCCTCGCCAGCCGGGCCATGACCTCCTCCGGATGCAGGGCGTGCCACGGCACCCGCGGCCCGGGGTGCGGGGGCTCGCCGGAAGCGGCGCCCAGCGCGCCGCACCAGCCGGACACCAGAGCCGCGGCGGTGGCGATGGTGACCGGGCTGATCCGCAGTTCGAGGGGGAAGGGGACCGGCTGGGTCCGGGCCCCACGGGTGAGCACCAGGAGTTCGGAGAGCGTGGCACCCGCCTCGGCGAGGAACTTGGCCCGACGGCCGGCCGCCCGTGCCGCGGGCACGGCGGACAGCAGTCGCCACGCACCCTCCAGACCGTGCAGAGGCAGGACGTCCGCACCCCAGACGACGGCCCCGCGCTCGTCGGCGAGGGCCACGGCGATATCGCTGCCGAGCAGCCCTTCGAGCACGTCGCGGGCGGCGTCGGTCGGCACCCCTTCCGCCGCCGTGCCGGTCGGCACCCCTTCCCCGGCGATGTCGGCCGACGCTCTTTTCCCCGCCGTCCGGTCGGTCGGCGCCCCCTCCGCCGCCGTCCGGTCGACCGGTACGCGCGCCACCGTCAGGACCGTCCGCCCGCCGCTCCGTAAACCGGCCACCACCTCGGCCAACGGAAGCCCCGGAGGGGTGAGTTGGTCGGCCAGGGTCCCGAACTCGCTGAGCGAGCGGTCATCCGGCACGACGACGTGCAGACCGGCCCGGCGCGCGGCGTCCAGCACGGCCTCGGCCATCGGGTCGAGTTCCCGGCCGACCAGGACGGTGCCGACATCCCTGCCGCGCACCGACGCGATCATCAGGCCGGTGTCGGGCGGTTCCGCGTACGGCGCCGCCTCGTCGGGCGCCGGCCGCAGGCCGAGCCCCTGCTCCCCGGCCCGGGACACCAACGCCCCGTCCTCGGGTGTGCGCAGGGCCGCCGTGGCCTCCTGCCACAGTCGACGGTGATCCCATCCGCTCGTGCTGGGATGGACCTCCAGCACGGTGCGCCGGGTGCTGCGCAGTGCTCCGGGATGCAGGACGACGGTGTCCACGATCTCCAGTCGACGCAGTCGCTCCGGGCTGCGGACCAGCACGTCCTCGCGTGCCAGGACGCTGCCGAGCGCTGCGGTGAAGGCCGCCGGGCCGTAGCGCGCGGCTTTGGGTGAACCGGCGAGTGCGGTCTCCGCCGCCCCGTCGAGACTGCGGGTGAACAGGAGCGCGGTGACGGCACCGCCCAGCATTCCGTTGATCGCGGCGTCGGCGTACTCCTCGCCGGGGCACGAACGCAGCGGCGGGCGCACGGTGTCGTCCCGGCCCACCGTCGGCCTGCCCGGGACGCACAGCGTGTCGTGCACCGCGTCGAACGCCGCGAGCTGCGCGACGGACTCCGTCAACTGGGCGATCCGCAAGGCCGCGTCGAGCAGCGGCGGGCTCGGCGACTGCCCGATCCCGCAGGCGGCAGCATGGGCTGCGGCGAGTGCCAGGTCGGCCAGGTCCGGGCCCAGCGCCCGGTTCAGCGCCCCTCGTACGCGGGAGTCCTCACGCATCACGACGGCTGCGGCGACGACGATCTCCGGCACGGATCTCAGCGGGATCGTCCTGGCCACGAGGGCGGTGGCGATGCCCACCGCGTCGCAGGCCACGGCGATCGCATTGACGCGCACACCTCCGGTCGTCCCCGGATGCGTGTGCTCCAACGCCTGGTCGTCGACGCGCACCAGCCCGTGCCGGGCGGCGATCTCGGACACCCGTTCCACCAACTGCTCATCGACCGCGGCCTCGGCGGTCTGCACGACCAGCCGTTCCAGGCCGCTGTCCCAGTAGGCGACCAGCACATCGGGGTGTTCGGCCAGTTCGACGGCCAGCTTCCCGCACGCGGCCTCGAACTGCTCCAGGGCCGGTCTCCGCGTCTCCGGAGACCGCTGCAGCGCGAGGTGCATGCGGGACCCGGCACGCCAGTGACCGGTCTGCGGGGTCATGGCGTTGCGGGCGACCCTGCCGACCCGCACCGCGGTCTGCGACACCTCCGCCGCACCGCTCAAGACGCCACGCGCACCGGCGCTCACGAGTTCGGCGGCCATCCGTGCCGTGTTGGTGGCCGGCGGGGCGATCCGGCGTGCGGCCCCGACCGGGGCCGTCAAGGCGTTCTGCAGGACCACGGCGGGCAGCCCGGTCAGCAAGCGGAGCAGCATGTGTCACCTTCGCGAGCCTGCCGCAACGGGCTGGGGCGGTACGGACGGAGGGTCGTCGGAACGGAGCGGGGGAGCGAGGATCGTCGAACGGGGCCGCCGAGCGCGGGCACCGAGCGGGTTGCGGTCACGGCGGCCGGTCGCCGAGCGCGTGATGGTCGTGGTGATCGGCCGCTGTGGCGGACGGCGGTCGCGATCCGGCTCCCATGTTCGCCCGCCGAAGTGGGCGGGGGCGTCGTCAGGTCTTCTTCCGTCCACCCGCCCGGGTACGTGAGGTGCCCGCCCCGGTGCTCTTGGTGGTCCGCCCGGACGGGCGGGCCTTGGCCTTGGTACTCGCCGACTTGGGCGTGCGGCTCTTCGCCGTCCCCGCACGTGCCTTACTGGGACGGGTCGTCGCCTTGCCGGAACGGGACTTCGCCTTGCCTGCGGCGGTTGACGCCTTGGCCGACCTGGCGGTGCGCTTCGTCTGCGCTCCCTCGGCACGGGCTTCGTCGGCCGCCCGGGCCGCCGCGGCGTCCTTCGGGCGCTGCTGGGTGAGCCACACGGC
The DNA here is from genome assembly GCF_040636995.1 of Streptomyces sp. NPDC032161. Lineage (NCBI taxonomy): Bacteria > Bacillati > Actinomycetota > Actinomycetes > Kitasatosporales > Streptomycetaceae > Streptomyces > Streptomyces sp. NPDC032161. The sequence goes on along the minus strand of NZ_JBEZVN010000003.1, from coordinate 23,877 downwards.
TGCGGCGCCCGCCGCGGCCAGCGGCCATTCGATCACACCAGCCACACCGAGCAGCCCGGCACCCGTGTACGCAGCGACGCGTCGCGCGCGGGGCGAGACGATCCCGACGGAGTCCAGCACACCGTCGACGAACTCCTTGGCCCGGTCCGCGCCAGGAACCTTCTCGACCGCCGCCGTCATCATCTCCACGGGGTGCGTGAGCGTCTCCTGGACGGGATGCCGCTCCTTCGTGTCCGCTGAGCCGTGCGCATGGGAACTGTCAGTCATGGTCCGCACTCCCTCCGTAGGACAGGTGAGGCACACATCGAGGCTGTGACATACCTCATATTCTCGACAACCTTGACCAGATCCGGCAATTTCGGCAACTCTGAAAATGTCTGCCCCGCCGGAGGACGGACTCGACGACACGGCGCTTCGCCGCCCGATTCCCTCCGCCGGACGAGCCGAGGAAACGTCCGCCGCTCGGGGGAGACGCCTCACAGGCACAGCGATGGCGACGCCGTCCGGGCCTCGGGCCACGATCCCCACTTCCGCGGAGGCCGCCTCATGCGCATCGAACTCACCTGGCCGCGTCCCGACACGGACGATCGGACCCTGACCCTGGTCCTTCCCGACCTCCCTGACCTGCCCGCCCGGCTGTGCGCCGCTCCCGCAACCCTGCTGCGCGCCGTCGTGTGCGCGGAGCCCCTGCTCTCGGCCGCGGCCGGCGTTGTCGGTGCCGGCCCGCTGACCCGGGCCGCGCTGCCGTACGCCCTGCGGTTCGCCCGGCAGGCGCTCGACACCGGTACGACCGACCGTCGCCCCCGGCACGACTGACCACCGCCGACGGGCCACCGTTCGACGAGGGCGTGGGCCGCTTGGTCGCGTACGTCGTGTACACCGCGACGATCACGTTCTCGACCCGGCCCATCGTGCCGGAGCAGTGCCCGACCTGCGGCCTCGGTCTTCGTCCCCGTTCTGGCCTGCCCCGTCTCGTCGGAGATCAGGCCCCGCTATCGGTGTGACCGGCGCGAGGTGTGCGGCGCGTCCGGCGCATACCACTTCCAACTGCTCGGATCCGTGCTGCGCCGCAGTGCGGATCCGAGCAGTGACCACCGTGCGCGGGGTCCGTCACCTCTGATACCGCTGCGCCACTGCCGCGAAGGCGGCCTTGGGTTCCCATTCCATATCGGGGTAGGTCTGCCCCCGGCGTCCTTCGAGGAGCTTGACGATGCCCAGGCCGGCCCGGTCCAAGTCGTCCCTGGGGTCGCCGTCCGGGCGGTGCAGGTAGCCGGGCAAGGCGAACAAGAAAACGAACGCACTGTCCACGCCCTGAGTCTCGAAGATCTCCAGCAGTTCGCTCAGATACGCGGCCTGGCCGGCCTCGTCACGCTCGTACACGCCGTTCAGCCGTACAGGGACCTTGGTCTCCGGATCGTGCTCGACCACTTCCAGCACTCGCCCACCGCGGTCTCCCGCGCCGCGATAGGCCGCGGTGCCGAACCCGGTGATGGCGAGCGGCTTCGGGCTCTGGGCCAGGGTGCGCACCGCGTCCCGGAACCGGTCGGCGACCTCGGCGGAGCGGATCAGCTCGAACGTCACGATGTCGAAGGGGGTCCAGTCGACCTGCTCGAACTGGATGGACGCGTAGGTGAGCCTGCCCTGGAAGCGCTCACGGACCGTGGCCGCGGCGCCGCGGAGGAATGCGTTCATGCGCACGCCGAGCTCGCGCATCGCTTCGGCGCGCCGCTCGGGTCGGCCCATCAGCTGCTCGACCCGCTCCTCGGGGCTCTCCCCGGGCAGGAACCCGCGGTTCATCACGCTCAGCTCGACCCCTGCGACGAACACGACCGCGGCCCCCTGCTGCCGGAGCCGCTCCGCCCGCTCGGCGCAGTCGCGGAAGAGCGTGAGGATCTGCTCCGGATCCAGCTCCAGCGGATAGGGCGAGAACCAGACCTCCAGGCCGAGCTCGGCGGCGGCACCGGCGGCCAGCTCCAGTCGGTCCGGGGCGCCGCCGATGATCTGGACCGCGTTGCAGTGCAGGTCGTCGCGGATGATGGCGAGCTCGCGCCGGACCACCGCGGGGTCCCAGTGCTCGCGGGACATCTGGTCGTGCACGACGAACCCGGTGTCGTAGGTCATCCCTCTTGCTCGCATGGTGCCGTCCTCTCTGTCGGTCTCGATCGGTTCGAAACTGACAGAAAAATTGCGCCTACGCAAGTTTTCCTATGCGCAAGTTTGCGTGTACGCAGCCCTGTGTGGAACGCTGACACCGTGACGAAACCATCGCCAGGACTGCGGGAGCGGAAGAAGCAGGCAACGCGCGAGGCGCTGCGCGAGGCGGCCCTGCGCCTGGCCATGGAGCGGGGACCGGACCAGGTGCGGGTGGAGGACATCGCCGAGGCGGCCGGGGTCTCGCCGCGCACCTACAACAACTACTTCGCCAGCCGCGAGCAGGCGATCGTCTCCGCTGTCACCGCGGACCGGGAGGCGCGGATCGCGGCGGCGGTCGCGGCCCGGCCCGCAGGAGTGTGCCTGGCCGACGCCGTCACCGAAGCAGTGGTCGAGCAGTACACGAACACCGGTGAGCGCGAACACGAGGCGCTGCTGCTGATCACCACTCGGCCCGCGCTGCGCGACGCGTTCCTCGATACCACCGTCGGCATCGAGCCCCCTCTCACGGCAGTGATCGCCGAACGCCTGGCTGACGCCGGAGCGCACACGGCCCGCGTCCTCGCGGCAAGCGTGGCCGTGGCGGTTCGCATCGCGTTGGAAGGCTGGCTCCGGCCGGCCGGGAACGCAGAGGCGGCCGGGAGTTCCGGCGCCGGAGGACTGGTCGTGCCCTCGGGCTCACTGCGCGACCAGCTCCGTGCGGCGCTGGCCCCGCTCGCGCCCGCGTTCGACGCCGCCGAGCGACGCGTCCAGCAGTGAAGTCGACCCGACCGTCGAAGACGCTCAAGCGCAGGGAGACCCCGTCGTCACGCTGAAGACGGCCGTGGGTTCACCCGCCACCGGCAGCCCCGCGCAGGCCGTCACCGTGCGCTGAGACTCCGTCAAGTGGCATCACGACCAAAGAGGGCGGCTGTGTCCACCTCGCTCCGCCGGTGTCTTCAGCCGCAGGATGATCAACGAGAGCGCGGGGTCGCCCATGTGTGGGCGTATGCCCGTCACCTGCTCTCCGGCACCGATCCGGGCTGCACCCCTCGGAGACGGTGCGGTGCAACGTTGTGCTGGACGGGCGGGTGGTCGGTGAAGCCGACGCCTCCGACGCGGACGGCGAGCGCGTCCAGAACGTCCTGATCTCACTGTCCGTCATCCTGCTCGGTGCCATCCCGTTCGGCACGCTGCTCTGGAACGGCTTCCGCGCTGTACGCCGCCGAAACTGACACGAGCCGCAGGCATTCACCATCCGGGCATGAACCGATGAAGCAGAACAAGCTCGGACACGGGCCTGTCGGGCGGCCGGGACGCTCGGAAAGGGCCGGGAGAGGCGACTTCGCCGGTCTCGGCCCGGCCCGCAGATACGGAGAACGACGGAGGCATGAGCGAGCACGACCAGGACCAGGGCCAGGACGACAGCACCGAACCGGCGCGGCCGCCGCTGGACGCGGCGCAGGCCCGGGACATGACGGCCGGGCTGCGGGAGGCGATGGACGACGTCCGGCGCTCCGTGGCGGTGCTCGCAGCCCGGGTCCGCGACGCGCACGCCGCCCGGGTCCGGACCCGCTCGGTCACGAGTCGTTTCCCTGTTGGACGGACGCGTTGGAGCGGACGGACAGGGGGTGGAAGCGTGCCGGGTTGGTGTCTCGCCCGGTGGGCTTGTCACCGGTTGTGGTCAAGATCTGCCGAGTCACGGGTCTGTCCCAGCGGGCGTTGGCCGCGAGCAGGTGCGGGGTGGTGGCGGGAACCGCCGTCCCGGCCCGTCGGTGGCGTGCCTGTGAGCGGTGTGGCGTGTTGTGTTCGGGCCCTGTCTTCCGCGCCGGACGCTGCAGGGGCCGGGTGCGGCGGGGCGGGCGCGGGCGGGGTGCGCCCGGCGGATGGTGCGCGCTGTGTCCGGCTGCGTGTGTAACAGGGGTGTATTAGCGGGTGGTTGGGCGGAACGCCTCGTCGGGCCGGGCGGCTCTAGGTGGGAAGAAACGCTCGCTCGTACCGACCCGTACCGAGCGGCCGACACCCCCCCACCGACACTGAGGAAGAAACGATGCGCGTACACAAGTTCACCTTCGCAGCCCTGGCCGTTGCCGCGGGTCTCTCGCTGACGGCTTGTCAGAACGGTGACGACATGGGGCAGACCGCCCCGCCGTCCGCGTCCGGCGCGTCTTCCGCGAGCGGTGGTTCGGGCTCGGGCGGTTCGGACCAGGGCGGCGGGAAGGACTCCGCAGGGAAGGGGGCCGGCGGGCAGGGCACGGCCGCCGGGACCGGTTCCAACGAGAACGGCAAGGCCGGCAAGTGCCGCACCGACGAGCTGGAGATCACGGCGACGGACAGCACCATCGACGGCGACCCCGACGGCACCGTCGCGGTGGAGCTGAAGAACGGCGGCGGCCGGGACTGCGTGCTCTCCGGGTACGCGGGCGTCGACCTGAAGACCGGCTCGGGGACGCTGTCCGCGAAGCGCACCGGTGAGAAGGCCACCCCGATGACCCTCAAGGACGGGAAGTCGGTGTACTTCGGCATCAACTACCCGATCAACGAGTCGGGCGGCTCCGGCGTCCGCATCACGGGCCTGGTGGTGACCCCGCCGGACGAGACGAAGTCGGTCACCCTCGACTGGCCGGGTGCCGACACGCTGCCCGTCACGGACGGCTCCGGCTCCCAGGTGAAGGTCGGCCCGATGGGGAGCACCGGTCAGGGCGGCTGACCCGCACGTCCCAGGGTGCTCAGCCGCACCGCGCCGCTGTCCGAGCGCCCCACGCGCGGAACGCGAGCCCTCTCCAGCCCCCGACGCGCCGAACTCGACACGGAAGTCGTCGACGGCGTACTGCGCCGCGGAGTCCGGTATCTCCCGGGCACAGGTGCACCGGCTACTCGACCTCGCCCATGTTCTGGCACCGCTCCTCGAACCCGCTGGAGCGGGACACGCAGACCACGGGGCCGTCGAAGCCCTCGTCGGCGCAGGCTCGCACCCCCGCCAGGCCGACCGCGGCAGGTGACGGAGGTTTCGGAGGCCGGGCTGCGGTCGGAGCGGGGAGTGTGCCACGGTGAACGCATGACGTGGAACGGTGACGAGTATCAGGCCCGGTTCGATCGCATCGCCGCGGAGGGCGGGGACGTTCACGGTGAAGCCGCGCTGGTCCGCTCCTTCGAGCCCACCACCGTCCTGGACGCGGGCTGTGGCACTGGCAGGGTGGCCATCGAGTTGGCCCGCCACGGGATCGCCGTGGTCGGCGTGGACGTCGACGAGTCGATGATCGCGACCGCCCGGCGCCTGGCGCCGGAGATCCGCTGGCACCAGCACGACCTGGTCGGCCTCGACCTGGGCTTGTTGTTCGATGTCGTGGTGATGGCGGGCAACGTTCCGCTGTTCACCCCGCCGGGAACGGAACCGGCCCTGGTGGCCGGGGTGGCAGGCCACGTCCGTCGGTACGGCCGTCTTGTTGCGGGCTTCTCCCTGGACCGCGGATACACGCTGGACGACTACGACGCTCACTGCCGTGCGGCGGGACTCACCCTTGAAGCCAGATACGCGACCTGGTCCCGAGCTCCTTACACCGACGGGCAGTACGCCGTTTCCGTGCACCGCAGATGCTGACCGTCCGTGGCCGGGCCGGCGGTCAGCAGAGCGAGTGCCGGAGGGCCTCGGCCGACTCCGCTGGTCAGTCGCGCAGCAGGTGGGAATCGGATCCCTGATCGACATCGACAGTTCAAGTGCCGCTGACCGAGGCCGCCAACCCGTCCGGCTCGCCGATGAGTTCACCTCTCGGGCCGTGTTCGCCGACGCTGAAGATGCCGACGGGTCCGGCACTGCAGGCGCCGATCAGCGCGCATGGGATCGCCCGACCGGGGTGGTCCCAGCGGGGCGTTTGTCGGCGAGGTGTCGCGGTCGTCGGCGAGGTGCCGAGACGAAATCAGTCGAACTTCATGCCGAAGCGCGCGCATCCGGTACGCATGGGCCGTCGGCGGCCCGACTCTCGGCGATCGCGTCGACCTGCTCGCCACGGCCGCTCGATGTGATGCAGATCCGTATGGATGCCGGACGGACCGGTCCGCTGCGCCGTGCGCACTGCCGCCTGCAGCCACGTAGCCAACGGGGAGCAGGCGGCACGGGAGAAGAACAGGCGGATCAGCGGCCCGTCGAACCGTCGATGAGTTCGCGCAGGATGTCCGCGTGCCCCGCGTGACGGCCGGTCTCCTCGATCATGTGGGTCAGCGCCCAGCGGACGCTGGGAGCCGGGCGCCCGGGCCGCGGTCGAGGGACGGGTGCGCCGAGATCGGTGCACCCGTCGAGTGCGTCGTTGGCGCGACCGACCGCCTCCTGGTAGCGGGCCACGACATCGGCCACACTGTCAGCCGACGCGGCCCGGAACGTCGCTGGCCAGTCACTGACATCCTCTCCGAGGAACACCGAACGCTCGACGAACGTCAGGTGGTTGAGCAGCCCGAGCAGGTTCGTGCCCGACGGCACGGCGGCCGCTCGCGCCTGCGGCTCGGGCGCACCGTCGACCTTCGCCACGATCGACGTCCGCAGATAGTCGAGGAACCCGCGCAGGACCTCGGTCTCGCTGCTCCCGGTCCGGGGCGGCGGGGTGTCGCGGCGGCGGTTGCGGGGTGTGGCGCCGGCAGAGCCGGACATCAGGGGTCGCCTCCCTCGCACCAGGGCGGTACGGCGGATGACGAGCACATGGTCGGTGACCTCGGCGGTATGCCCGTCCGGCCCGGTCGCGATCCGCCGGGGTGCGTCGGCCCGCTCGACCGTCCATGTGTCCGGGGCCAGTTCGATACCGGCGGCCACCTCCTGCGGGCTCGGGCAGCGGGTGTCGGAGGTCTGGTTCCACGACCACGGCGCGGTCGAGCCGTGGTCGACGACCAGCAGCCGCCCGCCCGGGCGCAGGGCGTGCGCGGCCAAGCGCAGGACGGCGGCGCGGTCCAGGTCATGGGGGGTGTGCAGGTAGTGGGCGCTGATCAGGTCGAACGCGCCAGGCGGGAAGGACGTGCGCAGGTCGTGCTGTACAGGGGTGAGACGCTCGCCCAGGCCGCGCGAGCGGGCGAGGGCGGCGAGCCGCTCGACCGCCACGGCCGAGATGTCGACGGCGGTGACCTGCCACCCCTGCCCGGCGAGCCACAGCGCGTCGCCGCCGTTGCCGCATCCGAGATCCAACGCGTCACCGGACGGCAGGCCCGCCACCGTCTCGGTGAGGCGGACGTTCGGCCGCGGGTCGTCGGCCGTGGGCCGGGAGGCATGGACGCCGTCCCAGAACGCGACCGCAGCATCGGTGGTGCTCATTTCAAGACTCCTCGTGTCGATGGACGCTCAGTCTTGCCAGGCACACCACAACCAGGCACGAAACCTTGCGGTAACGGCAAAACGGGCCTCGACGGCAAGACGGGCTCCGTGCACCCCGCCCCCAGGACGGACGACGACGTACTCGACGCGGTGGGGCCACGGCTCCGCGTCCCGCGCCGCGGCCGCGACATCACCCTCGCCGACGTCGCGGCGAGGACGGGCGTCTCGGAGAGCACCCTGTCCCGGCTGGAGAACGGGCAACGCCGACCGCCCCTGGGAACTGCTGCTGCCGCTGTCCCGTATCCACGAGGTCCCGCTCGACGACCTCGTCGGCACCCCGCGCACCGGCGCCCCCGGATTCTCCGACGCGCATCACTTCAGGGGGCTCGTCACCGGCGCGGCGCGTTCCTGCATGTCCTCCAACGAGCGCCCCTTCGTCTCGCCGACGAAGAAGAACACGAGCAGCCACGAGAGCAGGGCCATGAATGCGTAGACTCCGTAGCTTCCTGCCAGAGAGAGGTCGCGCAGGCTCGGGAACGTGAAGTTGAGCAGGACGCCCGCGAGCCAGTTGGCGGCGGCGCACACCGATAGCGCGACGCCGCGTATGCGGTTGGGGAACATCTCGCCGAGAAGGACCCAGACGGCCGGACCCCAGGAAACCGCGAAGGCCACGACGAACAGGTTGGCGCCGACGAGAGTGACCGGCCCCCAGACGCCGGACAGCGTCGGCTCGCCGTCCGCGGCGATGGTGGCGGTGGAAAATCCCACCGCCACTGTGACGAGACTCAGGAACATGCCGGTTGATCCGGCGAGCAGCAGCCGGCGGCGGCCCACCCTGTCGATGAGAAGTATCGCGACAACCGTCGCGGCCACGTTCACGAAGGAGCTCAGTACCGACAGGGCGAACGCTGCCGACTCGTCGAAGCCGACCGACTGCCACAGTGATGTGGAGTAGTAGAAGATGACGTCGACGCCGACGAGGGCTTGAAGGGCGGCGAGCCCGATCCCCACCCAGACGATGGGGAGGAGAGCGCGCCGTCGGTCGAGGAGGTCCCGGAAGCGGGCGGAACGGTCGGTCCGCAGCGTCGCGGCCATGCGGTCGGTCAGTGTGGTGGCTTCTTCGTCCGTGATGTCCTGGAGCCTTTGCAGCACGTCGCGTGCTTCGGCGGTTCGTCCGCGGGCGACGAGGAACCGCGGCGACTCGGGGACCACGAGCGCGATGACCAGGTAGATGAGGGCCGGCACGGTTCCGGCGATGAACATCCACCGCCACGCGGGGAGACCGAGGAATGTCTGCGAGTCCGCGCCCCCGAGCGCGAGCGCGAGCGAGCTGTCGGAGAGAAGAGCGGCGAAGATGCCGAGGACGATCGCCATCTGCTGCAGGGACGCGAGGCGGCCGCGCACGTTCGCCGGCGCGATCTCCGAGATGTAGAGGGGCCCGATCACTGTCGCGAATCCGACCCCGTAGCCGGTGAGCAGGCGCCAGATCGCGAGGTCCCAGAGGCCCTGGGCGAGGCCGGAGCCGATCGCGGCGACAAGGAAGACGGCGCCGGCGACCGCCATGGTGCGGGGGCGCCCGATGCGGTCGGCGAGCCGGCCGGCGCTGAACGAGCCGAGTGTGGCGCCCAGCAGGGTGACGGCGACGATGGTGCCGAGCCCGATGGAGTCGAGCCCGAAGTTGCCTTCGATGGCGTTCACGGCGCCATTGATCACGGCGGTGTCGAATCCGAAGAGGAAGCCGCCGATGGCGGCGGCCACGGCCATCGTGGCCACGCGGCGGGTCAGGCGGCCGCTCTCCCCGGAGCATGAATGGGACATGATGGGGTCCTTGTCGATTGTGGATTGTCGACCAAACTGCTCACAGGGCGGAGGGGTAGGCGATGGTGGACATCAGGGCGTTCTCCGCCTGTCTCGAGTCGAGACGGGTGTGCTGGACGACGATGGGCCGGTCGCTTCGGATCACGAGGCAGTAGTCGACGCCCGGAAGGATCGGCTCGGGGCCGCGGAGGTCGTTGATCCGCTGGTGGTGTGCGCGGCGTGCGGGAACGGTGAGTTCATAGGGGCCGACCGGCTCGCGATCGGTGTAGAAGACCTCGACGGAGACACGCGCGGGGTCGCCGCCGGCGTTCAGCATGCAGATGCTGTCATGGCTGGTCATCGCGGGTGCCGGTCCGGTGCTGCCCGGAGGGATGTAGCCGTCCGCGACCACCCATGTCGTGGTGCCGATCGCCCGAGTTGTCATGTGAGTCCGTCTTTCTGTGGTGGGTTTCGGTTCTTGTCAGAAGTCGTTCGCGCTCTTCGCCGTGAGGCCGCCGTCGCATACCAGGTGACTGCCGGTGACATAAGAGGCGTCGTCGGAGAGCAGCCAGACGGCGGCACGTGCGATCTCGGCGGGGTCGGCCATCCGCCCGAGCGGGATCTGGCGTGCTGCGGCATCCCTGAGGCGTGCGCGCTCCGCTTCGAGGTCGTCACCGTCGAGGCCGAAGTAGAGCATGGGTGTGTCGGTGGCGCCGGGGACGACCGCGTTGACGCGGATGCCGTGCGGGGCGAGGTCGATGGCGGCGGCCCGCACGAACGCGGAGACTCCGCCCTTGGACGCTCCGTACGCGCTGTTCGAGCCGCCCGCGAAGCCGACGAAGGCGGAAGGGGACGACACGCACACGACGGAGCCCGGCCTCCCGGCGCCCCGCAGGGCTTGGGCCGCTGTACGCACAGTCAGGAAGGTGCCGGTGAGATTCACGTCGAGAACGCGGCGCCATGTGTCGAGGGGCATCTGCGGCAGGGGCGCGTTGATCTCGATGCCGGCGCTTGCGGTCACCCCGTCCACCGGGCCCAGTGCGGCGCTCGCCGCGCCGAACGCGTCGACGAGCTCCTGTTCGTCGGTGACGTCCGGCGCGGCCGACCAGACCTTGCGGGCGCCGACGCGCCGGGCTTCGGCCGCCGCCCGCTCGGCGCTCTCGCCGTCACGGTCGAGGATGCCGACAGCCCAGCCTCGGCGTGCGGCTTCGAACGCGGTGGCACGGCCGATGCCGCTTCCACCGCCGGTGATCAAGATCGTCCTGGTCATTCGGAGGGGTCCTTGGTGGCTCTGAAATGGGTGCTGATGTGGGCGGTGACGGTGCGGTCCAGTGCGTGCTCGTCGCCCGCGCGGAGTGCGTCGATGAGCTCACGGTGCTGCCCGGCGACGACGGTCGCGTCCGAGTAGTGGCTGGCGTCGCGCCGGAAGTAGGCGCGCACGCGGGGCTGGATCGACCGCCAGATCTGCAGGCAGTGCTGCTGCCCCGACAAGGTCACGACCGCCTCGTGGAAGCGGATGTCCTCGTCGGCGAGCAGCGCCGCATCGGCCGCGTCGGCCGCTGCCTCCATGTTGTGGACGAGCGACTGGAGATGGGCGTAGTCCGCGTCGGTCAGGCGGGGCATCGCCTTGCGGAAGGCGAACTTCTCCAGAGAGATGCGGACCGGTACGAGTACGTTCTCGATCTCCTCCTGGGAGACGCCGAGCACCTCCGTACCGCGGTAGGGGTAGGAGATCACCAGGCCCTCCTGCTCCAGCTGGCGCAGCGCCTCGCGGACCGGCGCCCGGCTGGTTCCCAGCTGTTCGGCGACTCCCGACTCCGTGAGCTTCTGACCGGCTTGGAGACGGCCCGAGGTGATGGCCTCGCGCAGGACGTCCGCGACGGTTTCGCGGCGGGAGGCGAGGGAGGCGAAGGGGAGCGGGGGAAGCTCGGGAAGACCAGACATGGCCGGAGCGTAACAGGATCGTACTTTGTCGACAATCGAGTGTGGTGCTCCCGTGGCCGGTGGATGCGAGCCGGGGGGCGACAGGCCGGTCGGGGGGTGGGGGAGTGGCGCTTCGTCGCATGGGTGCTCCCGTGGTGGTGCGGTGCTCCGCGGTGGGGCGTTCGGCAGACTGTAGCCGAATGGTCGATTGTCGACAATGGCCCTCTCGGTCGGGTACGGTCCCGAACACAGCCGCCGCCGCTTCGTCGGCGCCCGCGGCGATGGCACCCGTTACGAGAGGCACTCATGAGAATCACCAGGGTCGAGACATGCGGTCTTCGTGGGGCGACCCCCGAGGGCGGCTGGTCGAACGAACTGCGCCCGGACGATGTGGTGCACACGCTCGTCGCCGTCCACACCGACGAAGGCGTCACGGGCATCGGAAGCGCGTTCACCACCGAGAACCTCGTCCGGGGGGCGATCGACCTCCTGCTCCCGCACCTCGTCGGACAGAACCCGGTGGAGGTCGAGCGGATTACCGAAACGCTGCACCAGACCGCTTTCTGGATGGGCCGGGGTGGCGCGCTCACGCACGCGACGAGCGCGATCGACATCGCCCTGTGGGACATCGCCGGACAGGCGCTCGGCCAGCCGGTCGGTCGACTGCTCGGCGGGCGCCACCGCACCCGGGTGCGCCCCTACGCGTCGGTGCTGATGGATGAGGCCGGACCCATGACGGAGAACCTCACCCAGCTCGTGGAGCAGGGATTCACCGCGTTCAAGATCGGCTGGTGGAAGTTCGGACGGGTGGACGCCGACACCGACGAGCGCACCGTCGCCGCCGCCCGCGCCGCGATAGGCGACCGGTTGCTCGCTGTCGACGCCGGCGGCTCCGAAGGCTTCTTCCCCGGCGGTCTGGCATGGGCGAAGCGAACCGCGCGGATGCTCGCCGACTACGACGTCGCCTGGTTCGAGGAGGCACTCGCGCCGGACGACCTCGACGGTTTCGTCGAACTGCGCGCGGGCTCACCCGTCCCCATCAGCGGTGGCGAGGTCCTCACCCGCAGGCAGAGTTTCGCCCCCTACCTGCGGCGCCGCGCCTTCGACATCGTCCAGCCCGACACCACGAAGGGAGGCGGTCTGAGCGAGTCGCGCCGGATCGGCTGGGAGGCCCAGGACCTCGGCATCCGGCTGATCCCGCACGGATGGAACACGGCCATCGGTCTCGCCGCCGATCTGCAGCTCTCGTCCGCACTCGCGGCCACCGACCTCGTCGAGTACAAGACCGGGTCGGCCTATGTGGACGACCTGGTGGCGGGGGGCTGGCGACTCGACGCCGACGGATACCTCGACATTCCCTCCGGCCCCGGACTCGGAGTGTCCCTCGACCCGGAAGCGGTCGAGAAGTACGGCACGCGGCCCGCGTTCGCCGACCCGCGGGCGTGAGCATGCCGAAAACACCCCTGTCGAAGGTCATCGCGGTCCTCCGCGCCCCGTCGGCGGACCGCTACCGCCCCGTCGTCGACGAACTCGTCGCCGGAGGCGTCCGCGAGATCGAGCTCACGCTCACCACGCCGGGAGCGCTCGACGTCGTCGGCCGCCTGCGAGCGGACATCGGCGAGGTCGCACGCATCGGCGTCGGTACGGTGACCGACGGCGTGCAGGCCCGAGCCGCGCTTGTCGAGTTGCGCGGCGGGGCCGGGGCGGGTGGCGTTCAGGGGGGCGACGGGCGCGGCGGGGTTGTCCTGGGCGAGGGCCGCGCGTGGAGCCGGCCGAGCGGATGATGGGCGGCGGTGGGCAGGCCGGTGATCTGGCCGACACTCTGTCAGTGGGGGTGGCCGGGTCCGCCGACCGGCTGCGCCGTCACCCGCGCCACCCACCGTCGTCAGCCGCCGAGATAGATCCCGATGTGCTCTGTGATCTCGCGCCCGACCCGCTCCGGATCCGCGGAACGCAGAGCATCGAGCAGAGATCGGTGCTGGTCGACGACGCCATGGGGGTTCTCGTGGTGCGGGGCGTCGCGGAGGAAATAGGCCCGCACCCGGGGCTGGATGGTGCGCCAGATCCGCAGTGGCTGCATGTGCCCGGCGGCGGTGATCACGGTCTCGTGGAACGCGACGTCGAGGTCGGCGAGCGACTTGACGTCCAGGGGCTCGGCCGCTGCCGACTCCATTTGTCCCACGAGTGCGTCGAGGGCTTCGAACAGTTGCTGGTCGGCTGCCTCGGCTGCGGCGCGGAAGGCAGCCTTCTCGATCACCAGCCGGATCGGGACCAGGATCTCCTCGATCTCCTTCTGGGAGACCTCGGTGACCACGGCGCCGCGATAGGGATGGGTGATGACCAGCCCCTCCTGCTCCAGGACCATGATCGCCTCGCGGACCGGGCCCCGGCTGATGCCGTAGTGCACCGAGATGTCTCGTTCGATGAGCCTCTCCCCTGCGGGGAGTTCACCGTGCGCGATGCGTTCGCGCAGGTTGCGCAGGATCCAGTCGCGCCGGGATTCGGGCGGATGGGGAGGCGATGCCGCCATCGTGTAGGGCTCCTTCGGTCGTCCCGCCAACGATAACAAATGGCGGATGGTTGACCATCTGCCATTTGCTCGTCTACGTTCGTCGCCCTGGGCCACAGGCCCCACAGGAGAGGCGGAGCTATGGAGCTGACGAAGCCGACGACGCCGTCCGCGCGTGCGGACGGCGGCCGGGGCGTTCCCGGCAGGGTCACGGCGGCGGCGGTGCTGGGCACGGTGCTGGAGTGGTACGACTTCGCGATCTACGCGTCGATGGCGGCCGTGATCGGGCGGCTGTTCTTCCCCTCGGACGACCCGACGGTCTCGCTGCTGGTGACGCTCGCGTCGTACGCGGTCGGGTTCGTGTGCCGTCCGCTGGGGGCGATCGTCCTGGGTCGGCTGGGCGACCGCGCCGGACGCCGGAGCATGCTCGCGGTCACGATGGTGACCGTCGGTGTCGCCAGCGTGCTCATCGGGCTGCTCCCCACCCACGCCTCCGCCGGGATGCTCGCCCCGACACTGCTCGTGGCGCTGCGGATGGTCCAGGGACTGGCTGCGGGCGCGGAGTGGACGGGCGGCGCGACGTTCCTGATCGAGTACGCACGCACCGGCCGCCGCGGTCTCTACTCCGGCGTGCTGCAGGCCTCGACAGTGGCGGGCTTCCTGATGGGAACGGGCGTCGCCATGGCGGTCGTCCGGCTCATGCCTGAGGCGGCTGTGGACAGTTGGGGGTGGCGGATCCCGTTCCTCCTCGGTGGCATCGTCGCGGCGGTCGGGCTGTTCATCCGCCTGAAGCTGGACGAGTCCCCGGCGTACCGCGAACTGCACACCCCCCGCGAACCGATACGCCACCAGGAGGTGGAGCCCGAGGACACCACGGTCGGCGACAGCCGCATCAGCAGTGCCGACGCGGACAACGGCATCGGCGCGGCCACGGAAACGCGGCGCAACTGGCTGCTCGTGCTGGGCATCGTCTTCGGCGTGACTCTCTACGGGTACACGGCGACCAGCTTCCCGGCCTTCCTCCACGCGGTCGGCGCGCTCTCGTTGGCGGACGCCCTGACGACCAACGCCATCGCACTGCTGATCGAGGTGCCGCTCATCGTCGCGGCCGGCGCGCTCTCCGACCGGGTCGGACGCAAGAAGGTGATGGGCGGCGCACTGGCGCTCTACGCCCTGGCCACGTATCCGGTCTTCCTGCTCGCCACGAGCGGCACCCTCGCCGGGGCGCTCGCCGGGCAGGTGGTCTTCGTCGTCCTGTTCGCCGCCGTCTCCGGGCCGATGGCCGCGCTGTTCGTCGAACTGTTCCCCACCCGGGTCCGCTCGACCGCGTTCTCCAGTTCGTACAACATCGGCGCCGCCGTCTTCGGCGGCACGGCGCCCTTCGTGAACACGTTTCTGGCCACCCGAACCGGTGTCTCCGTCGCCCCGGCGTTCTATCTGGTCTGCGGCGCACTGGTGTCGCTCGCCTTCCTCAGCCGGGTCCATGACCGCCACCAGGAGGAGCTGCGCTGATGCCCGTCTCTGCCTCGTCCACCACTGTCTCGTCAGGCGTCGACCTCCTGCTGTCCGGCGGTCAGGTCGTCGACGGCACCGGAGCGCCGGCCCGCCGGGCCGATGTCGCGGTGCGGAACGGCCGCGTCGTAGCCGTCGGCGCGCGCCTCCGCCTGGAAGCCGCCCGGCGCATCGACGCGACCGGCCTGACCGTCACGCCCGGATTCATCGACCCACACAGCCACAGCGATTGGTCCGTGCTGGGCAACCGGGACGCCCAGAGCACCGTTCGCCAGGGAGTCACCACCGAGATCGTCGGGAACTGCGGAGTGACCTACGCGCCCCTGGCCGAAGCGGGCGCCGACGAGGCCCGTCGCGCCCTGCGTGCCTACGGGTACGAAGGGCCGGTCTCCTGGCGCACGTTCCCCGAACTGCTGGACGTCGTGCACCGGCAGGACAGGGGCACGGCGCAGAACCTCGCCTGGCTCGTCGGGCACACGGCCCTGCGCGACGCCGCCCGGGTACGGGGCGGGTCCGTCGGCGCCGACGGACTCGCACGGATGGCCTTCCTGCTCGAAGAAGCCATGCAAGCCGGAGCTCTGGGGATGTCCAGCGGCCTCGAGTACGGCTCCGGGCGGGACGCGACCACCGGTGAACTCGCCGATGTGACAGCCGTCCTGAAGCGATATGACGGGATCTACGCCAGTCACATCCGCAACCGGGACGCGCACCTGCTCGACGCCGTCGAGGAGTTCCTCACCGTAGCCCGGCACAGCGGGCTGCGCGCCCAGCTCTCCCACCTCAACGTCCGCCACGACACCGGTGCTCCCGACGGCGCCTGGCACGATGCCGTCACTCGGCTCGCCACCGAGCGGGAGGCGGGGCTGGACGTACTCGCCGACATGACGCCGTATCCGCACGGCATCGGACTGGCCGCCGGGCTGCTGCCCTCCTGGCTGCTGGCCGACGGCCCCGGGAGCGCGGCGTGTCGGCTCGGCGACCCCGACGTGCGGCGGCGGTTGCGCCAGGACTGCGACCGCTACTGGCGGTTCGTGCACAAGGGCCAATGGGAAAGGGTCGTCCTGGCGACCAGCCCCGCCACACCGGAGCTGGAGGGCCTGTCCTTTCCCGAGATCGCCGCGATGCGTGGCCAGGACTGCTGGGACGCATTCTTCGACGTCCTGCGGGAGGCCGGGTCCGACATGCCCACTGTGCAGCTCATGGGGCGGCTGTTCACACCCGAGCACGTCTCCGAGGCGGTCGCGCACCCGCTGTTCTGTCTCGGCGTGGACGGCTTCACCAGCCGCACGGAGGGCCCGCTCGCGGCGCGGACCCGCCATCCGCTGTTCTTCACGGGCCACGTCCACTACCTCGCCCACCACGTGCTGCGCGCCAAAACGCTCGGTCTGGAGGAGGCGGTGCGCAAGATGACCTCGATGGTCGCCGACCGCTTCCGGCTGTCCGAACGCGGCCGTATCCGTCCCGGGCAGCATGCCGACCTGGCCGTGCTCGATCTCTCGGTCCTCGCCGCGCAGGACACGTTCGCATTCACCGGCACGTACACGGCCGGCGTTCCGCACGTGCTGGTCAACGGAGAGCTGGTCGTCCATCACGGCCGGCACCTCGGCACCCGTCCCGGCCGGTACCTGTCCGGGCGCTGAACCATCCCTGGCTCCCCGTTGCCTTCTTCGTGGCTCCGCAACGGGGGCCTCCGGCCTCCGAGGTCGGCAAGACCTCCCCCTTGTCCTCCACCGTTTCATGTCGATCCCGGACGGCTCGCTGCGTTGCTCCGCGAGGTCGACGTCGCGCCGCGGTCATAGGTCCAGCCTTCAAAAGCCGAGTGGTCGGTGGTGCGGCTGAGCGCTTCGGCGGCGGCTTTCGCCGACCGAAGCGCTCAGTTGCCCGGGAACGGGCCCGCGCCGTCGGCCGCAGGATTCGGATCCGGGCCAGGAAGCGACCAGCAGGTCGCTGGACGCGTCGGTGCCGTGGGCGGCTCGATGCCGGCCAATGGTCGAGTCGTGGACATTGGCCGTCGGGGTGGACGATCCCGCATCGGCTGCGGTGCTGTACTTCACGATCTCCTGAAGGTCGTGGCCCGGGTGAAGTGCCGCGGCCGGAATGCTGCGTGGCGAAGGGCGGAGGGGCGATGTGCGCGGCCCGGGCCGGCTCGCCGATGACGGTCGGACCATCGCGGACACGAGCGAGAGCGATCCGGGCGTTTCGATCGGGGCGGCCCCATCCAGCTCGGGCCGCCCGGCATACCACCCCCTCGGGCGCTCGGCGTGCACCGGGCGCAGCTTCGTGCCGTCCTCGGCGACCTCGTACAGCTCCGTCGGCACCGGCCGACGAGACCGAGAGGGCGGCGCCCTCCGGCACCGCCCCCTCGGCCCGGCCTGCTGCCGCACAGCGTGGGGTGTGCCCGGCAGCCTCCCCATGACCATCAGCCGGCAACCGGCACACATGCCTTGGACAAGGTTCTGCCGGTCCGGTGATGTCGGACCCGGCCTCTAGGCTACGAGGCATGGCCCGTTCCTGGACACGACTGCATGAGCACCTCGGCGCTGCTCCCGGCCCACCGGACTCCGACATGGTCCGCCGGGCCGCTGCCGACCTGACGAAGCAGTTCGGCCTCGACCCGCAGCTTTGACCGTTCCACCGCCTTCGCGGGGTCCCCGTCCCGCAGACGGTGACCAGGAAGGCGCCGTCGCCACCACCAGAAAGCAGATACTGCCCGTGTTTCACGAGACCCCGATCTACAACCGCCTCATCGCAGAGCAGGGAGATGTCCCCGCCCAGGTGCGTGGCGAAGCCCAGAGACTGGGAAGAGAGCTGGAACAGGTCATACCGCCCTCGCATCTGTCGGCCCGTGCTGCTCAGAGCGGTCCTCTTCCAAGCCCGCGCCCCTGACCGCCGACGCCACGCGGGCTGCACTGACCGGCCAAGGGCGAATACAGCTGCGAGGTCCCCGACGGGGTGGTGGTCAACCTCAAACGCCGGGTCGAGGGCTCGCCCACGTTCGACGGTCCGATCCATGACTACCGGGCGCTGATCGTCAACCACGAGATGGGACACTTCCTGGGCCACACGCACATGACCTGCGCGGGTCCCGGGCGACTGGCCCCCGTGATGATGCAGCAGATCAAGGGTCTGCACGGATGCGTCGCCAACGCCTGGCCCTATGACAAGAACGGTCGCCTCGTCTCCGGGCCGCACGTGACGTGACGCGGCGGCCGTTCCCGCAGGCGCGCCGATCGAGGTACCGGACCGGCCGTTGCAGCTTGGCCATGAGCGGAGCCGATGGCCATGAGTTGTGGGCGCCGGCCCGAACTCGGCGACAACCCCGTGGCCGTCAAGGCGGTCAGGGTTTCACCGTGCCGTGTTCCTTCCCGGCACGCCGGTGCTGTCGTCGTGAACGGAGTCCCACGATCGCCCCGCATCCCGGCGGAGGCCGCCCGGCTGCTCGGCCGAGGGGCATCCGGTGATGTCCGACAACTCCTCGTACAGCCCTGCCAATGCGGTGCGGTCGTCGTCGGTGCCCGTGTGCGGCGCGGCGAACCAGCGCGCGTATTCAGCGATCTCGGAAAGCCGCCAGTCGAGCGCGAACAGCTCGACCATCGCCGGGTCAGGGTTCAGCCCGGCGCCGGCGGCCGCGTCGAGCAGATCGGCGTAGTCCCGCTCGCGCGGCGCGAGAGCCAGCGACTCCCAGTCGACCAGCTGCAGTCCGCGGACGCTCATGACCTGGTTGGCGAAGTGCGGCTCGCCATGGGTCGGCACCCAGGTGTCCCGACGGGCCCGTGCGATGTCCGCCAGCTCCAGATAACGAACGGTCCAACGCCTGATCGCGTCGCAGCGGGCGGCGAGCGCGCCCCTCGCCTTCTCTGCCAGGGGTCCGGATGCCCAGGGCCGGGCAGTGCGAACGCGCACCTCGTCGGCGAACTCCGGGCCCACCTGTGGAGTCCAGTGCGGCAAGCCGTCCGGCGGAACCGTCCGATGCAGAGCGGTCAGCGCGGCGACGACCTCACGGACGTGCTGGGGCTCTCGGGCCTCCGCCGCGGTCGGAGACCGCCCGTCCAGCCACGGCGTCACGCTGAGCACGCCGGGCCCGACATCGACGGTAAAGCCCCCGGACCGGGCGGGCACCGGTGCGCACACCACATCCAGACCGCCGGCCGCCAACGCGGCGGCCCCCGCATAAGCAGCCTCCAGCGAATTCGCGGTGTGCCGGGGCGCCAATCGGTCCAACGTGACGAACAGAGTCCTGCCGGCGCCACACACTCGCCAGTGGTATGCGCCGAACCCCCAGGGCAGGTAGTCGACTTCGGCAGCCCGAGGCAGCCAGTGGGCGGCGACCGCACGTACGACCGCGTCGTCGCTGATGAAAGAGGGAGGGGAAAACACAATGCCCGATCCTAGGCGCGGTAGGTCACCGCCATGCAGCGGACTCGTCCTCACGGCTTTCGTGCTGGACAGGTGTTCCTTGGTCGGAGCACATGTTCGGACGAAGGCCGCTTTCACGTACGTCGATGACCGCACCGAGTGATCAAGCGCGACGTATCGTTCGGCGCCCGAGGTTAAAGTCCACGCTGACCCCTCCCCCTCAGGCCGTCCAGCACCAAGTCCGTCAAGCGCTCCGGAAGGTCCGGCTCGATCGGGCGATGGCCGAGCAGAGAGCGGGTCTGGAGCGGGGAGCAGAGCAGTTCCAGTGCCAGGGCCGCGTCCGTGTCCGCCGGGAGTTCCCCGCGTTCGACGGCCCGGCTGACGATGGCGCCGGCCTGAGCGAGGCGTGACTGCCAGAAGGTCTGCCAGGCCTCGGCGAGGTCCGGGTCGTCGGAGCTGAGCGAGGCCGCCCGGACAACGGAGCGGCCGGCCGGGGTGGCCAGGTACTCGGCCAGCGCGCGGGCGAAGGCGGCCAGGTCGGTGCGGACGGCTCCGGTGTCGGGGACGGGGATGCCCTCGTCACTGCCGACCAGCATGGCGTCCAGCACGAGCTTCTCCCGACTGCCCCAACGCCGGTACACCGTGGTCTCGTTGACCCCGGCGCGGGCCGCGACCTCGGCGATGCTGAGCCGGGCGATGCCCTCCTCGGCCAGCACCTCCATGGTGGCCGTCAGAACGGCCTGGCGGACACGCGCGGCGCGGCCGCCAGGGCGGCGGCGGATCGGCTCCGGTTCTTCCTCGGTCATATGTCGATCACCTCGACCACCACCTTAACGCAAGTGCGCTTGCATTAAGAGGTGCCCGGGTGCATAGTCGCTAATGCAAGAGTTCCGGCTTTAAGTGCAGCAGGAGGCATCACCATGTCCTTCACCTGGCCCCTGGACCCGCAGGACCTGTTCGTCGAGCGCTACCCTCAGATGACCCTCGGCCTCCCCGTCGACGAGGTGGACGCGGTCCGCGCCGCCGTCACCGAGATGTGGCCCGACCGGCCCGGCAGCTGGGTGTACGAGTGGTCCGCCCTGGCCGCCCGGCACGCCGAGGCCGGGCGCCACCGCCTGGCCGCGCAGGCGTACGGCTGGGCCAAGTTCCCCTCACTGGCCGACGGCCCGAAGCGCACCGCGCTCGCCCGCCAGGCCGAGCAGTACGCCCTCGCCGCCCCCGGCTTCCCGGTGGAGTTCGAGCGCCGCACGCTCACCGTCCCGTACCGCGGTGGCGAGGCCACCCTGCCGATCCACCTGATAGCCGCCCCCGGCCTGCCGGCCGACGCGCCGGTCGTGCTGGCCAGCGGCGGGGTGGACTCCTGGAAGACCGACCTGCACGGCATGTGGGAGCAGCTCGCGCTCGCGCTGCCGGCACGGTTGCTGCTGTTCGACATCGTCGGCACCGGCGAGACCGCCCACCTGCCGATGACCCCGGACGGTGGGGCCGAGGTGATCGCCGGACTGGTCGCCTTCGCCCGCACGATCGGCAACGGGAAGGTCGGCCACTTCGGCATCTCGATGGGCGGTTACTACTCTGCCCGGACCGGACTGACCGGGGCGGTGGACGCCTCCGTGGTGCTCGGCGGCCCGGTGGAGCGCTCCTTCGCTCCGGGCCGCGGCTTCGCCTTCGGCATGGACGGCATCGTCGGCAACGCCCTGGGCTTCGACGCCATGCCGAGCACGGCCGAGCGTGACGAGGCCTTCGCGGCCTTCGACCTGCGCCCGCTGCTGGACCAGGACACCAATGGGCCGATGCTGGTGGTCAACGGCACCGAGGACGTCCACGTCCCACTGGACGACACCCTGGTGTTCGAGGGCCGACGGGACACCCGGGTCGAACTGATCCCGGACACCGGCCACTGCGCCATCTCATGCTTCGACGAGGCGATGGCCGTGATCGCCCCCTGGCTGAAGGACACCCTGATCGGCTGATCCGACGGTCCTGTCGCGACACGAAGCCGCCAACCCGCGAGCGCCGCGCGTGGCGTCGCCACCAGACACGGTTCTGCCGGCAGCCGCTGGGTGTGATGGAGCGGCGCCGAAGGGGGGGCGGCCGAGTGACGACCTGCTGGGCCAGGTGTTGCGGCCGTCCTCGCAGTACGGCGTGTTCACCGACGGGGCCGTCTTCGACGCCCTGACCGGACTCATGGTCGCCGTGAGCGAGGTCCCCATCCGGGCGGTCGGCCGACTCCTGCTCGCGCCGGCGCAGCACCCCCGGACAGCCGACCGCGTCGCCACGGAGGCGGCGGCTCTGCCCTGGGATCCGCATGCGGTCACCGGCGAACATGACGGCGACCCGGCCGGGATCACGGCCGGTCCCACGCGGCCGCAGCGGACACAACACGGTGGAGTACGCACTCGTCGACCCGGTTGCATCGGCGAGATCGGCCAGCGGACGCGCTCCGGCATGCCCGACCACCCCCGTTCCGTCAGCGGAGACACGAACCCGGGGACGCGAACCGACAGCCCTCACGCGGAAAGTGCCTTCCACCCGGGCCGACAGAACCCCTCGACAAGGTTCAGCGTCCCAGTTCAGAAGGCACTTTCGCGTTCCGGGCCACCGCTCGACTCCGCCCGAGCAGAAACGGCGAGGTCAAAGACTCAGCAATTCAGGTCGCGTCGCTGGTGCATGCGTCCATTCTCGTTGAGCTCAATGACTGTGTCGATCCCGATCCGCTCGAGGAACGCGAAGTCATGACTGACGATGAGGAGCGCACCGCGGTAGACGTCGAGTGCTTCCGCGAGTTGCTCGACACTGGTGATGTCGAGATTGTTGGTGGGCTCGTCGAGCACCAGCAACTGAGCGGGGGGTTCGGACAGGAGAAGTTTCGCAAGGGAGACACGGAACCGCTCCCCACCCGAAAGGGTGCCGACGGGACGATCGGCGCCGGCTCCGCGGAGCAGCAGCCGGGCAAGTTGGTTGCGAATCGTCCCGGCTGGCGTTCCGGGAGCAACGGCCTGCACGTTCGTCAGAGCGCTCGCGTCCTCGTCAAGCCCGTCCAGCCGCTGCGGCAGGTATCCCACGAGGTCCGTCAGGAGACGACCATAGGGCCGTCCGGGAGCCTGAGCCGCACCATGGACGAGTTGCTCAATGAGCGTCGACTTTCCGGACCCGTTCGCCCCCACAAGTGCGACTCGCTCCGGCCCCTGGATGACGACGGTGTGGTCTTCGTCGTACAACTCGGCGATGCGACGCCCACGCGGCACGTCGGGATCGGGAAGGGCGAGGTTGATGTGTTCCTCCTCGCGGACACGGGCACCAGCGGCGTCGACTGTGGCCTGTGCTGCCTGGACCTTGTCGTCGAGGGTGGAGCGCAACGACCCGGCAGATGCCTGGGCCTTGCTGGCCCGGTTGCCCGCCAGAATCCTCGGGATGCCGCCATCCTTCTGGGTCTTCCTGGCAGTGCGCTCTCTGCGCGCCAATTTCGTCTCGGCCTCGATGCGCTGACGCTTCTCGACTTTGAGCGCCTGCTGAGCCGAGCGGGCCGCCTGCACAGCAGCGGCCTGGTCTTGTTCCATGTGCTCCTTCCATGCGCTATATGGACCCCCGAACGTGTTGAGGTCTCCGCCGTAGAGCTCGGTGGTGCTCTCCATGTGCTCCAGAAGTTCGAGATCGTGGCTCACGACAACGAGCGTGCCGGGCCATTCGTCGACGAACTCCGCGAGCTTGGCACGGGTGGTCCGGTCCAGATTGTTGGTGGGCTCATCGAGCAATGTGATCGGCGTGCGGCGGATGCGCAGACCTGTCATGGCGATGAGCATCGCCTCTCCGCCGGAGACCTCGGCAACGCGGCGATCGAGGTCGCCGGCGGTGAAGCCGATCCGGTGCAGGGCTTCATCGGCTCGCGCCTCGATGTCCCAATCGTCGCCGATCGTGTCGAAGTGCCGCTCGTCGACGTCGCCGGCTTCGATCGCCCTCATCGCGGCGATGATGTCGTCGATACCGAGGAGCCCAGCAACGGTCGTCTCCTTCCGAAGAGTCAGCGTCTGCGGCAGATATCCGACCTCGCCGATCGTGTCGATATGGCCGGAGGTCGGGGACAAGACGCCTGCGATCAGCCGTAGCAGGGTTGATTTTCCGGCGCCGTTGCGGCCGATCAGGCCAGTGCGACCAGTTGCGAACGTGCCGTTCACGTCCGAGAGCGCGGTACTGCCATCGGGCCACTCGAATGTCAGGTCACGGAGAGTGATGGCGGACTTGCTGAACATAGTCGGTGGTTCGGAGCCGTCAGTAAATTACTGACGGTTTCGATGCGGCTGCTGTACGTGCCGTGATACGTGGACTGTTGTGGGGATTTCTGAGGAGGACCTGGCGG